>CAYFQN010000141.1:0-8656 GCA_964345285.1 uncultured Rhodothermales bacterium
CCATAGCTCCAAAACGTAGGTTTCCATCAAGTGGCTTCCAGACGAATGAGAACGCCCTCCCGACTTTTTGCCGCGCTCCTTACCCTCTGGGCCGTTGCCTTTCTGGCCGCGCCGGCTCAGGCTGCCGACGACGGCAGCGGCGACCCCAAGGCCGTGCAGCACTCCGCCGACGGTAACTACCTTAACTTTGAGCCGTTTGGCGTCATCGAACTGCCCCGCCTCTTCCTAGCACGCGATGCTTCGGGAGGCCTTACGTTCGAAGTCTTCAGTACGACGCACGCCGCGCTGGACCCCGGCCCGTACACACTGGGCGATGGCGAGGGCGGCACACTGACAGACGCGCAGGTAGTAGCTTCCTTCAAGGACCACAAGCACCTCTACTTCCCGGTCAAGCGAGCCCAAGGCTCGATCCTGGTCGACTTTTCATTGACGCGTCATACGGTGTACGTTTTCCTGGTGGGCCTCATTGTGGTTGTTGTGCTACTGCGCTTGGCCGCCAAGTACAAGCGCGGGGTGGGCCGCGAGGAGGCGCCGCACGGTACGTGGCAGAACCTGATGGAAGTCTTCATTGTCTTCCTGCGCGACGAGGTCACGAAGCCCACTATCGGCGAGCGCTGGAAGACCTACTTTCCCTACATCGCTACCGTTTTCTTTTTCATCCTGCTTGGCAACCTCATTGGACTCGTGCCATGGGGCGTCACGGCTACGTCTAACATCATGGTGACGGCTACATTGGCCGGGTTTACGTTCGTGCTGACGCAACTGGCTGGTACCAAGGAGTACTGGCAGCACATCTTCAACCCGCCAGGCGTACCGGTCTTCGTCAAGCCGTTTCTGGTGCCGGTTGAATTTATCGGGCTCTTCACCAAGCCCCTTGCACTTGCCTTCCGTCTCTTTGGTAATATGCTATCCGGTCACTTGGTGATCGTCAGCTTGATTGGATTGATCTTCATCTTTGCTGCACAACTAGGGACCGGCGTGGGCTACGCTACGATCTTTGTTAGCGTCCCGCTCACAGTGTTCATCTACGTGCTGAAGTTGGCCATCTCGTTCATTCAGGCCTATATCTTTGCCATCCTGTCGGCGCTCTTTATTGGCCTTGCCATCGAAGAGCACGAGCACGTCGGCGAGGAACACATTGGCATGGAAGAAGACGATGACCGCCGCGCCGAGATTGAAGGCGATGGCGTGCCCGGCCAGGCCGAAGAACTGCAGGACGTACTAGACGAAGACGTTACGGAAACGACCCCCGTGGTTTCGGAGCCCGCCCGATAAGGCTTCCTTTGACTCCGGCCACGAGGGCGGTTTCGCTCCCCTGACACTTGCAGTACCAACCACCCACAGTACCAACCACCCAACGTACTTTTCCTACACCAAACCATCACGTAAACCGAAATGGGTAACGCAGCATTAGCATATCTTGCAGCAGGCATCGGAATCGCAGGCGCGTCGCTCGGCGCTGGGCTCGGCATTGGCCGCCTAGCCAGCTCCGCCATGGAAGGCACAGCTCGCCAGCCCGAGGCCGCTAACGACATCCGGACGACGATGATTATCGCCGCGGCGCTGATCGAGGGTGTCGCCATTATTGCTGAGATTGTCGCCATCCTGCTCATCGTGCTCACCTAAGGGCACGCCGTCGTGCGCCTTCTCCGCCCACGGTCGCATCGCGGCACCCGCCGGGCCCTCAAGCTCTACGCGGAACCGCCCGCTTCCTCGCTCGGAACGAACCTGCCGCACTCCGGGGCGCCTCGTCTGAGGGAAGCAGAGCGCGTGTCGCATCCACCATCCTGAACTGAGTTACTGTTATGTATCTCTCGTTGCTACTTGCCGCCGCGCAGGCTGAGGTGCCTGAGGCGCCGACGCCCGACTTGCTCGCGCCGAACGCCGGTCTCGTGTTCTGGACTGCGGTCACCTTTGGGGTCGTGCTTTTTCTCTTGTGGCGCTATGCCTGGGGACCGATCACGAAGGCGCTGGAAGAGCGTGAGGAGAACATCAGCAACTCGATCCAGCGGGCCGAAAAAGCGCTCGCCGAAGCGAAGCAGGTGCAGGCCGATAACCAGAAGGCCCGCCGCGAAGCCGAGCGCGAAGCCCAGCGCATCCTGCGCGAGGCTCGCGAGGCGGCTGAGTCGCTCCGCGAGGACGAGGTGGAGAAGACGCGCGAGAAGATCCGCAAGATGCAAGAGCAGGCACAGGCCGAGATTGAGCGCGAGAAGCAGGGCGCCCTCGAAGAGTTGCGCGAAGAGGTGGCCGACCTGGCCATCCAAGCCGCCAGCAAGATCCTCAAGGAAGACGTTGACGGGGATCGCCAGCGCCGCTTGGTCGACAACTTCATCGATGACCTGCCAACGAATTAACCGCCGGGTACCGGGTTCGACCTTTCGAATCCGCCACTCGCCATTTGTAACGCGCTATGAGTGAGCTAACCGTACGGCGCCGATACGCCAACGCCCTCATCGACGAGGCCGCGCGGCAGGACTGCACGCAGGCGGTCGACGAGGACGTCGATATGCTGCGGGCGACGCTGCGCGAAACGCACGAGTTTGTACGCCTCGTGGAGAGCCCGGCCATCCCACAGGACAAGAAGCGAGACGCCTTTGAGGCACTGCTCGAAGACCGCGTCCATCCCATCACGCTCCGCTTCGTGAAGCTGCTTGTCGAAAAAGATCGCGAGACGCTTCTTGCTGATCTGCTCGACACGTACCAGCATCTGCGTGACCAGCAGGAAGGCATCGTGGAAGTGCAGGCCCGCGTGCCGGCGCCGCTCGACGATGCCGAGCGCGACAAGTTCGTCCAACGCCTCCAGGCAATGACCGGCAAGGATATCCGGCTCAACGTCACTGTACACCCCGACCTGATTGGCGGTTTGGTTTTCCGGATCGGCGACCGCGTGTACGACGGCAGCGTGCGGCAGAAACTCGACAATCTTCGCGACTCGTGGGGCCAAGCTGCACACACAGCAGCCAACGGGCAGCCGGGATGACCACGGTGCCGGCTCCGTCGCACTATTTTCAACGCATACAGATTGACACAGAATTATGGCTACGGCGATTCGACCCGACGAAGTAACGTCCGTGCTGAAGCGCGAACTCGGCGGCTTTGACGCCGACGCCGACGTCTACGAAGTCGGCACCGTGCTGCAGGCTGGCGACGGTATTGCGACCGTGTACGGCCTCTCGAATGTCCAGGCTGGGGAACTCGTGGAGTTTCCCGACAGCGGCGTACAGGGCATGGTGCTCAACCTTAAAGAAGACAACGTCGGTATCGTCATCTTCGGCGAGGTAAATGCTGTCAGTGAGGGGGACGAAGCTCGCCGGCTCGGTGAGATTGCGTCGATCCCGGTGAACGAGAACATGCTCGGTCGTGTGGTTGACCCGCTTGGCAACCCGCTGGACGGCAAGGGCCCCATCGAGGGCGAGAAGGTGAACCTACCGTTCGAGCGCAAGGCGCCGGGTGTGATTTACCGGCAGCCCGTTGAGGAGCCGCTGCAGACCGGCCTCAAACCGATTGATGCGACCATCCCGATCGGGCGGGGCCAGCGTGAGCTTGTGATTGGCGACCGCCAGACGGGTAAGACGGCCGTGCTCATCGACACGATCATCAACCAGCAGCAGACACAGGACACCGACAAACCGGTCTACTGCGTGTACGTGGCTGTGGGCCAGAAAGACTCCACCGTCGCGCAGGTGCAGCGCTCGCTTGAAGAAGCCGGCGCTATGGAATACACGGTGATCGTGAACGCGCCTGCCGCATCGCCGACGCCGCAGCAGTTCATCGCGCCGTACGCCGGCGCCTGCATTGGCGAGTTCTTCCGTGACACGGGCCGCCACGCGCTTGTCTGCTACGACGACCTCTCGAAGCAGGCGGTGGCTTACCGCGAGCTGTCGCTTCTGCTGCGCCGTCCGCCGGGCCGCGAAGCCTACCCGGGCGACGTCTTCTACCTCCACAGCCGCCTGCTAGAACGCGCCGCCAAGATCATCGAAAACGATGAGGTGGCGACGCAGATGAACAATGTGCCGGCCGACCTGAAAGGCCGCATCCAAGGCGGCGGATCGCTCACGGCGCTGCCCGTCATCGAGACGCAGGCCGGCGACGTGTCCGCCTACATCCCGACGAACGTAATTTCGATCACCGACGGCCAAATTTACCTGGACGCGGACCTTTTCAACTCCGGTATCCGCCCGGCGATTGATGTCGGCATCTCGGTAAGCCGTGTGGGTGGTAGCGCGCAGATCAAGGCCATGAAGGGCGTGGCCGGTACGCTGCGCATCGACCTGTCGCAGTACCGCGAGCTGGAGGCCTTCTCCAAGTTCGGCTCCGACCTCGACCCGGCTACGCAGCGGCAACTCCGCCGCGGCGAGCGCCTCGTCGAAATCCTGAAGCAGGACCAGTACGATCCCATGCCGGTCGAGCAGCAGGTGACGATCATGTATGTCGCCGTCGAAGGCATGCTTGACGACGTACCGCTTGACAAGATTGGTGAGTTCGAGCAGGAGCTCTTGGAGCGCCTCACCGTCAGCCACGAGGATGTGCTCGACGAGATCCGTGAGACGGAAAAGTTGAGCGACGACGCCAAGGCCACGATCGAAGAAGTGGCCACAGACCTTGTCTCCATCTACCGCGAGACGGAAGGCGACGAAGAGGCTGTCGCCGCGTAGCGACTACCGCGCAGTGACTGCCGCATACCCGCCCCCCTCGCAGTTTGATTGACCAGCCGCACCATGGCGAACCTTCGCGACATACGCAACCGCATCAACTCGGTGGAGAACACCCAGCAGGTGACGCGCGCCATGAAAATGGTGGCCGCTGCCAAGTTGCGCCGCGCACAGGAGCGCATCTTCCAGACGCGCCCCTATTCGTTCAAGCTGCGCGAACTCGTTGAGCACCTCAAGGAGGAGCTCGATCCGACGTCGCATGAGCTCTTCCCGCCTCGTGAGTCGGTTGACGGCGCGCTGCTCATCGTCGTCACGGCCGATCGGGGACTGGCAGGTGCGTTCAACAGCAACGTCATCCGCCGGGCTGAAGACACCATCGCTGAGGACTACGCGGCGCTGCGGAAGCAGGGCACGCTGCGGCTGCTGTGCGTCGGTCGTAAGGGACACGAGCACTTCGCCAAACGCGACTACAACCTTGTCGGCGACTACAAGGGCATCTTCGACAACCTCTCGTTCGATATCGGGAAGGCCGTGGCCGAGCAGGCCATTGAGGGCTACCTCGATGGCAGGTGGGACGAAGTGCGCCTCGTATACAATGAGTTCAAGAACACGATCTCGCAAAACCGGATCGTCGAGCCACTGATTCCCATTCCGGACGAGCGCTTCTCGACACCGGTCATGCAAGAAGAGTTCAACGGTATCAGCACGGTGGACGTGAACAAAGAGGTCGACTACCTCTTTGAGCCCGGACCCGAAGCCCTGCTGAATGAGTTGGTGCCCCGCTTTCTACACTACCAAGTGTGGCGGGCGCTCTTGGAGTCGAACGCCGCCGAACAGGGCGCGCGCATGGTGGCGATGGACAACGCCACGAGCAACGCCGAGGAACTGCTTGAGGACCTGCGGCTCGCCTACAACCGGGCCCGGCAAGATGCCATTACCACCGAGATCCTCGAGATTACCAGCGGTGCCGAGGCGCTTGAATCGGGTGGGTAGGCCCCCCTGCGCGACCTACGCCGGATCAATGGGCAGCATGCAGCATATCACACACCTAGCTGTGCCAGCGAGCCCGGCTTCCGACTTTTGGAGAGGTGGCCGAGCGGTCGAAGGCGCTCCCCTGCTAAGGGAGTAAACCGGTAACCCGGTTTCGAGGGTTCGAATCCCTCCCTCTCCGCCAAAAGCCGGACCTGCCCCCAGGTCTGGCTTTTCTCCGTTACGGCACCCCCATAGGACACGGGACGAGGCGAGGTGGACCATGAACGCACCGGCGGACCGACCCACGGTAGCAATTGCAGGAGCCACCGGCTTCGTCGGGACCGCCGTGCGGGCGGCGCTCGCAGACGACTATAACATCATCGGCCTCACGCGCTCTCCGGTTCGGGCTCGCGTGTACGCCGAGCAGCGTCCTGCGGAGACGTGGCGGCACTGCGATCTCTTTGAGCCCTATGCCGTGCGCGACGCGCTGGAAGGCGCCGACTACGCGATTTACCTCGTGCACTCGATGTTGCCCTCAGCGCGGCTCACGCAAGGCAATGTCGCCGACCTTGACCTGCTGCTAGCAGACAACTTCGCGCGGGCGGCCCAAGCGCAGGGCATCAAGCAGATCTTGTACGTTGGTGGCCTTATCCCCGAAAATGCGCCCCTCCCGGATCAGCTAGCGAGCCGGCTGGAAGTCGAAAACACACTGGGATCCAGTGCCGTGCCGCTCACGGCGTTGCGGGCGGGGCTCATCGTAGGGCCCGGCGGGACGCGGCTGCGCATGCTGCTCAACCTCGTGCGACGACTCCCGCTAATGGTGCTTCCGTCGTGGACGGAGGCTATCACGCAACCGATTGCCATCGATGATGTGGTGCGCGCGGTGAAGCATGTGCTGGGTCAGCCGGAGCGGTTCAGCGGGCACTTCGATGTCGGGGGCCCGGAGGTGATGACGTACCGGGAGACCCTGGAGCGGGCATCGCAGGTGCTCGGGCTCAATCGCCATCTGCTATCGACGCCCGTGACGGCCCCTGCGATCTCGAAACTGTGGGTGCGCACCTTCGGAGGCGTACCGGGCGAGCTTGTCGGTCCCGTCATCGAGAGCCTCCGGCACGACGTGCGCGTCGATGACAACCCGCTCCAGCGCTGGCTCGCGCCCGATCTGCAGTCATTCGAGACGGCACTCGGCGCGGCCGTCACGGAGGCTGGACGCCCGCACCCCAATCCGCGTCAGGATCTTCGCGACGCGGACGATGCAGTCATCCGGACGGACAGCGTCGTGCGGTCTGTACAGCGCCTACCACTCCCACCAGGCTTCACGGCGAAAGACGTAGCGGAGGAATACATGCGCTGGCTGCCCAAATTCGGATGGCCCTTTCTCCGCTGCGACGTCGAAGGCGACCGGGTCCAGTTTTGCGTGCGAGGCCTCGACCTTGCACTCCTGAAGTTGTCATTCGCTGCCGATCGCAGCCCAACGGGTCGCCAGCTTTTCCATGTCACCGGTGGCCTGCTAGCCGATATGACAAATCATCACGAGGGGCGGCTGGAGTTTCGCCGTGCCCTCAACGGGGCCTGCGCCATCGGTGCGGTACACGACTTCGCACCGCAGTTGCCGTGGTACGTGTACAATGCGACGCAGGCATTGGCTCATCTCTGGGTAATGAACGGCTTCGGGCGCCATCTCGCGCGGGTAGCGGCGAAGCAGGCGCGCGGTGAGAGCGACGCGGCCCCCTCCACCAGTCCCGCCCTTCAGTAGACGTGCCATGGCCTCTCTTACCGAGCACCAGCAGGCTGCATTCGACGCCGTGTACGAGCGGCTGGCCGGTGGCGCAGCGTATACCACGCTGCGCGGCTACGCAGGGACGGGCAAAACCTTCCTCGCCGGCGCACTCGTCGATCGGATGCTGGATGAAGGCGCCGCCCTGACCGCCTGTGCGCCGACACACAAGGCCGCTCAGGTGCTCCGCACGCACATGAACGAGCATGCCGTGCCGACGCAGACGCTGCACTCATTTCTCGGCCTGCGCCTGGTGCCGGACGATAAGGGCGCCTACGCCCTGGAGCCTGAGGGCGACCTTGCCGAGTACCCCGCCGGCATTGTGGTGGTGGACGAGGCCTCTATGATCGGCGCGGCGGAGTGGGCGCATATTGAGCAGGCGCCGCGCCGTCTGCAGTGGCTGTTCGTGGGTGACCCCGCGCAGCTCCCACCCGTTAATGAGACCGCGTCGCCCGTTTTTGATGTAGAGGGGCCGCTGCTCGAAGAGGTGCATCGGCAGGGCGAGGGCAACCCGATTCTGGCACTCGCCCGCCACGTGCGGCTCCAAAAGTCGGACCCCTTCACGAGCCGCTTCGCCAACGACGAGGGCGTGGCTGTAACCGACAACGCCGGCGAGTTTGAGGCCAGCGCACGACGAGCCTTTCAGTCGGATGCCTTTGACGACGACGCGACGGCGGCCCGCGTGCTGGCCTACCGCAACAAAACGGTGCGGCGCTACAACCGGGCTATCCGCGACGCGCTGTACGGCGCGGACGCGCCGCAGTTCGTGAAGGGCGAGTGGCTCGTGGCCCGCGAAACGTGGTTCCACAATAACGTGCCGACGCTCAAAAACAGCGAAGAGGTGCGCGTCCGGAAGGCACGCATGGAGACGTTTGAGGCCGACGACCTGAGCACGTGGACGGTATGGCGGCTGAAGGTGCGCAGCGTGCACGACGCCTGGACGCGCGCCCTGTACGTGCTGCACGAGGACGAGCGCGAGCGATTCGAGAACGAGCTGGAGGTGCGGCGCCAAGAAGCCATCGAACAGCCGCGCGCCTGGTCCACGTTCTACGACCTGAAGGAGCGCTTCGCCGAGGTCGACTACGCATACGCCAGCACCGTTCACAAGGCCCAGGGCTCCACCTTCGACACGGCCTTCGTTGACGTGCGCGACCTGCGCGCGTGCCGCGGTCCCGAGCGGCAGGCCTTGCTGTATGTCGCCGTCACTCGCCCGTCTCGCCGCCTCGCCCTACTGGTGTAGCGTTGCGTGTTGGGC
>CAYFQN010000142.1:0-4083 GCA_964345285.1 uncultured Rhodothermales bacterium
GACGAACGCGGGACCATCGCGGCGCTGTCGCCGCTGCGCGAGGCGATTTCGTGTACGCGGCCAAGTCCAATGCCGGGATTGTCGGGTTCGAGTGGGTGCCTGACCCCCAGATGCCCGCCGCGGTGGAGCGCGCGGCCAAACAAGGCCCCGGTCCGCGCACGCACACTCTGCAGCGCGTCGGGGCGGACCTGCTCAATGGATTTCAGGCCAACCACCTCGTTGTGGGCGAGGACTACCTGTACGTGGCCAGCGGTCGCGACGGCACGCGTGTCCTCCGGCATTGGGCGCTGGGGCCGCTCAACCCCGCACCGCCGTCCGACCGGCAAGCGAGCGTGCATCCTATTCTGGAGTGCGTAGCGCCACTCGACGACGGGCGATTGCGCGCCTCCTTCGGTTACGAAAACCGCCACGGCAAACCGGTTACCATCCCGCACGGCGGGAACAACCGCCTCACGCCGGCCTCGTACGACGGGCAGCAGCCCGAGGGCTTCGACATGCCACGCATCGCGGACAGGCGGCCGGGGCGCACGCCGTGGTATCCGGGCTACGCCTTTACGGTGACGTTCGCCCTGGACGAGCAGGCGGTGTGGACGCTGCAAGGCCGCACGGCGACGGCGTCCGATGCGCCGGCGCAGCGGTGCGGGGCATAGCGCCCCGCGCTCACCACGCGGAGAGCGCCGTGGCGAGGGCGTCGAGCCCGATGCCGGAGGCGCCCGATCGGGTCCGCAGGCTGCACCACAGGTCGAGCAGCATCATCTGCGCCGCGTGGATGGGCACGGCGATCCAGAAGGAGCGGCAGCGCCAGACGAGCGCGCCGAGCGCGACGCCGCCCACGATGGAGAGCACGGCCTCGGCGAGCGGTTTCTGCAGGTGGAGCAGCGCGAACGGGACGGTCTGGACGAAGATGGCGTAGAGGCCGAACGTGTGGGCCGTCCCGAACAGCACGAACCCGCGCCACAGGTACTCCCACCCGATCCAGTAGAAGAGAAAGAGCAGCTCGTAGATGATGAAGAACGTCCAGTCGCGGGCGGCTGGGCGGTAGTGCGGGTACTGCGCTTGGAAGGCAGCGCCGTCGGAGAGCACCCACGTGCCGATGCCCACGATGGGAATGTAGAGTGCCGCGAGCGTCATGGCGAGCTTCCAGTCGCCCAGCCCAAGGCCGATTTCGCTGGGGCGCCGGCCAAAGACGAGGAGCAGGGCCAGGACCGGCAGCACAAAGCCAGTGACGCCCTGCATGCCGAACCACCATCCCCACGCCAAGATGCCCTGCCACTGCGCCGGAAAGAAGGCGGCCAGTTCCTCGCGAAACAGCTGCCGGCCGCCGAAGGTGAATTGCACGATGAGCAGCACCGTGGCCGCGAGCAACACGAATATCGTTTGGGCGTCGAGCGAACGCGCCGCGTCGGCAGCACGCGACCACTCGGCGCGAAGGCGGGGTAGCATGGAGCAAAGGGGCGTCAGGTGGTGAACGTCGCTACAGCATATGCTGGGCCGCGGTCGGAGTTCATCAGGGGCAGCGTACCGGTATGGAGAAGAAAGTCTGGGGGCCAGTCCGTAGGTTAGGGAGCCCGAGCCGGTAGCATGCTCCGGGTTGTCCTTTCATTCCTCACCTCCCCTCAAACGCCCATGAAGCCTCGTCTCCGCCTATGCGTCCCCATCATTCTGGGGATGATGCTACTTGCCACCGTCGGTTGCACCGAAGGGACCGAGACGTCGTCGTCCACCGCGGATACGACAGCAGCCACTGCGCCCTCTACCGATATCTACCTTGCCACCCTTTCCGCAGCGGATGGCGAATTGCGGATCGAGACGCCGCGCCGCCTCACGACGCACGCAGGCTATGACAATCAACCAACGTTCACGCCGGATGGCAGCGCAGTGCTGTACACGTCCGTGCGCGCGGGGCAGGCGGACACGTACCGCTACACGTTTGCCGATAGCACGCATCGCGCCGTCACGACTACGCCCACCAGCGAATACTCGCCGACACCCCACGAGGGTGGCCTGTCTGTGGTACGCGTCGAGGAAGACGGCACGCAGCGCCTCTGGCAGTTCGACATGGAGGGCACGGGCCCGTCGCTCCTGCTGCCCGGCATCCAGCCGGTGGGCTACCACGCGTGGGCAACACCCACACGGGTCGCGCTGTACGTGCTGGGCGATCCGGCTACGCTGCAACTGACGGAGCTGGATGCCGAAGCGGTCGACACGCTGGCTCGCGACATCGGTCGGTCGATGCACCGTGTGCCAGGGCAGTCAGCCACGATCAGCTTTACGCAGTACACGTCCGATTCCACCTCCAGCATCCAGCTATTCGATACGGAGGCGATGGCCTCCGCGCCGCTCGTCGAGACGCGCGCCGGCGGCGACTTCCATGCCTGGACGCCAGACGGCCGGGTGCTCATGGCCGATGGCTCGGCGCTCTACCAATACAATCCCGACGGCGCCGCGGAGTGGCAGCGCGTCGCCGATCTGAGCCCGCTCCAAGGCATCACGCGCCTTGCGGTGAGCCCCGACGGCCGTCAACTCGCACTCGTCGCTGCCGACGAACCAGCCTCCGAGTAAGCTCTTAGCCATCGTCACGTGCACGTCCCACACATCGTCCTTTCCATGCGTTTCCACCAGCCACTAAAGTCCCTGCTTGTCATCCCAATTGCGCTGTGCGCCGCTATCGGCGTGCTGGCCGTCACCGAAAGCCGGGCCCAGTCGACGCCCACCGTCATCGAAGGCGGCTGGATGTTCAACGGCGACGGTATGGTGCGCAATCCAGGTCTCCGCGTGCGGTCGGGCAAAATCATGCGGGTGGGCAATGTCGAGCCAGCGGCGGCCGACCGCGTCATCAGGTTGGCCGAGGACGAGTATTTGCTGCCCGGCTTCATCGATATGCATGCGCACTACGCCATGGACCTGTTTGGCGCCGGGCGGGTGGAAGAGCACGACGCGTATCCGTCGCTCTTTCTCGCGAACGGGGTCACCTCGACATTCACCGCCGGAGAGATGCAGCCGGACGAGATGCGGGCGCTGCGCCGCGCCATCGACCGGGGCGAGCGGCGCGGGCCGCGCATTTTCAACACGGGGCCGTACTACGGCACGGCGCGCCCCGGGTGGGACACCACGAAAACAGTGGAGACGCTGCAGGCCGAAATCGATTACTGGGCCGAGCAGGGCGTGCGCGGCATCAAGGTCAAGCGCCTTGGGCCGCGGCTCCTGCCGGCGCTCATCGAGCGGGCGCATCAGCACGGACTCACCGTCACCGGCCACCTCGGCTCCGGCTACGGCAACACGGTGAATCCGCGCGACGCCATCACGATGGGCATCGACCGGGTTGAGCACTTCCTCGGCGGCGACCAACTGCCCGACTCCGTCTCGGCTTACGACTCGCTCGTGGACGCCGAACCGGGGACGCCGGCCTTCCGGCGCATCACGCAGCACTTCATCGATCACCACGTGTTCTTCGACGCGACGATTACGGCGTACGGCTACTACGGCGACCAAGAGCCGGCTGTGTTCGAGGACTTCGCCGGTGCCGCGCAGTACTTCACACCGTACATGCGCCAAGTGATTACGGAGCGCCCGCCACGTGAATCATATGATCGGTTTGAGACGATCTATCAACTTAAGCACCGCCGCATCAAGGCCTTCTACGACGCGGGGGTGGGGCACCTCATCACGCTGGGCACAGACCATCCGAGTTGGGGGCAATTTCTTTCGCCGTTCAGCGTACATCGCGAGTTGCACGCCTTCGTGCGGGCCGGCATCCCCGCTGTGGACGCGCTGCGTTTTGCGACCATCAATGGAGCACGGGCGCTCAACGTGAGCGACCGGTTGGGAAGCCTCGACGCCGGCAAGTGGGCCGACCTGGTGGTTGTGCAGGGCAACCCACTGGTCGACATCCGCGCCACGCGCAACGTGCAGTGGACGATGAAAGCGGGGGACATCTACGACGCGCAAGCCCTCAAGGACGCTGCGAAGGGCCGCATCGGACCGGCCGGGCCTGAGGAAGAGGCCGCGTGGAAACCGCGGGCGAACGCCAGTGAGTAGCCGAAGGGCCGCGTATCGCCGGGGCCGCGTATCGCCGGGGCCGCG
>CAYFQN010000142.1:4183-8639 GCA_964345285.1 uncultured Rhodothermales bacterium
GGGCCGCGTATCGCCGGGGCCGCGTATCGCCGGGGCCGCGGGAACGCCCACACTTGATGGGCACCAAACAAAAAAGCCCAGCCGGTAACCGACTGGGCTCTTTCAGATCCAAATTGGTCGCGGCTACTTACAGCGCGTGGTCGCTCCCGACGCGCTCGACGTTCAGGGCGCTCAAGCCCTTCGGCGTGCGCTCGACTTCGAATTCGACTTCTTCGCCTTCACGCAGGGCTTCTTCGAAGTCCAGGGCAGCGACATTGCTGCGGTGGACGAAAACGTCTTGGCTGCCGTCGCTGGGCTCGATAAATCCAAACCCTTTCTCGGCGTCAAACCACTTCACTTTACCGTGTTGCATTGCATTCGTTGTGTTATAGCTGCCGCGTAGCACTACACCGACCGAACCAGCGATGGGCCATGGGCCCCGTAGCTGGAGGCCGCCGAACCGCGCGACATGTTAGTTGATTAGTTGGATACACCTCAACCGCGTACAGGGGTAGAAGTTCGCCAGAGGCACAGAGCAAACGTGTGGGCACCCCATTGTGCCGTTTCCTTGGTACCTCTCGTTACCGCCCGCTCGTGATGCGAAAACGGGGGCGCATGAATTTTCGGGGCGGCGCGGCGTTAAGATGGAACGGCAGCGCGGAGCGAGCGAAGAAAGGCTCCCACACGACAACTGGACCAACGGAGTATCGTATGCATCGCGAACACGTACAGTGGCACAGCCCCCGCCTTGGCCGCCCCATGGATCTGCTGCTGTTTGGCCATGGCGGTACGCCCATCCTGGCCTTCCCCTCCAGCATGGGCCGGTTCCACGAGTGGGAAGACTTTGGAATGGTGGGCGCCCTCTGCGATCCGCTGACGCACGGGCACAACCAGCTCTTTTGTGTGGATGCGGTAGACGGCGAGAGCTTCTACAACCGCTCGGTGCATCCCTACGTGCGCATCAAACGGCAGCAGCAGTACGAGCAGTACGTACTGGAAGAGGTGCTCCCCTTCATCCGCCATCGCGCTGCCAACGACTTCATCATCGCGGCCGGTGCGAGCTTCGGTGCGTACCACGCTGCCAACCTCGTGCTCAAGCAGCCGTGGCAGTTCGGGAAGCTCATCGCCATGAGTGGGTCGTTCGACATCCGTTCGTTCATGGATGGTTTCTACGACGAGAATGTGTATTTTAGCAACCCGGTCGACTACCTGCCGAACCTGGATGATGAGGGCACGCTAAGCGCCCTCCGCGACACGCACGTGATTCTGACAGCGGGCGAGCATGACCCCTGTCGCGGCGGCACCGAGCATATGAATCATCTGCTGCACACCAAAGACGTTGGCCCGTATTACGAGCGTGCCGATGGCTTCGGCCACGACTGGCCGTGGTGGCACGACCAAATGCGGCGCCACATCGGCTAGTCCGATGGCTCCCTCGCTTCCTGCTTCAGAGACGATCCCCCACCCCATGAGCACCAAACGCATCGGCGTTCTGCGTGGCGTCGAAACGACCTTTCCGGATGCGCTCATTCCGTTCATTAACGACGAGTACGGCGATCGGGGCGTAGAGGCCGCCTTCGTGAAACTTGACCACGTGCGCACCCACGCCGAGCCCGCGTTCGACGTCATCATTGACCGAATCTCGCACGAGGTGCCGTTCTACCGCTCGTATCTGAAGTGGGCGGCCCTGCACGGCACATACGTCATCAACAATCCATTTTGGTGGAGTGCGGACGACAAGTTCATCGACAACACGATCGCCGAGGCGGTGGACGTGGCGATTCCGAAGAGCGTCATTCTGCCGCATAAGCAGCATCCGCCCAACACGTCGGACGAGACGTTCCGTAACTTGGAGTACCCGGTTGACTGGGACCATATCATCGACCACATCGGCTTTCCCGCCTTTCTGAAGCCGTTCGACGGCGGTGGGTGGCGCGGCGTCAGCAAGGTCAACACCAAAGACGAGTTGCTGGCGGCTTATGACGACTCGGGCACCGACTGCATGATGCTGCAGGAAGGGATTGAATTTGAAGCCTACTACCGCTGCTACGGCATCGGCCAGCAGAAGGCACGCGTCATGAAGTACAATCCGTCCGTGCCGATGCACGAGCGCTACTCGGCCGTGTCCGACGAGCCCATCCCCGACGACCGGCGTGAGAAGCTCGAGCGCGACGTGTTGGCCCTCTGCCGCGCCCTCGGCTACGACATGAACACGGTCGAATTTGCGGTGCGCGATGGCATCCCGTACGCCATCGACTTCATGAACCCCGCACCGGATGCCGACTACCACTCCGTCGGTCACGATAACTTCGACTGGGTCGTGCGGGCGGTCGCCGAGTTGGCCGTCGAAAAGGCATTGGAAGATCGCGATGCGCCCCAGTTTAGCGCAAACGGCCTGCTCGAGCCGGGCCGCGTGGGCGAGCAGGGCTGATGTTCATGGCCCGCCGCGTCTACTCCTGTACCCCACTCGCTCGAACGCCCCATGCGTCCGTCCACTCGCCCCGCCATTGAGCACTACCATACGCTGATTGAGCAGAACCTGGGTGCGGCCGAGGAGCAGTTGGCCCAGCTCCACCACGCGCAGCACGACCGCAAGGTGCTCTTCGGCGACCGGCCCATGGCGCACAGTCTGCGTCCCACGTTTCTCACGGAGGCGCAGTACGCCGAGGTGCAGGAAACGGCGTACCTCATCCGCGAGGCCATCCTCAACATTGCGGCGTCGTTCTTTAACGACGAGCGGGTGCTGAAAGACGAGCTCGGCATGGAGGAGTGGGAGATCGAGCTGGCGGCGCTGCCTACACCCGTCATCCGCCTCTCGGCCAACGCGCGGATGGACGCATTCATGACGGAGCAGTCGTTCAAGTTTGTCGAGATCAACGGCGAGAGCCCAGCCGGCATCGCGTACATTCATGAACTCGGCAAGATGTACCGCGAACTGCCCGTCTTTCAGCAGTTCGAAGAGCGATTCCCGGCACGATTTGTGTCCCCGTTGGAGCACACGTTCTTCGCCTTTTTGATGACCTATCACGAGCAGTTCGAGGGCCGCGAGGAGAAGCCGGCGTTCGCGATTGTGGACCACCTCGACGTGCCCACGATCCACGAATTTCGGCTGATCAAGCAGTATGCCGAGCGGCTGGGCTATCCGTGTGAGATCGCTGCGCCACAAGCCCTCGATTGCCACGACGGGTGGATTTACGCCAACGGCCGGAAGATCGACATTCTGTACCGGCGCCTGCTGATGAACGAGTTCTACGAGATCAAGGACGACTGCCAGGCGTACTTGGATGGCTATCGCGCGCAGAAAACGTGCTACCTCAACAGCTTCCGCGCCAAGCTCGTCCATAAGAAAGCCATCCTGGCGCTGCTCACCGACGAGCAGTACGCTCAGGTGCTCGACGTACCGCAGCGCGAGGCCGTCCGCCGCCACATTCCGTGGACGCGGCGCCTGCGCGAGCGCGAAACCTCGTTCCGCGGGCTGAGCATCGACCTCGTCGAGTTCGTCCGCGCCAACCGCACGTATTTCGTCATCAAGCCAAATGACGCGTACGGCGGCGCAGGCGTGACGCTAGGCTTTGCCGCGGATCAGGCGGAGTGGGACGAGGCCATCACGCAGGGGGTGGCGCGCGGGCACGTGGTGCAGGAGGCCGTGGACATCTACCGCGAGCCGTTCCTCGTGCAAACCGAGTCCGGCTGGGGCCGCGTCCCGACAATTATCGACTTGGACCCGTACATCAACGGGCCGCTCGTGGGCGGCTGCCTGACCCGCACGTCAGCAACGAATCTAGCGAACGTGACGGCGGGCGGCGGCACGCTCCCCATGTTTATTTTACGCAATACCTATGGAAATCGAATCTAACACGCCCGTGCGCATTGCGCTGCTCAACTTGTATAACGGGCAGGCGAATCAGGGCATGCGTGCCCTACGCGCGCTGATCACCGCCAGTGAGACGCAGCATGGCCGTCCTGTCGTCTTCGATGAGTTTGACGTCCGGCAGCACGGCGCGACGCCGGACCTGTCGTACGATATCTACGTCTCATCGGGCGGGCCCGGGAGTCCACACGACGGCGAGGGGACGGAGTGGGAGGCTGCGTATTTCGAGTGGCTGGCCGCGCTCTGGCAGTACAACGCCGAGGCCACGCCGGGCCCGACGAAGCACGCGCTGTTCATCTGCCACTCGTTTCAGATGATGTGCCGGCACTTTGAGCTAGGCGCTGTCACAAAGCGGCACGCCGAGTCGTTCGGCATCGTGCCGGTGCACCGCACGGCGGCGGGCCAGCGCGAGCCGTTGTTCGGCGATCTCGCCGATCCGTTTTGGGCGGCCGACTTCCGCAATTGGCAGGTGGTGCAGCCCGATCACAGCCGGCTGCAGGCCCTGGGTGCCGAGGTCATTGCGCTGGAGCAACAGCACCTCCTGCCGCATGAGCGGGCGCTGATGGGCATCCGCCTTTCGCCCGAGCTGGTCGGCGTGCAGTTCCA
>CAYFQN010000143.1:0-4859 GCA_964345285.1 uncultured Rhodothermales bacterium
CTCTACATCAAGCTCTCTGACGTCAGGGGGCCCGACACCGACCCGGAAGTTCACAGGGCTTGACTGAGCGCGGCTCGTTGGCGCGCGGGTGACCCCGAGCGCCAGTACAAGAGTCACTGCAACGCAGTGCCACGCCGTACGTCGGGTCAAAGACATCATGCCGCCAAGGGAAAGCGCGAGCGGATCGTATGCACGGCGCCGTCGGAGGTGAGCGTGCTGTCATACAACAGGTATTCATCCGCCGAAAAGGGGGAGAGCGATGGACCGTCCCACTCCTTCAGGGCTGTGTAGAGGCGCTCTGCCCGCACGTCCCGCAACCGCGCCAGGGTGATGTGTGGACGGAACGCCCGCTCCTCGGGGGGGACGTCCGCTGCAGCGAGCGCGTTTTGCAACGCCTCGTAGAGGGTACGGAGCGATTCCGCCGGTTCGATGCGCACCGCGAGCACGCGGGGGGTGCGGCGGGAGGGGAGTACGCCAAGTCCCGAGGGGGTCACCTGGAACGATGGAGGGTGGACCGCTGCGAGGGCTCTCTCGATTGAATCGGCCTGCTCGTTATCGACCTCGCCAATAAAGCGGAGCGTGATGTGGTAATTGTCAGCAGGCGTCCATCGCGCAGTGACGGGCAAATCAGCATCTTCGCGGAACGCACGCAGGGCATCGACGCTGTGCGATGGAAGGTCCAATGCCGTGAAGAGTCGAGCCACAGGGGAGAAGGGTCAGAATCAGGAGAGTCGGTGTGGCGTACTCGAAGCGTCGGAATCTGTTCGAAGGGGGAGGACCGAAACGCATGAGCATTCAGAAAATTGTATCGGGCGGGCAGACCGGGGTCGACCGAGCCGCTCTGGACGCAGCCCTCGACGCCGGAATCCCAGTGGGCGGCTGGTGTCCACGGGGGCGACGGGCAGAGGATGGACCGATCGATGCCGCATACCCTCTGCGCGAAACGCCGTCCGACGAGTACGCGCAGCGTACAGCATGGAACGTGCGCGACAGCGACGGCACCCTTATCTTAATCCGTGACGAGGCAAGCGGCGGCACCGCGCTCACGGTAGAAGAGGCCAAGCGCCGCGGTAAGCCGCTACTGCAATTGGAAATAAACGATGCAAATGCAGCCGACGTTCTTGCCTGGGTCGATGAGCACGATGTGCAGGTGCTCAACGTCGCCGGCCCCCGCGCCCGTGAGGCGCCGGGGATCTATGCTGCGGCGAAGTCCCTCCTGAAACGGGTGTTGCATTAAGTGACTGCCAGCTCATCTTGACCGCATGCGGCTTCATCGCGCAGAGGGAGCGGCGATACGGTGCCCGACACAAAAGCTCATCGCAAAAATCAACAGTATCATGTTTCCACCACGCGACTTCGAGGCTGATCTGTCGGGGCGGCTACACGGCGCCCGAACCGTGGTGGCTCAAGGCGTGCTCGACGATGCCGCAGCGGCGCGGGTAACGCAAGCCTTGCTGCTGCTCGCATCCGCCTCGGAAGATGATGTGCGCGTGCTGTTTGCCCTTCACGGCAAGCACCTAGGTCCCGCATTTGCTGTGCACGACGTGGTGAACACCATGACGCCACGGGTGCAGATGATCGCTACGGGACGGGTCGCCGGAGCCGGAGTCGTCGCATTTTGTGCCGCGTCCATCGAGGATCGTACCTGCTTGCCTATGGCGCGCTTTCATCTGCACGCCCTCCAGGCGTCAGGTCCGAATACGGCGCACTCATTCTCGCACTCTGCCGCTGCAGACGCAGACCGTCAGCAGGCGCGTGCCTACGATATCATTGCATCCGCTACGGAGGCCCCACGGGCCCGCGTTGAAGAGGACGTGCAGCGTGGCCTTGTACTGGATGCGCGGGAGGCTGAAACGTACGGGCTGGTGGCCCGCCTCACCATGCGAGGGGAGTTGTAACGGAGAACGATCAATCGCTGCTCGACGACGACGTGTCGTCGGACGGGCGGCGGCGGTGCCGATCGGCAAACAAGTCATCGCCCTCGTCGACGCGCCGGGCGGCCCGGGTCAGCACATACGCCCCAGCCGCCGTGGCAACCACGACAAACAGGATCGTCGGAATCCACAGTGGAGCGGTGTTGCCAAACTGGCTCGCCTGGATCTCCGGGTAGCGCAACGCCTTGTCGGCAAGCCACACCGTGATGGATCCGCCGATGAGTACGAAGACAGCCGCACCGGCACGGAGGAGTGTAGCGGGATGCATGGAGTGGGCGTCAGGCATGTGGTACGGCAGACGGGTCGGTGGGGAGGCGCACGGGGAGGCCGGCCTCATGCAGAAAGCGCTTGGCCTCGTCGACGGCGTACTCACGAAAGTGGAAGATCGAGGCGGCCAATACGGCATCCGCTTCCCCCTCCACGAGCCCGTCGCGCAGATGCTCCAGGGTGCCCGCGCCGCCGGAGGCAATCACCGGAATGCGGACGCGCCGGCTAATCGCCCGCAGTAGCTCCACGTCATACCCGTCCTTCGTGCCGTCGCGGTCCATCGAGGTTATGAGCAGTTCGCCGGCTCCGCGGGCTTCGGCGTCCACGGCCCACTCGATGGCGTCGAGCCCCGTTGGTTTCCGGCCGCCGTGCACGAATACCTCCCAGCCGTCGCCCACGCGCTTCGCATCGATCGCGACCACGATACATTGCGCGCCAAACGCCTCGGCGCCCTCGGTGATCAGGTCGGGGTCCTTCACGGCAGCTGAGTTGATGGCTACCTTGTCGGCGCCGGCGTGGAGCATGGCCCGCATGTCGTCCACCGAGCGCAGGCCGCCGCCTACGGTTAGGGGGATAAATACTTGGTCGGCCGTGCGGCGCACCACATCGTGCATGATACCACGCCCTTCGTGCGTGGCGGTGATGTCGAGGAAGACAAGCTCGTCGGCACCGGCTTCGTCGTAAAAGCGCGCCTGCTTGACGGGGTCGCCGGCATCGCGGATATCGACGAAGTTGACGCCTTTGACGACGCGCCCGTCGTCAACGTCAAGGCAGGGAATGATGCGTTTGGCAAGCGGCATGAGCGGATGGGTTGGCGGGTGGAGGGTTGTATGTGGGGACGTTCATTCGCTCACACGTACGCACCGTGATCGATGCAGGTCGATCGTGATTAGCAGTTCTCGGCGAGGGGATTATCGCGGAGGGGGGCCGTGGAGAACGTGTCGAGGTCGACGGTACCTTTGTCGTGCCAGGCCCAGAATTGCTGGCAGGGGAACGCGTTCTCGTAGAGGGCTTTGCCGATGATAACGGAGTCAACGCCGTATGAGGCCAGCGCCTGGATGTCGAGCAGGTCTCCGTGGTCGCCGACGCCGCCCGACGCGGTGATTTTGCACTCAGAGAGCTGACGGCCCAGCGCACGGTAGGCCTCCACGTTGGGGCCTTTCATTGTCCCATCGCGGCTGATGTCGGTATAGACAATGCGCCGCACACCGCGGGCTTCCATGTCTTGGGCAAGGTCGGCCGCGCTTACCCCGGATCCCTCCGTCCATCCCTGCACGCGCGCCTCGCCATCCCGCGCATCGATGCCGACGGTGATACGACTGCAGCCAAACGCGTCGATGGCGTCCGATACGAGCTTGGGGTTGCGGACGGCCGCCGTTCCGATGATGACGCGGTAGATGCCCATGTCAAAGGCGGCCTCAATCTGCTCCATCGACCGAATGCCACCGCCGAGCTGGATGGGAATGTCGAGCGCGTCGCACATGCCGGCAATCACGTCGCGGTTGTTGTCGGCGTCGCCGCGCGCTGCGTCCAGGTCTACCACGTGCAGCACGCGGGCATTCTGGACGCGCCACAGCTTCGCCATTTTGACAGGGTTGTCGAAGTAGACGGTTTCTTGATCGTACTCACCCTGATGGAGCCGCACACAGCGGCCGCCGCGCAGGTCAATGGCGGGAATGACGAGAGCCATGGATACGTCTGGAGCGGTGGGAAAAGGCGGAGGGCGCAGCCTCTGGTGGAGAGGCCGAGCCAGATAATAGGTTAAAACCTCGTCATGCGAGCCCTTGTTTCAGTTCTCGCTTTGGACCGAACGGCTTAGCACACTGGATGATAGTCGTGCGCTAGGTCGTGCGCTGCACGCACTCCACGGCCCCCGGCGCGCTAACCGGACCGTGGAAGATGGGCAAAATTGCGAAGCAACTGCAACCCGACGTCCTGCGACTTCTCGGGGTGGAACTGCACGCCGAACACGGTTTCGCGCTGTACGATAGCGGGGAAGGGGTGGCCGTACGTCGTGGTGGCCAGCACATCGTCGGCGTGGGTGGGAGCGGCGTGGAAGGAGTGGACGAAGTAGACGTAATCGCCCGCGTCGATGCCGTCCAGCAGCAGCGACGTGCGCGTCGGCTCCAGCGTATTCCAGCCCATGTGTGGGACCTTCAGCGCCGTGTCTGCTGCCGGCTGCGTGACGACGCCGGCCGATCCATCATCCACAACGCAGGCGTTATCGGTGATGGCGGCCTCCGCGTTAAAGTGGACGACGCGCCCCGGTAGCACGCCGAGGCCCTGCTGCTCCCCATGCTCTTCGCCAACCTCGAACAGAAGTTGCATCCCTACGCATACGCCCAGCAGCGGCGTACCTGCGTCGATCGCGTCAAGAATCGGCTGTTCGAGACCGCGGTCGCGAATCTCGTCGATGCACGCGCCGAACGCGCCGACGCCGGGCAGTACGAGCCGATCGGCATCCAACACAGCGTGCGGATCGTCGGTGCGTAGCACCTGGACGCCGACTTGTTGGAGCGCCTTCTCGATGGAGCGCAGGTTGCCAATGCCGTAGTCAATGATGGTGATCATGGGGATCGTTGAATAAGGGATTGTCGAGTAGGGGATTATCGAGTGCCGAGTTGTCCAGTGCGCGTTTCCAATTATCAATCAACAATC
>CAYFQN010000143.1:4959-8558 GCA_964345285.1 uncultured Rhodothermales bacterium
ACAATCAACAATCGTCATTCCTTGTTGAGTTCTTTCGACCGTTCGGTGGCGGTGGCCACGGCGTTGATCATCATCGTGCGCAGGCCGTGCGATTCGAGCTCGGAGACGGCCGCGATGGCTGTGCCGCCGGGCGTCGTCACTTCATCGCGCAGGATGGCGGGGTGCTTGCCGGTGTCGCGCACCAACTTGGCGGCACCGTACACGGTTTGGGTCGCTAGGCGTGCCGCGGCGTCTCGGGGCAGGCCCTGTTTCACGCCCGCATCGGTCAGCGCTTCGATGAACATGTACACGTAGGCCGGTCCGCTGCCCGAGAGGCCGGTGACGGCGTCCATCAGGTATTCGGGGACGACCTCAACTTCTCCGACTGCCTCGAAAATCTGCCGGGCCACCGCGAGATGGGCGTCTGTCGCGAAGGTGCCGCCGGAAAGAGCAGTCGCTCCTTCGTCAACCAGCGCCGGCGTGTTGGGCATGGCGCGCACGACGGGCAACTCGTGCCCGAAATTGTATTGCAGGGTCTCCGCTGTGACGCCCGCCAGCACGGAGATGACGAGCACGTCATCGTCCACGTGATCGCGAATTTCGGTGATAACCTCTGCGCGGCTTTGTGGTTTGATGGTGAGCAGAAGAATCGATGCCCCCTCGGCGGCGGCCGCGTTGTCCGTCGTGGTGCGCAGGCCGGGGAACTGATCAGCGATAGCATCGAGCGCCGACGGCGTCCGCCGCGTGGCGATGAGCTGCTCGGGAGCAATCAGTTCGCTGTGGATCATGCCGCCGATGAGCGCGCGGCCAATGTTGCCCGCGCCAATGACAGCAACGGTTTGATCGTCTAGCATCAGGAGGGAAAGTGAGTCGTACAGGTAGACATCGAACGTTAGAGCTGGCCTTTCGTCGAAGGCATTTTAGCCTGGGCCGTGTCGCGGCGCACGGCCGTGTGAAGGGCGCGAGCCCCAGCTTTGAAGAGCGCCTCCACCTTGTGATGGGTGTTGCGCCCATACAGCACGGTGAGGTGCAAGTTGCAATGCGCGTGTTCGGCGACGGAGTACCAGAAGTGCTCCACCATCTCCGTCGACAGGTCTCCTACCGTAGCTCGGTCGAAGGCGGCATCGAACTGCAAGTAGAAGCGTCCGGACAGATCGATCACGGCACGGGCGAGTGTCTCGTCCATCGGCACGTAAGCGTGGCCGTAGCGGGCGATGTGCGCCTTGTTGCCCAGCGCCTCACGAATCGCCTGGCCGAGGGCGATGCCAATGTCTTCCACCGTATGGTGGTCGTCGATTTCCAGATCCCCGTCGCAACGCACCGTTAGGTCGAAGCCGCCGTGCTTCGCGAAAAGGTCGAGCATGTGGTCGAGAAAGCCGACGCCGGTGTCGGTGTCGTATGTGCCGGTGCCATCCAGGGTGAGGTCGACGCGGATGTCCGTTTCGGCGGTGGTGCGCTCGACGGTGGCCGAGCGCGGGGCGAAGTTTGAGTCAGGCATAGGGGCTAGGCAGGGATGAGGTCCGCGACGGAAAGAGCCGTGTCTGTGTAGTGCGGCGTCACGGTGTCGTTCCGATCCAGTGTCGTTGTCGACGTATAGTCGCCCAACGCCGGGTCGCGGTACACTTCGAGATGCTGGTCGACCAGGTTGATGATCCAGCATGCGGGGACGCCGTGCTGGGCGTACAGTAACCGCTTTGGCTCCCGATTCTTGGCAAGCGACGAGTCGGCTACCTCGGCGACGGGCAGCGCATCGGATGGATGCCGATCGACGTCACCGTGGATCGTACCAGGCACAACGGCGACATCGGGCTCGGGCGCTGATGCGGCGCCCAGAGCCCGAGGATACTGGGCACGGATGAGCGCTGATGCAGGGCAACCGGGGTCGAGTGCCCGGCGCGTCATTTCGACGGAGGGGGCAAGGCGGCTATTTTGGGAGCTCGCGGGTACGATGCGGCCTTCGATACGCTCGACGCGGTCGCCTGTGGTGAGCACGCCGGCATCGACCAGCTGCTCGTACTGCTGGCGCGTCCAGCGGTGCGTGTCGACCGACTCCATGGAGGAGGTTGGCATGACAGCACGGGGTTTTTCATGCGTGGTTCGCGGTGCCGAACATGCAACTCGGCCCATCGGTACCTATACTTCTGCGTATTGATTGCGCCTGTGTTTGTTCGACCGTTCCGTATCATCAATCCCCCCGCTGCATCATGGCCACGTACAGCGAGGCCGACTTCGAGAACAGCCGGTTTGACCACGGCGAGCGCGTCCGTATCTTGCTTCGCCACCCGCAGCACGGCGGCATCTTTGGCGAAGCCGAAGGCACCTGCGCCGCCCGTGAGGAAAACGTCGAGTTTGAGGCCAAAGACGGCTCCATGCGCACCAAAACGCTCGTCTGGCTCAAAGACATTGAAGGCTACCAGAAGCCGCACGAGGATCTGCCGGACAAGATGAAGGACGTCAAGGAAGCCTGGTTCGCCGAGGATGCCCTTCGCAAGCGGCAAGGCGACCTTCTCGACGGCGTCAGCTTCAACTGACCGCGCGTGGCAAGTGGTGGGCTGCGCGTTCTGCGTTCAACGTTAGACGTTCAACGTCTCAACGCCCAACCTACAACCCAAAACTCGAAACCCACATCCCCCAACCCGTACCGCATCCCCATTCATGCCTGACTCCAATCCCGAGCGGATCCTCGTCACCTCGGCCTTACCTTACGCAAACGGGCCCGTCCACATCGGGCAGGTGGCCGGCGCGTACCTGCCGGCTGATCTGTATGTCCGCTACCAGCGCCTCAAGGGGCGCGACTGCGTGTACATTTGCGGCTCCGATGAGATGGGCGTCGCCATCGTGATGCGGGCCCTCAAAGAGGACATCACCGCGCAGGAGATCGTCGACCAGTACCATCCGCACATCAAGGAGAGCTTCGAGCGGTTGGGGATGAGCTTCGACTACTACGGCCGAACGACGGCAGACGTCCACGTCGAAACGAGCCAGGACTTCTTCCGCACCCTCGACGCACAGGGCGACCTCAAGCTGAAAACAGAAGAGCAGCTCTACGACCCCAAGGCCCACCTTTTCCTGGCGGATCGATTTGTGATGGGCACGTGCCCCGTCTGCGGATTCGATGAGGCCTATGGCGACCAGTGCGAGAAGTGCGGATCCACGCTCAGCCCGACTGAGCTCATCGACCCGCGCAGTACGCTAACGGATGCGACGCCCGAACTCCGCGAGACCACGCACTGGTATCTGCCGCTCGGCGACTGGCAAGGGCAGCTGGAGGACTGGATCGGCACGCACCCCGAGTGGAAAAACAATGTGCTGGGCCAGGTGAAGAGCTGGTTCGACGATGGGCTGAAGGATCGTGCTATCACCCGCGATGTGCCATGGGGCGTTCCCGTTCCGAACGACATTGGCGAGGCGCACGGCATCGACGCGGAGGGCAAAGTCATTTACGTCTGGTTCGATGCGCCCATTGGGTACATCTCTGCCACGAAGGAGTGGGCCGCTGAACAGGGGGACGCGGACCGTTGGAAAACGTACTGGCAGGATGACGGCACGCAGCTCGTTCATTTCGTCGGGAAGGACAACATCGTCTTTCACTGCATCATGTTTCCGGCCATGCTCATGGC
>CAYFQN010000144.1:0-8551 GCA_964345285.1 uncultured Rhodothermales bacterium
GCGCGCGTGCCGGTCCATCGCCTCGTACGCTCGCTGGAGGTCATCGGGATGCGTGTGCTCTTCGAAAAAGTCCTGTGTATCGCCGACCTCATCCAGTGTATACCCGAGCATCTCAGCCCATCGCTCGTTGACCACGTTGGTCCACGTGTTGAGGTCGAGGTCCCAGCAGCCAAGGTCAGCGCCCAAGAGGGCCATCTCGTGCCGCTGTGCCAGCTCTTCAGCCTCTTCCTTCGCAGCGATCAGAGCCCGCTCGGCCTCCTTGCGCTCGGTGATGTTGCGCTGCACGGACAAGAAGTGGGTAGGGGCGCCGTCGCCTGTGGCCACCGGCACGATGCTCAGGTCAATCCAGTACGGCGTGCCGTCTTTCCGGTAGTTGAGCACCTCCTCGCGCGTCGGCTCGGCGTGCTCTAGCGCCGCCCGGATGCGGCCGAGCGCCTCCCGGTCGGTGTCCTCCCCCTGCAGCATACGCGGAGTCCGACCAATCGCCTCGCCGCGCGTGTACCCCGTCTGCTCCTCGAAGGCTTCGTTGACGTAGACGATGCGCGGGCCGGGCTCGTCGATCGGCTGCGCCTCGGTGACGATGACCATGTCATTGGCGTGCTCGACGGCGGTGTCTAACAGGCGCAGCCGCTCAAGGCGGCTCTTCTGGCGGGTGATGTCGCGTGCTGTGCCCACGACGCGCGCCACGCGGCCGGCCTGCACGTCCGGCTCGCCCTGTACCTCAATCCACCGGCGCCGCTTCTGCGCCGTCATGATTTCGAGTTCGACCGTGAATTCGACCTGTTGCTCGATGGCGCACTCAACGGCACGCTCCGCCACAGGACGCCACTTGGGAAGACAGAACGAGAAGGCTGTTGCTGGGGTTGGTGTGAAGTCGGGTCCCACATCGTGAATGCGCCGCATCTCGGCTGTCCAGGCAAGGGTTTCAGCGCTCGGGTCGTACACCCAGCCGCCTGTTTTCGTGATGCGTTGCGTGTGTTTCAGCAACTGATTGGCTCGCTTGAGTTCAGCCTCGGCCTCTTTCAGTTGGGTGATATTCATCGTGACGACCATGCCGGCGATGACTTCGCCGGCGTCATCGTAGACGGGAACGTCGCAGTTGATATACACTTCGCCTTTGTAGGGCACCTCGCTCCGCACAGGCTCGCCCCGGAGGGCTTTCCGATAGTCGCTTTCAATCAGCGCGCATGTCTCGGCCGGAAACACCTCCCAAATGGTCTTCCCGATCATTTGATCGGCTGACAGGCCGACCGTCTCCAGCTCCTGTCCCCCGGCTAGGATGTAGCGCAAGTCATGGTCAAATACGACGATGGCGCCTAGGGGATAACTCCGGGTCAGTGCTTCATACAGGGCCTTGCTGTTTCCCAGCTCGTCCTCTATCTGCTTGCGCGCCGTAATGTCCTGAAAGGTGGAGACTGCCCGCAGAATGCGGCCAGCATCGTCTCGGATAGGCGCCGCGCTCACCGACAGTATCGCCATACTCCCGTCGCCGGGGCGCTGGTACCGCATCTCTTCGTTGGTCACCGTCTCCCCAAACAGGGCCCGCGCAATGGGATATTCCTCGGAGTTGTAGGGCGTACCGTTCGGATGGTGCGCCGCGTACTTTCCGTAGTCAAGGACGCCGTCGACGGGCAGCGCCTCGTGTCCGAGCAGCCGCTGGGCCTCCTCGTTATACCGAACGAGCCGGCCCGATGGCGCGTCGACAATGACAACGCCAGCCGGCATCTGCCGGAGGGTTTCGTCCAGCAGGTACTCGCTCTTCTTCACGGCCGCCTCGGCCCGGCGCTGCTCCGTAACATCGCGGATCACCGTCTGCCCCGCGGCCTGTCCTTCGTAGCGGATGGGTACGGTGCGCGTCACCACGATGCGCTCTTCGCCATCCCGCCGTATCATGCGATGCTCCAGCGGCTCCGTCTCTTCACCCCGGTTGAGCTGAGCCAGCCGATTCCGCATCGTGTCGTGCACGTCCGGATGCACGAATGACATGACTTCGGCGCCTATCAGTTCGTCGACGGAGTCGGCCCCGAAGATGGATAACCCATGCAGGTTGATGTAGCGGATGCGTCCGTTGACCGTGACATAGATGGGCTCTGGGTGCTCCTCGACCAGCCGGCGCCAGCGCTCTTCGCTCTCCTCGAGCAAGACCTCCAACGCCCTGCCACCCGCCTGGCTTGACCCATACCCCGCGAGCAGAAGAATGAGCGGTCCCCCCGCCGCCGCCCACAGCGCCGGCAGCGCACCAACGGGATCCATCGATCCGCTGACGAGGGCACCTATCCACCACTCAATTCCCATCACTCCTCCGGGGCTGCGAAACAAGTCTGTAACACATGGAAAGCTACGCGTTCCCTGAGCGGCGCGCAACTTTTGCTGCACCGGGGCGGCTGCCGGCTCTCCCCGATGGGCTCTCGTCAGCGCGTGTCATGTCATTCGCCGCGCCGTTGCATCGCCTTGATGCCATCGATGAGCGCACTGGGCGCCGACGCGCGGACGACCTGTCCGTCACGGAATCGCACCCCCACGTACACGACGCGCTCTGCCGGACTCACTCGCATGACCAACCATTTCGGCGCCGATGGAAGCTCAAAGCCATCGGCTTCCTCAACGGCCGCAACAGCTTGTTCGACCCATGTGCGCTCCTCCGGTGCGAACGGCCCTCTAAAACGGCAGTAAACCATACTATCCTCCCTCGGCACCGTGGGTGTACTGTCGTCCGCGCTAGACGCCCCCCTCGGTCCCTTAGTTGCGTGCACTCAGGCCGCAACCGCCCTCGTCCTGCTGTCAGGCTATTCCCCGCAGAGAAGGACCGGGCTCTCCGATGGACTCAGCGAACAACCGCTGGGCAGGGTCGTACAGATCGCCGGTTGCGTTGCCCGCGGTGTGTCCCCTTATCGATTCCTCTCCTCGCCTCTTCCTACCGTGACGGTCATCTTGCCTCGCACCCTGCGCTGCCCTGCTGCGCTTGCCGTTCTGCTCCTACTCGCCCTGCCCTCCGCGAGCCAGGCGCAGTCGCTCTGGTCCACGCCGTACGTGCCGGACCAGATGACGCTGGAGGTGCTACAGCCCACGCTGCAACCGGCGCCGTCCGAAGACATCTCGGTGTTGACGGGTGCCAGTACGCTGTGGGGCAGCTACCTCATCACGGATCGGATGACGGTAGTGGCCGGGATGCCCGTGGCCCGCTACCAATCGACGCGGGCAGGTGAGCCCCCCACGGACGTGACAAAGACCCAGATTGGCAACCCATACGTGGGGCTGGGCGTGAGCAGCACGCGCGTGCCACTTCTCGTGGAACTGGGGGTTCGGCTGCCGCTGGCATCAGAGGCCTCGCTGGCCACGCGTGCCGGGCAGGCTACCGACCTGGCGCACCGGGAAGCCTTTGCCCCCGACCTGTTTGCAGCCCAGATCATTGCCAACACGCGCTGGGGCTGGACGCGCCGCTTCGGATTCCGCTTCCGCGGCGGTCCGCTCCTGACGACGCCCACGCAGGATGTGTCCGGCACCACAGAGGTCTACGCTCGCTATGGCGTGCAGGCCTGGCAAGAGGGCGATCGCCTCGTCGCCGGCGTGGGCCTCGCGGGACGGGCGCTCGTGACCGAGCGCGGCGGCGCGTTTGCCGACCGGACGACGCACCAGGCGACGGGCACGCTCATCTGGAACCTGCCGGTCGTGCAGCCCGGTTTGCTCATCCGCCTGCCCATCAACGAGCCAGACGGCGCAGGTGTCGATGTCGTGGTGGGTCTGACGCTGTCGGTGACGCTCTGACAGCTACGCCTCGGCGCCTTCCATTTCCTCTTCGGCGATCTCCTCCTCGTCTTCCAGCACGATTTCCTTGCGGAGGCGCGCCACCGGAATGCTGAGCTGCTTCCGGTACTTGGAGACCGTACGGCGGGCGATCTTGAACCCTTTCTCTTCGAGCCGGTCGGCGAGCTTCTGGTCGGACAGCGGCTTCGTCTTGTCCTCGTGGTCGACGATGTCTTGCAGGATGGCCTTCACCTCTTTGTTGGACACCTCCTCGCCGTCGACCGTCTCCAGCCCCTCAGAGAAGAAGTGCTTCAGCTCGTAGACACCGAACTCGCTCTGCACGTATTTGCCGTTCACGACGCGGCTGACCGTCGAGATATCCATGTCAATGATCTCGGCCACGTCCTGCAGGATCATCGGCTTGAGGTGCCCCTCGCCGTGCTTGAAGAAGTCTTCCTGCAACTGCACGATGGCGTCCATGACGAGCATCATGGTGTGGCGCCGCTGATTGATGGAGTTGATGAACCAGCGGGCCGAATCAAACTTGTTCTTGAGGAACTTCTTCGTCTCGTCGTCGACCTCTTTCTTCTTGCCTTGCTTCTCTTTCTTCTTTTGCGCGCGCAGCTTCTCCAGCATCTTGCGGTAGTGCTTGGAGATATGCAGGTTTGGCGCGTTGCGGCCGTTGAGCGTAATCACGAAGTCGTTGTCGACGTAGCGGACCGTGAAGTCCGGCGTGATGTAGTTGGTCTGCTCGGAGAACTCACCCTCGCCCGGCTTCGGGTCAAGGCGCTGCTGGATGAGATCGAACGCCTGCTTCAGCTCGCGATCATCCACGCCGAGGCGCTTTTTGAGCTTGCCAAAGTGCTTCATCGTGAACGACTCGTAGTGGTCGCTCAGCATGTCGATGGCCGTGTCGCGCCCGTCGACGTCCTCGGGCATGCGGTCGAGTTGGATGAGCAGGCACTCCTGCAGGTCACGCGCGGCGATACCGGGCGGGTCGAGCCGCTGGATGCGCTGAAGCATCTCTTCAACGTCGTCCTCGGTCACCTCCACACCGTGGTTGAACATGATGTCGTCGAGGATGGAGTCGATGGGCCGGCGCAGGTAACCGTCCTCATCGATGGAGCCGACAATTTGCTCAGCGACGAGCGCCTCCGTCTCGTCGAGGTCCTGGAAGCTGAGCTGCTCTTGCAGCCGCTCAGCCAGCGTGGTGTGCGAGGGCATCGGGCGGTCGCGATCCTCATCGTCGCCGCCTCCGTCCACGCGCGCCTTGTAGCCGTAAAGGTCGTCCGTACTGTTGAGCAGATCCTCGACGTCAAACTCGTCGTCGTTGTCTTCGACCTCCGTCTCGTTCTCGGTCTCCTCTGCCGTGGCCGCGTCGATCTTTTCCTCTTCCATCTGCTCCTCCTCGGAAAGGCCTTCCTCAAGCAGGGGGTTCTCCTCCAGCTCGTCCTTGATGCGCTGCTCAAGGTCAAGCGTGTTGAGTTGCAGCAGCTTGATGTATTGGATCTGCTGCGGCGAGAGCTTCTGCTGGAGCTTCTGTTGCTGTTGGAGGTCAAGCATGGCGATAGAACGTCCCCGTCATCCGAAAGACAAGTTGAAGGCTCGGGTGCCGACGCGACAATGCGGGGGCGCAAGGCCGCCGTGACACACTTACAAGCAATTTTCGTTCCTAATCATAGGAATCACATTCTACGAAGTCAACATATGCGCGTCGTGTGCGTGTTACTCCACGCTTCGTCGCGCTTTCTGCCCCCTGGACTAGGTTGGGTCCTAACGGCTGCTTGCGCTTCCCGTTCGTCCGCCCTATGGTGCGGATACTGTGTATTGCATCAATCGACTGCTGCTATGTCCACCTCGCCCCGCCCCGACGCTATCTCGCCGGAGGCGCAGCCCTCGGAAGCCGATATCGAAAAGCAGCTGCGCCCGCGCTCGCTCGACGAGTTCATCGGCCAGGAGAAGATCAAGAAAAACCTGAATGTCTTTATGACGGCGGCACTGCAGCGCGGCGAGGCGCTCGACCACGTGCTGCTCTCCGGCCCGCCCGGCCTTGGCAAAACGACGCTCGCGTTCATCATCGCGGAGGAGATGGGCGCGCGCATCCGTACCTCCAGCGGGCCCGTGCTGGAGAAGCCGGCTGACATCGCGGGTGTGCTCACTAACCTGGAAGAGGGCGACCTGCTCTTCATCGACGAGATCCACCGGCTCAGTTCGGTCGTCGAGGAGTATCTGTACTCGGCGATGGAAGACTACCGCATTGACATCGTGATCGACTCGGGGCCGAATGCGCGCACCGTGCAGATCGAGCTGCCACCCTTCACGCTCGTCGGCGCCACCACGCGCAAGGGGCTCCTGACGGCTCCGCTTCGCGCCCGCTTCGGCATCGACTTTCGGTACGATTACTACACGGCCGACTTGCTGCAGCAAATCACGGAGCGCTCGGCGCGCATCCTGGGCGTGGAGACGACGGGAGAGGGTGCGTTCGAGATCGCCCGCCGGAGCCGCGGCACGCCGCGCGTGGCCAACCGCCTCCTCCGCCGCACGCGCGACTTTGCCGAGGTGGAGGGCGACGGCCGCATCACCCGTGCCATCGCCGACCACGCCCTCAACGCACTGGACGTGGACGAGGAGGGCCTCGACGATATGGACACGCGCATCCTGCTCACGCTCATCGAGAACTTTGGCGGGGGGCCCACGGGACTGAAAAACCTGGCCGTGTCGGTCGGGGAAGATTCGGGCACCATCGAGGAGGTCTACGAGCCGTACCTCATCCAGGAAGGCTTCATGGAGCGCACGCCCCGCGGCCGCATTGCCCTGAAGCGCGCCTACAAGCACTTCGACGTGAAACCGCCGGCAAGCTCCGGCACCCTGTTCGACGATTGACCCCTCCCGGCATGACGGCGACGTGTCGTGCAGCGACTTATTTGTCGTATGACGCGCACCTGTTATAACAGGACCCCCCTGCAATAAAAACCGTGCCACCAGAACCTGGCCGGTCGGCGCGCGCAGCCGGCCTGCCGCTCGGGGTTGTCGCTCACCGGCCGCGTGAGCCCTTTTGCGGGGGGTGCAGCTCGGCCATGAAGAGCCTTCCCCCACACTCGTGTCAAGCGACCCGTACGCCCGTGTCGGGGTAGACTGGCTGTGCACTCATGCCCCATTCGCCGAGGTTATGGCTGCGTGATCGCGACAGCGGTCCACCCGGAGTGAGACATTAACCGCCCGGAGTGAGATCGCATCGCAGGGTCTACCGCTCTCCTAGCGGGTCAGCCCTCTAGTCATGCCCCCATTGCATGCACTCTTCTTTCCCACAACCTCTCGGTGACCGTCATGAAACGACTACTCACTTCCATTCTCACCCTCTTTCTGATCGGATGCATGCTGCCCCTGACTGCCTCCGCTCAGTATTCGGACATCCAGTTTTTCCGTCCGCACAGCCAATACGGAATCAACGTGCTTGAGTCTCCCAAGGCCGACACGATCGAATACAACGGCTTTGAAGTGGATTGAGGGGCAGCTTTTACCCAACAGTTCCAGGGTCTTGACCATAGCAACGACGCTGTTGCTGTTCTCGACGAAGACGGCAACAATGTGAACGCGCTCAACGAGATGGGCGCGGGCGACCGCGCTGGCTCCCGGTACTACTCCGCGATTGGCGGTGGCGGCTGGTCCGGGCGGCTGTTTGGCGTCGGCTTCCGCGACAACGTGACGGCGTTTATGATCAACCCGTTTGTAAAACTGGGCGGCTTGGAACTCTTCGGCACGCTCGAGTGGATTGAAGGCAGCGGGGCCCGCGAACCCACGGACCGCAGCGTCAACCAGCATGCGGCCGAGGCCATCTATCGCTTCCTGGAGAACGAAAGGGTGTTCCTAGGCACACGATATAACACGGTCGATGGCGAGATCCTCACGGCCGGCTCGGACATCAGCGTCAACCACTGGCAGATCAGTGGTGGCTGGTTCGTCACGCAGAACGTGCTGGCAAAGGTGGGGTACATGTCGCAGAGCTACAACGACGATCCGACCGACAACCTCTTTCATGGCGGCGAGATCAGTGGCCTCATGATCGAAGGCGTGATCATTTCTAGCGTGCCGGTCGAGACCCTGCAAGTGCCACAGGGCAAGTCGTCTACCGAGATGACTTGTCCTGTGCACTACCGGTCTACCGCCCTCCTCTCCCCCCTGCTAATTTCCATGCTCCCACCACGATGGTGAAACTCCTATCGACGCTCCTTATTTTCTGTTGTGGCAGCTGGGCGACCGCACCGCCCCCACAACCTATCGACCCACCGGCCTCGGCCGTCACGTACACGTTCCACGAAAACAGTGAAATGACGATCTACGGCTCGTCGAACCTGCGTGACTGGACGATGGACGTCCTAGAGGTCGATGGCCAAGTCGCTGTGCAACCTGCCACAGACGACGGCCTCCCGACGCTTGAACGCGCGTGCTTGTGGAAGTCCCTATCGACAGCGTGCTCTCCGAGCGCGGCAGCCAGCACGAGAAAGCGCACAAGGCGCTGAAGAAGAACCGGCAGCCCGTCATCTACTTTCGCTCCGAGTCGGTGGATATCGGTGCCGCCAGCGGCGCCGACTCTACCTTTTCCATCACGGCCGAAGGTGAACTGATCATGGCCGGCGAGCGGCGCACCGTGACCTTGCAGTCCGAAGGAACGCGCCTGCCTAACGGCGCCTACCAGTTTCAAGGCGAACACAACCTGCTGATGAACGACTTTGATATCGAGCGCCCCACGGCGCTACTCGGCGCCCTCCGGGTGACCGACGAGATTCGGGTCGCTTACGACGTGACC
>CAYFQN010000145.1:0-8536 GCA_964345285.1 uncultured Rhodothermales bacterium
ACCTGACCTACATCGACGAGCACGACGAGCGCCAGCGGCCGGTGATGATCCACCGGGCCCCGTTCGGCTCGCTGGAGCGCTTCATCGGCGTCCTGATCGAGCACTGCGGTGGCGATTTCCCGACGTGGCTCGCCCCGGTGCAGGCCAAGATCCTCCCGATCGGCGACGACTTCAACGACTACGCCCGGGAGGTCGCGAGCCGGCTCCGCGCCAAAGGCATCCGCGTGAAGGTCGACGACAGCGACGAAACCGTCGGCTACAAAATCCGCCAGGCCGAGACGGCGAAGGTGCCGTACATGCTCGTCGTCGGCGGGCGCGAGTCAGCAGCCGGCACCGTGGCCGTGCGTGCGCATGGCGAGGGGCAACAGGACGTTGTATCTGTTGACGCGTTCATCGAACAGATCCAGGCGGAGATCGACGCGGCCATCCATGCGTGACCGCTTGTTTTTATCCGCCGGTTGCAACGATCGCCCCACAGCGGAGCTGGAATTGTGAATCAACGCGATCGGTGGGAAACCTCCCTTGGTCCGCCTGCGTGTGATTTTGTCACACTTATACTCCGACCCTCTTGCAACTAAACGCCTAAACGACTATCGCTAGCAAAGCCGAAAAAGTTCGCGTCAACCGGGAGATTCGCGCCGACGAGGTCCGCGTCGTCGAGCCTGAAGGGGATCATGCCGTGCTGCCGATCGAGGAGGCCTTGGATCGCGCGCGGGAGTACGACCTGGACCTGGTCGAAATTGCACCGGGGGCCGATCCGCCCGTCTGCAAAATTATCGACTACGGCAAGTACCGCTACAAGCAGCAGAAGAAGGAAAAGCGGCAGCGGAAGAAGTCGAAGTCGATGGAGATGAAAGAGCTCCGCTTCCGGCCGCGCACGGACGACCACGACTTCAACTTCAAGAAAGACCACGCCCGCCGCTTCCTCGAAAGCGGCAATAAGGTGAAAGCCTACGTGCAGTTTCGCGGGCGCGATATCATGTACAAAGACCAGGGGATGGACCTTCTGCGCCGCCTCATCGAAGAGGTGCAGGACCTCGCCCGCATCGAGCAGGCCCCGCAGATGGAAGGCCGCCGAATGATCACGATCATCGCGCCACACAAAAAGAAAGGGAATAACTGACGGGTGAAGGGGGGAAGAATTCTGGCGTGCTACCTCTTGTGCCCTTGCGTGTGCCTTCCTCTTCGGGAACGGAGCGGCTGTACCGTTCATACACACGCATCCTCTGTTCCTGCTGAGACCTTTTGAATTGTACTCTCCACGGGGTGTTGTTCGCATGCCAAAAATGAAATCGCACAGCGGTGCCAAGAAGCGTTTCAAGAAAACCGGCAACGGCAAGATAAAGCGCCGCAAAGCCGGCAAAAGCCACATCCTGACGAAGAAGACGACGAAAAAGAAGCGTCACCTTCGGAAGGAAACGACCGTCGATAAGGCGGACGAGAAGCGCATTAAACACATGCTGAATAGCAACCACTAGAGACCCACTGCTCGCACCTTGATTGGCCCCCTGTACGGGGCCGCTGCGTGCGAGCGGCGGTGTATCTTTGCCTTGTTTCGTCGTAACTCCGTCATCCTGAACACACTGCACTCATGCCCCGCGCAACGAATAAGCCGGCGACGCGTCGGCGCCGCAAGAAAATCCTGAACATGGCCAAAGGCTACTGGGGCCGGCGGAGCAAGCTGTATCGCACGGCGAAGCATTCCGTTGAGAAGGCGCTCCAGTACGCGTACCGGGACCGCCGCCAGCGCAAGCGCCAATTCCGCCGTCTGTGGATCACTCGCATCAACGCAGGGACGCGCCAGCATGGCGTCAGCTACTCGCAGTTTATGGGCAACTACCGGAAGTCGGATCTGACGATGAACCGCAAGGTCCTCGCTGATCTGGCGGCCAACGACCCTGAGGCGTTCGAACAGGTTGTTAATCACGTGCAAGCGCAATAAGCTTGCGAAGGAATCGACGATGACGTTTTTTGCCGATACGTTTTTCAGCGCGCATCGCATTCGCCCGCAGGGCACCTGAGCGGCTCATCGTCCCGATTGCCTCGATCCCGCCCCTGCCCCGCAGGCTGGCGGGATTTTTTATTGCGGGTGCCCGCGCCACCTTCACCTTGACGCGCCTTTCCTCCCATGCTAGACGAGCAACTCGACACCATCGACGCGCTGCGCGAGCAGATCGAGACCGCTACCATCGACTCGGCCGATGACGCCGAAGCCTTCCGGATCCGCTTCCTCGGCCGGAAACAGGGCGCCATCACCGAGCTGTTCAGCCAGATCAGCGAGGTGCCGCCCGAGGAGCGGCCCCAATTCGGCCAGCGTGTCAATAAGCTCAAGAACCTGGCCGAGCAGAAGCTAGACGCCGCACAGACCCGCCTGGAACGCGCGCAGCATGCCAGCGGCGCCGACATCGACCTGACGCTGCCGGGCCGCCGCGACTACCCCGGCTCGATCCACCCGCTTACGCAGACGCTGGAGGATATCAAGCGCACGTTCGCCCGACTCGGGTTCAATGTAGCAGAGGGTCCGGAGATTGAGGACGACTGGCACAACTTCACGGCGCTCAACTTCCCGCCCGACCATCCGGCGCGGGACATGCAGGACACGTTCTTCCTGAAGCAGCCGGACGACGCCGAGCAGCCCGTCGTCCTCCGCACGCACACCTCTCCCGTGCAGATCCGCACCATGCAGGAGACGGAGCCGCCCGTGCGCGTGATGGTGCCGGGCCGCGTCTACCGCAACGAGGCCATCTCGTACAAGTCGTACTGCCTCTTCCATCAGGTGGAGCTCTTGTACGTAGACGAGGGCGTGACGATGGCGCAGCTCAAGCACGTGCTGCAAGCCTTCGCGGAGGCCCTATTCGGCGAGGACGTGCGGCTCCGCTTCCGCCCAAGCTACTTCCCTTTCACGGAGCCCAGCGCGGAGGTCGACATCTGGTGGGAGGACCCGGACGATCCCGACGGCGGCGAGTGGATGGAGATCCTAGGCTGCGGTATGGTCCACCCGAACGTGCTCGACGCCGTGGGCTACGACACGGAGCGGTACACGGGCTACGCCGCCGGGATGGGCGTGGAGCGCATCGCCATGCTACGCCACGGCATCGACGACATCCGCGTCTTCTACGAGAACGACATCCGCTTCCTCGATCAGTTCTGATGCGGCACCCGGCCCTGTGAGGACGCACGGCCGTGCGTCCTTACGCAAGCTTTTGCACCATTCTTATTCGCTTCACGCATCCTCATGGACATAAGTTACAACTGGCTCGCGCAGTACGTCGACCACGACCTCGACCCGGAGGCCCTCGGCGAGGTGCTTACGATGGGTGGCCTGGAGGTCGAAGGCATCGATCGCATTGGACAATCGCTCGACGGCGTCATCGTGGGCCACGTGGAAGCCGTCCGCGCGCACCCGAACGCCGACAAGCTCGTACTCTGCGATGTAGACTGTGGCAGCGGCGACCCCGTGCAGATCGCCTGTGGGGCCGACAACGTCGCCGCCGGGCACCACGTCCCCGTCGCCACGCCGGGCACCACGCTGGCACTGCCCAGCCGCCAGAACCCGACCGTGTATGAGCCGATGACCATCGAAGCGCGTACAATCCGCGGCGAGCGGTCGCACGGCATGATCTGCGCGGAAGACGAGCTCGGCCTGTCGGAGGATCACGCGGGCATCATGGTGCTCGACGAGAACGCTGAAATCGGTCAGCCGCTTGCCGAGTACCTGGCGGCGCGCGGCATCGAGTCGCACGACGCCGTCCTCGACATCGGCCTGACGCCCAACCGCCCGGACGCCGCCAGCCACTTCGGCGTGGCGCGCGATGTGGCTGCCCTCACCGACGGCACGCTGAACCGGCCCGACGTAAACCGGCCCGAGGAAGGCGGCGAGACCGCGCAGGCCGTCGGCGTCGACCTCCAGGCGCCGGAGGCGTGCCCGCGGTATGTGGCACTGCTCGTGCGCGACGTGACTGTGCAGGAGTCGCCCACGTGGCTGAAGCGGCGGCTTGCCGCCATCGGCCTGCGCCCACGCAACAACGTGGTTGACATCACCAACTTCGTGCTGCACGAGATCGGCCAGCCGCTGCACGCGTTCGACTTCGACACGCTCGCGGGGGGGCAAATCGTCGTCCGTACCACGGAGGGCGAGACGACGTTCAGGACGCTCGACGACGTGGAGCGCACGCTGCCCGACGACACGCTGCTCATCTGCGACGCGGAGCGGCCCGTAGCGATTGCTGGTCTGATGGGCGGGGCGAACTCGGAGGTGTCGGACGCCACGACCAACGTGCTCATCGAGAGCGCTTATTTCGACCCGTCGACGATCCGAAAGACGGCGAAGGCGCTCAACCTGCAAACGGATTCGTCGTATCGCTTCGAGCGCGGCGTGGACCGCGACGGACAGGTGTGGGCCGCCGCCCGCGCCGCGGAACTCATCGCTGAACTGGGCGATGGCACCCTCGTCCCTGGCATGGTCGACGCGCACCCAACGCCGCCCGCACGGCGTACTGTTGACCTCCGCCCGAGCCGGTTGAATGCGCTGCTCGGCATCGACATCCCGGTCGACAGAGCTACTGAGCTGCTGGAACAGATTGGCTTTGGCGTGGAGCGGGGCGACGACGTGCTGCGCTGCACGGTGCCTACCTTCCGCCCGGACGTCGACCTCGAGGTCGACCTCATCGAAGAGGTGGCCCGCCTGTACGGCTACGACGAGATTCCCGAGCCCAAACAGGTCCCCGTGCCCAGCCATCTGCCGCGCGAGCTGCGCACGGATCGGCTGCGCCAGCGAGTGTGCGACGTGCTACGCGGCCTTGGCCTCCGCGAGACGCGCACAAACAGCATGCTCCCCGCCGAGCGCGCCGAGCGATTCAATCAACCGGCGGTTGCACGAACGCATGACGATGCGTCGCTGCCCGTCGTCGAGACGATGAATCCGATCTCGCAGGAGATGGCCACGCTCCGACCGACGCTCATCCCGGGTGTGCTGGAGGTCATGCAGCACAACACAAACCATGGCCAGGACGCGCTGCGCTTCTTCGAGTTTGGCCATGTGTTCCACCGCAGTGAACCCGGTGTGGCCACGCTCGTGCCGGGCTTCCGGGAGCGCGAGACGATCCTACTCGCCCTGAGCGGGCCGGCCGCACCCACGCACTGGGATCGCCCAACGCGCATGGTCGACTTCTTCGACTTGAAGGGTACTGTCACGGCCCTGCTCGATGCGCTCAAGATTGATGCAGCGTTCGAACCGGCCTCGACCGACGGCCCGCTGGCGGCCTATCAGCTCGACGTACTGGCACAGGGCGGTGCGTCACTGGGTACCCTGTTGCGCGTCGCCGCCCCCACCGCGACTGACTTCGACCTGGAGAATCCTGTCTTCGTCGCGGAGCTCGATTGGGCAGCCCTCGTGGCGCGAGCCGAACTGCATGAGGAGCGGCGTTACACGCCCGTCAGCCGCTTTCCCATCGTGGAGCGCGACCTTGCCGTACTGATCGACGACGACCAGCCGGTAGGGCCGCTACTCGACACGCTACGCGCCGAGGGGCAGCCATTACTTCAGAACGTCCGCGTGTTCGACATCTACACGGGCGAGGGCATCCCGAATGACCAAAAGAGTGTTGCGGTGGGACTCCGCTTTGGCGCCGATCGCACGCTCAAGGATCAAGAGGTCGACGCGCTCGTGCAGTCCATGCTAGATGCGCTGACCCGGCAGCACGGCGCCACGCTGCGCCAGTGATGCGCTGTCTGTGCTATCTGCGCCCCAGTGGTTGAGAGAAACCGTGGTTGCCCCTACCTTACGAAGCACGCTGCCTGTCAACCCGCCGCCTCCCGTCATGTCCTCTTCTACGCTGCCATCGTCTGCCGCCCCTGAGCGCGACGCTTCCCCGTCGCCGCCCGCGCTGAAGCGGTTGCGCGCGCAGGTGAGCCGCGCTGCAGATGAGATCGAGCGATTGCGCGACGAGAACCGCCGGCTGCGGCAGCGCGTGCAGACGCTCGAACGGCGTCCGGCCGTTGACGAGGATCAAGCCTTCATCACACTGGATCGCCCTGAGGATCTGCGCCGACAGATCGAAGGCTTCATCGACACCATCGACGCCTACCTCGATGAGCCCACCGATGAGCCCACCGATGCATCGGATGACGCGGAGTAACCACGCCTTATGAAGTCTATTCGTATCAACATTTTGGGTCGCGACTATGCGCTGCGCGTCCGAGAAGAGGACGAGGCCCAGACGCGTCAACTCGCGGATTTTGTGGAGACCCGCATGCGCCGGTTCCAAAAGGCCCACCCAGAGCAGGCCGAGTTGACAACGGCCATCATCACAGCGCTGGCCCTGGCCGAAGAGGTGCATGACCTGCGTGCCGAGTGTGCGAACGCGGAAGAGTCGCTCAACAGCGACCTCCGTGCCCTCGCCGACCGGCTAGCCGCCGTGCTTCCCGAGACGCCCAGCGACGGCACGGAGGCCGGAGAGCCGGTGCCCTCGAAACATGACGGCGTGTAGTGCATCTGATGCATCCCCCGAGCAAGCACATCTGCTTGCTTGGGAACGACTTACAGGTCTTGCAAGCACCCGGTGCCCCCACGGTGATTCTGGAAAGAAGAATCCGCACCTTAACCCTAGGGAGCTTACCTCCAGGACCGGACGGCAGGCCTCACTCCTCGCCTTGCGGGGAGCTTCCCGTCCCGCCTTCGAGCGGTGAACGCGGGAAGGTAACAGTGGACGTCGAATGGCTCTGGGCGGCACCCACATTGTATAAATAGGGATTCTTCGACCTGTCGCCGCGGCTGGCGCCGCGCTTGCAATTGCGCCCCGATGACTGGCCTCTGCTGGTCATCGGGGCTTTTTTGTTGCCCATGCTCGCACATGGTCAAGGCCCGTCAAGATCCGGACTGGCTGAAGCCGGTAATCTTAGGCATGATGGCGGCCCCTTTCCGCATCAATCCCTGAACGATTCACGGCTCGCCCTACTGGAAGGTTGAACATCCTGGGCCGAATGGATGTCCAACTGTACTACACCTACAACCCTGTTGCTCTCGGTCTCTCCTGACTTCCGTCCATGATTCAACTGCACGACGTTTCGCTTGCGTTTGGCGGCCAGCAGGTCCTCGACGGCCTGACGTGGACGATTGCGCCGCACGAGCAGCGCCGCATCGGACTCATAGGCCCCAACGGCGCGGGCAAGACGACGCTGCTGCGCGTCATCGCCGGCGAGCACACGCCCGACGACGGCAGCGTACAGACGGGCCAGACCACTGTCGGCTACCTGAAGCAATCGACGCAGGAGCAGACAATGGACCGCTCGGTACGGGAGGAGGCGCTGCAAGCATTCGGCGAGGTGCTCGCGCTCGAAGCGAAGGAAGCCCAGATTACCGAGCAGCTCGCTGAGGCGGACGATTACGAAAGCGACCGCTACCAGAAGCTGCTCAACCGGCTGGAGCGCGTTCAGGCTCAACTCAACGCGGAGGACGCGCACACCATCCGCGCCCGCACGGAAGCGACGCTCACCGGCCTCGGCTTTGACCCCGACGCACTCGATCGCCCGCTGGATAGCTTCTCCGGTGGCTGGCGCATGCGCGTGGCCCTCGCCAAGCTGCTCCTCCAGCGGCCCGACGTGCTGCTCCTTGATGAGCCCACCAATCACCTCGACATCGATAGCATCGACTGGCTGGAGGCGTACCTCAAGGGCTATCCCGGCACGGTCATCATCGTGAGCCACGACCGCTATTTCCTGGACCGGATGGTGACGACCATCGCCGAGATGCACCAGGGCCACCTGCAGCACTACGACGGCAACTACAGCTACTACCTGGAGGAGCGCGAGGAGCGACGTGCGCAGCAGCAGGCCGCGTACGAGAACCAGCAGCGCAAGATCAAGGAGATCCAGGAGTTCATCGACCGGTTCCGCTACAACGCCTCGAAGGCCGCCCAGGTGCAGAGCCGCATCAAGAAGCTGGAGAAGATGGACCGCATCCCCCCGCCCCCTTCCGAGGACGAGCGGATCGCGTTTCGCTTCCCCGAGCCACCCCGCTCCGGGCAGGTCGTGCTGGAGCTCTCGGCGTTCTCCAAAACGTACGATAGCGCCGACGACCCCGTTGAGGTGTTCGACGACGCCGATCCGCTGACGGTGGCGCGGGGCGACAAGATCGCCCTCGTCGGCCCGAATGGCGCCGGGAAGTCGACGCTCGCGCGCATTCTGCGCGGCACCGAGCCGTTCGACGGCACGCGCGAGGAGGGCCACAACGTGGAGATGTCGTTCTTCGCCCAACACCAGGCCGACGCGCTGGACCCCGATCAAACCGTCCTGCAAGCCCTGCGTGAGAAGGCGCCTCGCCGCTCCGACACGGAGCTGCGCACGATGCTCGGCACCTTCCTGTTCACCGGCGACGACGTCTTCAAGCAGGTGCGCGTCCTCTCCGGCGGTGAAAAGAGCCGACTCGCCCTTGCCCGCACGCTCTGCTCGCCGGCCAACGTCTTGATTCTCGACGAGCCAACGAATCACCTCGACATCCAATCCCGCGAGGTGCTGATCGACGCGCTGCAGCAGTACA
>CAYFQN010000146.1:0-1508 GCA_964345285.1 uncultured Rhodothermales bacterium
CGGTTAGGCTCAGGTTCCCGTTCATCGTAGATGCGTCTGAAAAGGACAGAACCAGGTTCACAACAAAAGCAAACGGTGGGCCAGTGCGCCCGAATCCTATCGATGCCGTGCGAGTTATGATGCGTGACCGAGCCCGGTACCTCCCGGCCCGGCCGATCACGGATTCTTTCCTAACCAAGTAGCATGTGCCGATGGCTGTGTCTGATGCGAGTGCCTATCCCGAACCGAACGATTTCGCTGTGAAGCGGCCCTCCTATCGCGAGAAAGACGACGGCATGTTTGAGGCCGTCATTGAGGTGGCTTCCTTTCGCGTCACTGGGGAGAGCGCCACGAAAGCCGGTGCCCGCCGCGCTGCACTCTATGAGGCCGAGAAAACGTACCACTCGTACCATCCGTCGCACAAGGTAGAGAACCCGTACCCGGAGACGTTCGAGGACCGCGAGGGCATGGAATGGCGCCGCGTCCCACGCCGGAAGCGGGACCAGTATGGTGATTACATCTTCGTGGACGCTCAGGGCGAAGAAGACTACGTCGACATTGAGACGATGCTCATGTGGGACGTCCGCCCCGTGGAAGTCACCGAGCACGCCGAAGAGTGAGCATACGCGTGGCGTGCTCGCCGCGCCCCATGCGAAGCACATCGGAAGCGTCTCTGCACGGCGGAGACGCTTTTCTTATGCTGTGGGCCGACACTTCATTCATGGGGCCACGGCGGCCGCCCCGGTGCTGGTCCACTGTACGTCCATGAAGACGGGCAGGTGGTCGGAGATGCGACGCGCCTCCCGCAGCGTCTCAAACGAGGTGGTGAAGTCGACGATGCCGGATCGGGTGGCCCGCAGTGGGCCCGACTCGTAAAAGATATTATCGTACTCGTTGGCGAGGTGGCCGTCGGGCCCGTCGCGGCGCTTGCGGCGCAGGCTCGTTGGCTGGTCGTCCAGCACCTGCGCGTAGCCGAGGGCACGGAGCGGGTCCCAGGCTTCATCATCCTCGTCCAGGTTGAAGTCGCCCGCGATGATGAGGTGGTCGTCGAGGTACTGTTGGTGGAGCGTGTCGAGCAGAATGATCTCACGCTCGGGGTCCTTCGAGGTGGGTACGGCATGGAGGTTGGCCACCAGGAACCGCCGGCCGGAGGATCGCTGCTCGAAGCGCGCCAGGTACGGCTCGCGGTCGACGGGGTCGGCGAGGGAGGGCTCCAGCCAGGCCTGGCCCACGAGCCGCACGCGCGACGGCTTCCAGAGGAACGCGTAGCGCTCGGTGCCGTCGCCCGTCGTCGGGGCGCTGAGGCGGTAGTCCCACTGGAAGCCCCGGCGGTCGAGAGCCGCGTCGAGCCGGGCTACGGCCTGCGCCCCGGGCGGGCTCGTCACGATCTCTTGGATGGCGACGATGTCGAAGTCGCGCAGTTGCTCCGCCATGAAGGCAATTTCCTCGTCGTTCTTGGTGCGGCCCAGGTTGTACAGGTTCCACGTCACCAGCCGCACGCTTGGCGTTTCTGCCGGATCAGCCGGTGC
>CAYFQN010000146.1:1608-2884 GCA_964345285.1 uncultured Rhodothermales bacterium
TGCTGCGGGTGCGGCCGGGTCGGGCTCGTAAAAAGTGATGTAGGCCGCCAGCGCCAGCGCAGCCACCAGGATGATGACGGTAAAGATCGTTTGCAGTCGTTCCATCGATACAGCAAGCAGGCAAAGAGAGACGAATGCTGTAACATAAAAAAAGCCGCCCACAAAATGAGCGGCCCGTTGGCGTGTTGCGTACGGATCGTGCGGATCAGCGCCGGGCCAGGATCCACACGGCGTGCACGAGGCCGGGAATGTAGCCCAGCAGCGTCAGCAGCACGTTGAGCCAAAATTGTGCACCGAGGCCCTCCTGGAAGAACACACCCAGCGGCGGGATGATGACCGAGAAGATGACGCGGATCAGGTCGGCGGTGCTCATGGGAGCATTCGGGGGCCGAGAAGAAGGCCGTGAAATAGGCAGGGGCCTGTTCTACGGCGTGCTCGGGTGTAGTGTTACCGCCCGCCGACGTTCACGCTCAGCCCCAGGGGGCCCACCCAGCCGGCGTAACCGAGGGTAAAGGGTAACTCGCCCTCAAACAGGTCGTCGCCGGCATCGGTGGTGCCGCGCCCATCGGGGTTCGCGACGCGGGCAAACCGGTAGCCGGCCTGTGCGGACAACGCCACACGGCCCACCACGTACCGCAGCCCCGCAAAGCCTTTGGCAGTGAAGCCCGGTCCCGAGGCCCGCAGCACGGCCCGGCTGGAGCCCGTGGTTTGCTCGGTCGGCAGGTCGGTCGCCAGTGCGCTGAGGTCGACAGCCACGTCCTCGGCCAGCGTGTACCGGCCGATGGCAAGGCCGCCGCGGACGCCGCCGAACGGACGGATCCGCGGGGTGAGTGCTCGCTCCACGCGTGCGATGCCCTCCACCGTCCACAGCTCGGCCTGCGCCACGACGTCGAGCGTGCCGGCGTAGTCGCCGTAGATGGAAGCCGCCTGCGTGTGTGTCATGCGCCCGCCGAGTCCCACGTGCAGCCACGGCAGCGGGCCGGCCAGCACGTCCAGGCCGAGCAGCCCATTCCCCGGGTAATCCTGCTGCATCGGGAGGACGACGCCGTAGTCGCGGTAGGCACCCAGTGCCGTGCGGAAGACATCACCCGCTTCGTGCATGGAGAAGGTCGTGTATCCGCCGTGCAGCTCCACAAAGATAGGCAGCCCGTGCCGGGGGGCAGCCGCATGCTGTGCTGCCGGGTCGATCTGAGCATGCACGCTGGTTGGTGCGACGAGGACGATGAGGAAAAGAAGGGCGAACAAGCGGTTCATGGATCCAACCAATCAGGTAGCG
>CAYFQN010000146.1:2984-8288 GCA_964345285.1 uncultured Rhodothermales bacterium
GCTGCGGCGCGTCCGTCGAGACGTCGACGCTCGTGAGCACGCAGCGGCCGGCGTCGCCTGCCCCTGCGCGCGCAACACCACACCGCTCCCGTCGGCGGCGATGCTGGTGGGCACGAGGCTCGCCACATAGTTGAAGTCTGCCGCCGGGATCCACGGATGCGTTTCCCACAGGACCTGATCTCCATCGTTGGCGATGGCTTGCAGCGCGCCGTCGGCCCGTTCTATGACGAAGCCAGCGCGCCGGGCCGAGACGAACGGGCGCCGCGTGGTGCCGCCGGCAAAGACGGCCGTGCCGCGTTGCACGGAGGCCATCTCGCTTTGCATGGCCCCTTCAGTGGTCGTCTCCACGTCAACGACGCGATCGTTGGCCTCACGAGCGGGCTCTGCCGGAAGACGACCTCTGTGCCAAACACATGCGTCGTGGCCCCGGCCAAGCCACCCAGGCCCAGCCGCGAGGCGCCGTCACGGACCTCCAAAATCAGCGTATGCGGCCCGTCCGGAAAGTCGGCGGTGGGCAGGACGACCGTCTGCGGGAGGGGCAGCCCAACCGGGAAGCCCGCGTCCGGAGAGTCGACGTACAGGGTGACCTCCACGGCGCTGAGGTTGAGCGTGTCGAGGTCGATGCGAAGCGGAACGTTGCCGGTGAGCACCTGCCCGTCCGGGAGGCCGGTAAAGTTGGCCGCCGCTACGGGGCTACCGGCGCGCGTCCAGCACGGCGACGACGCCCAGGGTAAGCCGAGTCTGGCGGGTGCTATCGCGCTTTGCGACCGACGCGGTGGTGTTCAATTCAAGCCCGTCGGCAGTAGCGCCAACCCACCGACGACATTGACCCTCAGAGTAACGTGCGCACTCAGCATCAGCCACAACGCATTGGGCTGCTGCCACGCTTGGAAGCAGATCTGCGCCGAGGGCGAGCCGGATGCGTCGACTGCGGCTGAATCACGAGTGCACAGGCCAGCGGAGCTGTAGCCATCAAACCACGCCGCATACATCAGCTGTTCGCGAGGTCCAGCAATTGTGTAACGAGCGTGCAATCCAACAAGGCACCGTCTCGATTACGGCACGTGGACAACGGCGAGAGACCGCTCCAGTACATCAGGGGGCCGAAACCGACGGCTGGAAGCGTTGGCTCAGCGCGATGGGGCTGCGCTCCACGATGTGTACGGCCAGCTCTTCGAACAGCAGCTGAAACGGCGTGCGCGAGGTCGGGGCGATCGTGCGCGTCTCGCGCTCAAACGTCCCGTAGGCGGCCACCCGCCCCGCCCGGTTGTCGTACAGCACGTACTGGCACCGCGCCCCCAGGAAGAAGCTGTTCCGCATCTTCGTCGACCCCATCATCCCGGCCTGCGTCGTCTCGGTACGTGGCGTGAAGGTGAGCCGGTCGACCAGCAGCAGAAAATCAGCCGAGCGGCCGGGCAGCTCGACCGGCCCCTGCGGCAGGAGCGTGCGGAGCGAGTCGCCGGACGGGACGCGGAGCGTGCGTGGCGAGCGGCAGGAGCGCGATGGAGGTGCCGCGCAGCGCACCGCGTTCGTACTCCGGCATGAGCACCCGCGGCGGAGTCGAGCTACATCCGGCGAGCGCGACGACACCGGCGAGCGCGACGACACCGGCAATCAGTACATAGCGAAGCAGAAGACGGGGCCAGCGAGTGGTCACGCGGCGAAAAAAGATGAGGATACTACGTGATATGCGGTGATAGCCACGGGAGGTCATGTGGCAGGTTTTTTCCGCTCGGCCATGGCTTCGCGCTTGACGCGGTTGAGGTATTGCAACGCCGCGTCGCGGTCGTCGGGCAGGTCCGGGTCGTTGAACACAGCGTCTTTGATAGCGCCCGTCACGGCACGCTCGGGGCCCTCCAGCCGCCGCACCATCGCATCGAACAGGGCGCCACGGCGGAGGGCCTCATCCTTGATGTCCATGAGGTACGCGAACGCCGGGTCGTGCTCGTTCGGGATCTCACCGTCCAGGATGGCCTCGCGGATCCACGTCTTGGCGATGCCGACGGCCACGCCCTCGTCGATGCCGAGCGTCTCCATGATCTCGTAGCCGTCCACCGGCGGCTCGAACTGGCGCAGGCGGTCTTTCTCCTCGACCTCTTCCATGCGCGCCTCCACGTGGTCGAACGCGTTCAGGTAGCGCCGCACGCGCCGCGGGTTGCCCGAGGTGATATCCGCGCGCACGAGCGTCATCAGGTCGTCGATATCGTCGCCGGCCTCGTACAGCAGGCGCCGCACGGCCGAGTCGGTGACGTCGTCGTCCACCAGTGCTTGCGGCCGCAGGTGGAGGTACACGAGCTTCTGGACGTACTGCATGCGCTCGTCCATCGGCAGCTTGAGGCGGCGGAAGAGGTCGGGCACCATGCGCGCGCCCTTGTCCTCGTGGCCGTGGAAGGTCCATCCGATGCCGGGTTTAAACCGCTTGGTGGCGGGCTTGGCGATGTCGTGCAGGAGCGCCGCCCAACGCAGCCAGCGCGTGGCCTCGCCGGGCCGGTCGGCCGTCATCTGCGCGAGATTGTCGAGCACCTGCAGCGTGTGGTAGAAGTTGTCCTTATGCCGCTGGCCGTTCACCTCGTCCACGCCCTTCAGCTCAACGAACTCGGGGAAGATGCGCTCTAGAATGCCGGCCGCCTCCAGCATCTTGAAGCCGATCGACGGCGTGGACGCGACGATGATTTTCTGCAGCTCGTCGGTGATGCGCTCCTGGCTTAGGATGTCGACCCGGTGCGCCTTGTCTTTCATCGCGGCGAAGACGGGGTCGGAGACGCGGAAGGCGAGCTGCGTGGCGAAGCGCGCCGCCCGGATCATGCGCAGCGGATCGTCCTCGAACGTGGCGTGCGGGTCGAGCGGCGTGCGGATCGTCTCCCGCTTCAGGTCGTTCAGCCCGTCGAACGGGTCGATGAGCTCGCCGTAGCGATCGGGGGCGAGGTGGATCGCCATCGCGTTGATCGTGAAGTCGCGCCGGTACTGGTCATCCTCCAGCGTGCCGTCCTCCACGATGGGCTTGCGCGAACTCTTGCGGTAGCTTTCCTTCCGGGCGGCGACGAACTCCAGCACGAGGGGCTCGTCGGCGTCGCTGTCGGGCGTGATGTCATCGCGCACGGCGGAGAGGGGGATGCGGATGGCCGCCGTGCCGAAGTTGGGATAGACGTGCGCCGTCGTGCCGCCGAGGTCGTCGGCCAGGGCTTCGGCGAGCTGGATGCCCGTGCCCGGTCCCACCGTTACGAAGTCGAGGTCCGTCGTCTCGCGGCCGAGCAGCACGTCGCGCACCATGCCGCCTACGGCGTATGCCTCGATGCCCTCGCGGGCGGCCACCTGTCCAATCCGGCGGAGCACCGGCTCATACGGTTCGTCCTGAAGCGGGTCGGTGAGGATGGTCGGCATGCAAAAGCGTGCAGCGTGATTTGTGAAGCGCAAGGGCCGGAGTTCGCGTCTGTTGCTAGGCGTTCAACGCGCAACCTACAACGCATTACGCGGCCGCCCGCCGCACAGGTTCGGTTCACAGCGTTTTCGCGGAGCGCGTTGCGGGCTCAGCGCAGCTGCTCCATGAGCCGTTCCACGAGGCGCATTGTGTGGAGGCCATCCAGCGCGGTGACGGGCGGAATCTGGCCGGTCGTGAGGGCATCCAGAAACGCATCGGTTTCCTGCTCCACCGGCGATGGCCCCATTCCGGTAGCCCTATTGCCCGGGGGAGGGTGGCCGCGTAGCGTGGTGCCCTCAAGGTCAGACTCCAGCTGCGCGTTGGCACCGGCGACGTACAGCAGATCCTCGCCGGGCTGCTGGCGGCGGTACAGGCTCACCTGTGCATACGTCCCGCTGTGGAAGCGCAGCGCGAAGGCGATGGCTTCGGGCCAGGCGGCGTGGCGGGGCACGGCCTCGGCGTCGATGCGCTGGATGCTGTGGCTCTGGGCCAGGGCGCAGCACAGGTCGAGCGCATCCGCACAGCGTGGGGGCCAGAAGGCGGGCGTGCTGGCATCGACCTCCTGCCGGAGCACGATGAGGTGCGCGCGCTGGTTGCCGAGCGCGCTGAGGAGCGGGTGAAAACGGAGCGGCCGGCTGATGCCCACCTCCACGCCGGCCTCCTCGGCGAGTTGCACGATGGACTCGCACTCGCAGATCGAGGTGGCCGGCGGCCACTCCAGGAAGAGGTGCACGCCGTGGCGGGCCGCGGCCTGCGCCACGTGATAGTGCGAGGCCGTGGGCACTGTTATGAATGCTACGTCCGTGTCCTGGAATAGCTCATCGGGGGGTGGGGCGTCCGGCGTGGTCCAGTCAGAAGGTCCCGTCTGCCGGATGGTTCGGTCTACATCAGGGTGGGCCTCAGCGGCGCGCTGGCGCACGTCGGCATGTTGTCCTCGTCCGATGATGTTGACGTTCATCCGCTCAGGGGGGTGACAGGGCCGCGATGAGGAACGGGGTGAGGCAGTGGTTTGGATGACGCAACGGACCACGTTGCGGCCACAGAGCAGGGTCATCGCACCAGCCCACGCGCATCGACGGGGAGCGTCTCGTGAGCGATACCATCATCCACAAGGTGCATGGCGTCCTGCGTGTTGACGGTGACACACGCGTGATTGGGAACGAACTGCACGCGGTCGCCCACCTGGAGCGGCGCATCGCGCGGCGCGCGCACCCAGCCGTGCTCCTCCGACATCCCCGTGATGGTGACGTGGTCCATGGGCGTGCGGGCCGCCGGGTCGTGGAGCGCGATGCCGTACCCGTCGGTGCAGGCACCGATGTCCGTCGTCGTCACCTTCTTGCCGGCGTCCAGATAGAGGCGCGTGCCGTCTGCGTCCTTGCGTTGGCTGACGACGGTCGTCAGCACGGTGAGCGCGCAATCGTCCAGCGCGGCGGCCCCGAGCCCAACCTGCGTGGCGTCGAAGAAGACGTAGTTGCCGGGGCGGATCTCGGTGATGCGAAAGCCCTCGCGCGTCGTGTTCTCGAAGTAGCGCATTGACGGCGTGGAACCGATGCTGACGGTGAACGCGTCCGGCGTTGCGCCGGGGATTTCGGCATCGCGGAGGCGAGCGGCGACGGCCAGCATCCGGTCGCGCTCGGCGTTGGCCACGCGCTGCAGGGCTTCTTTTGGCGTCTCATCGTCTCCGGGGCCGTGGTACGCCTGCCCCGCGTGCGTGAGGATGCCGGCGAGCCGTAGCCCCGGCAGCGCGTCGATCTGCCGGGCGAGGTCGACGGTAGCTGCCGCGTCATCCCACGGCACGCCGCAGCGCCCGTGGCCGACGTCGATCTCCACGAGCACCTCGGCCGTTTCGCCGTGCGCGTCGTAAAACGCCGAGGCCGCCTCGGCGC
>CAYFQN010000147.1:0-8181 GCA_964345285.1 uncultured Rhodothermales bacterium
CATGTTGCCACACACTTATTCGAAACTAGAACGAGCGTTCCAATAAACGATGTACTCAATCGCTGACCACCTGCATCGTTACATTCACGATGTCGTCGATCGCCTCGCCGTCCGTGCCCGCTGCCGTCATAACGCGTAATCCCTGTAGCGCATTCGTAAGGTAGCGCGCCGCTGCTCGTGGGTCGCGGTCTACGGGAAGCGCTCCGGCATCTTGCCCTCGCTTGATGGCGGCAGCAAAGGCATCAGTCAGGCGCTCGAAGTTTGCCTGCACGTGTTCGGCGCACTCTGCGTCGCGCATGCACATCTCGGTGGCGGTATTTGTCATCAAGCATCCGCGCCCCTGGGCTGGGCCAGACTGCCCAGCCGCCTCCAGCACTCCACGAATGGCGGCAGGGGCTGGCGCCGATGCGTCACGCAAGCGATCAATTATGCGTTCCATCTGCTGGGCCTCATAGTGCCTCAGGACCTCAATGAAGAGGTCATGCTTGCTGCCGAACGCATTATACAGGCTGGCTCGACTGATGCCCATCGCGTCAACGAGGGTTTGCACCGAGGTGGCCTCGTAGCCGTGCTGCCAGAACGCACGGAGCGCTTGGTCCAGTACGTAATCGCGGTCGAAGTTTCGGGGGCGAGCCATGTGCCGAGCAAACTATGAGCGATTAAGAAGCTGTCTGGCAGAATGTCTGAAGCCTGCGACTGCGTGGATCTCGCTCAAAAAAATGTCTGCTTCACTCGCCCGGTCGCTCCACGACAGGACTCGCTTGAGCGACTTTTTGAGGATTCGCCCACTGTGTCTCGGCTGCTTATCCATCTACCGAACAGCTTTTACACAGTCAAAACATCGCATTGTGGAATGAACGGTTCAAATCAACTGTTCCTCACAGTGGTCCCTCGCGTGGTGGGCTCGCACCCTCGGTCGAATGGCAATACCCGACTGCCACCCCACCTGTTACTATTCTACCCAAAAAGAGTGCAAACCACTGAGACTTACGTAATCTTTGCCGGATGACGCTTCCGGTCACACACCGCCCTAAACGGCCTTTTCGCCTTCTATAGCCGCTCAAACGCCTATACCATGCGCTCTGGATGAGACAAATTATGCTTGGCACACCAGTTGGATTGGTTGCAATTGGTCCAAAAGATTATGTGCAACAATCCGATAAGCCATGCGGTCATTGCTCCGAGCCCTCCTCCTCTCGCTATTTCTTCCCTGCACGGTCGTGCTGTTGTTTTCGCGCCCCGCTCACGCGCAGGGCTTTGAGGACTGCGTGCAGAACATCAACAATGCGACGATCGTCGTGCCACACTCCGTCCAGGCCACCGTCGCGGGCGACAGCCTAAGTACCGGCGACGAAATCGCCGTCTTCACCGACGATGGCACTTGCGCGGGGCGGGGCGTGTGGAACGACGAGAGCCTGTCGATCGCCGCTGCGGGTGCGGACAGCCAGCACCCGGTCGGCTTCGAACCGGATGAGCCGATCACGTTCCGTGTGTGGGACGCTTCGTCGTCCACTGTCTACGAGGCCGATGTGCGGTACGAGACGTGCGACGGCAGCAATCCGCTGTGTGAGGACGACGGGCTGTACCAGAACAATGTGCTTTTCAGCGTGGTCGAGATGGAGACCGTCGTCACCCTGCCCGTGGAGCTGACAGCCTTCGACGCGACCGTGGATGGCCAGGCGACCGTGCTCCAGTGGGCTACGGCCTCAGAAACAAATAACGCCGGGTTTGAGGTGCAGCACCGCACGCCAGACGCTGCCCCCGATGCATGGACCACCGCCGGGTTCGTTGAGGGGAACGGCAGTACGACGGAGCCTACGGAGTACACCCATCGCCTCGACGAGCTGACGCCTGGCACCCACACATTCCGTCTCAAGCAGGTGGACCTGGACGGGTCCTTCGAGTACAGCGAGTCGGTAGAGGTGGATGTCCAAATGTCAGCGCCGTTCGAACTCGCTGCGCCTTACCCCAATCCCTTCCGCCAGCAGGCCACCTTTTCGCTGCGGGTGGCCGAGTCACAGCGGGTTGGCATCGTAGCATATAACCAACTGGGGCAGCACGTGGCCACGCTGCACGACGGCGAGCTTACCCCCAACACGAAGCACACGTTTGCACTCGCGGGCCAACGTCTCGCCAGCGGCATGTACTTCATCCAGGTCCAGGGAGAGACGTTTCGAGCGACCGAACGTGCTATTCTTGTCCGCTAACGCCGCCCACCGGCCACCTGTGCCTGTGCACCTGTAGGCACCCATGCGCGAAAGGCCCGCCTTCCCCGGCGGGCCTTTCTGCGTTGACCACGGTGGCGCATGTGGCGCTGCTTTGTTAGCTTTCCACCTCTGTATCTGTTCGCCTCTGTCTTGCACGGCTCTCCCCCTCCCATGTCTTCTGATACGCTTTCTCGTCGCGACTTTCTCGGTACGGCTACTGCGGCCGCGTTCGGGGCGATGGTCCTTCCCCGCCATGTGCTGGGCGGCCCAGGCTACCAGGCACCCAGCGACACCATGAACATTGCCTGTATAGGATCAGGCGGCGTGGGCGGCGGAAACCTGCAGAGCGTCGAGAGCGAAAACATCGTCGCGCTGTGCGACATCGACTGGAAGAAGTCGGCGGAGGTGTTTGATCGATACCCCAGGGCGGCTCGCTACCGCGACTACCGGGCCATGCTGGACGAGATGGGCGACGAGATTGACGGCGTCATCATTGCCACGCCGGATCACACCCATGCCGTGACCACGGCCCACGCGATGCGGATGGGGATGCACGTGTACACACAGAAGCCCCTCACCCACACGGTGCACGAAGCCCGCGTACTGCGCGACCTAGCTGACGAAACCGGCGTCGTTACGCAAATGGGCAACCAGGGCCACTCGCACGACGATGCCCGCCTCGTCAACGAATGGATCCGTGCGGGGGTAATTGGCACCGTCCGCGAGGTGCACGTCTGGACGGACCGGGCCGCGGGCTGGTGGCCGCAGGGCGTGGATGCCCCTGAGATGCCGGACCCTCTCCCCGGCCACGTGTCATGGGATCTGTTTCTCGGGCCGGCGCCCTACCGGCAGTACCACTCGGCCTATCATCCGTTTGCGTGGCGCGGGTGGGTCGACTTCGGCACGGGAGCGATTGGCGACATGGGCGCGCATCTAATCGATCACCCGGTGTGGGCGCTGGAGCTGGGCTACCCATCCACCATTGAGTGCCGGTCTACCCCGTTCAACGGCGTGTCGCACCCGCTGGCCTCACTCATCAACTACACGTTCGAACGTGACGGCGGCGCCCCGCTGCCTCTCACATGGTACGATGGCGGCCTCAAGCCCCCCAAGCCCACGGAGATGGCTGACGACGAAGATCTGCCCGCTGGCGGCGTGCTGTTCGTGGGAGACGACGGCCAACTCCTGCACGAAACCTACGGCCAGAACCCACGCCTGCTGCCCGCCGAGCGGATGGAAGCTGCACGCGAGGTGGAGCAGACGCTCCCGCGCGTCGAGGGCAGCCACGAGATGAACTGGGTGCAGGCCTGCAAGGGCCAGACCGAGGCCGTATGTCCCTTCAGCTACGGCGGGCCCCTCACGGAGACCATGCTGCTGGGTGTGGTGGCGCTCAAAGCCGGCCGGCGCATCGAGTGGGATGGTGCGGCAGGCCGCGTCACCAACGCGCCAGACGCGAACCAGCACCTGCACCAGAGCTACCGCGCCGGCTGGACGCTGTAACCCTGCACGGGGACGGAGACATCGCGGCTTTGCGCAAACGAAAAGGCCTGCAAGAAGAGCAAGCGTTTCGCGGCGACGTAGCGAGGATGCAGCGAGCAACTGCGTAGCATGTACCAGCGCTTCGGGCCCTAGAACTGCAGCTGACTCAGGTACTCGTAGCTCGACCGGATGCTGGCGATCGGATCGTCCGGGTTGTCGTGCTCAACGATGTACCGCTCCATGCCGGCCTGGCCGCTGCGAGCGAAGATACCCGCAAAGTCGATGGCGCCTTCGCCGACCGCCACCATTGCGCCATCACTTGTGCGGTCCTTTACGTGGCTGAGCGCGAACCGCCCGGGGTGCTGTTCGAAATAGGTGAGCGGATCGTACCCGGCCTGTACGACCCAGTACAGATCGAGCTCCATCGTGACGAGTTCGGGGTCGGTGGCATTGAGCAACACATCGTACGGCCGCTCGCCATCGATCGCTTCAAACTCGAAGGCGTGGTTGTGATAACCGAATTGTAAGCCCGCTTCCCGCATCTGACCGCCGAGCTCGTTGAAGAACGACGCCAACTCGCGATAGCGGGCCATGGAGCCCCGCTCACTCGGGGCGAGCCACGGGCAGATCACGTACTCGTGCCCTACCGCCTGCGCCGTCTGGATGACGCGGTCAAGGTCGTCGCGAAGCACTCCGAGTGGCACGTGCGTCGACGGAGCTTCCAGGTCGAGCTCATCCAGCAGGCTGCGCACCTCATCGGGCCGTCGGTCGTAGTAGCCAGCAAACTCCACCTCGTCAAATCCGAGGTCGGCAACGGTGCGCATCGTGCCTTCGAAATCATCGGTGAGTAGCGAGCGCAGGGTGTACAGCTGCACGCCGATGGCCTCCAGCGTGCGCGCTCCACCCGATGCCATAGCTGAGCTACCGGCAGAGGCGTCAGTGTCGGAGGAGCCGGCGTCGGAGGCACAGCCCGCGCTCATCCAAGCCAGCCCACCCGCGGCGAGTCCGGCCGTTGCGTGCAAAAAGCGGCGTCGGTCCATAGTCGTCAAAAGGTGTCGCTGGTCACGTATGCGTTGATGACAGCTTGCTCGCCGGCGCGGCCGGGCTGTGACTGCCCATGCTCCATGCCGACGATGCCGTCGTATCCCTTGTCGTGGAGATGCTGGAAGACGTTCCGATAGTTGATCTCGCCCGTCGTTGGCTCGTTGCGGCCGGGGTTATCGCCCACCTGAATGTAGGCAATCTCATCCCATGCGGCGTCGATGTTGGGAAGGAGATTGCCCTCCGTGATCTGCTGATGGTAGCAGTCGAACAGCATCTTGCACGCGGGGCTGTCAACGGCGCGGCAGAGGGCGTAGGCCTGCGGCGATGTGGTGAGAAACATGCCCGGATGGTCCGCCAGCGTGTTGAGCGGCTCCAGCACCATCACGAGGCCATGCGGCTCCAAGATGGCCGCGGCCTCGCGCAATGTATCGATGACGTTGGCCGTCTGATAGCCCATCGCCAAGCGCGGGTGGACGTGACCGGGCACAACGGTCATCCACGTCGCGTTCACGCGCTGGGCCACTTCGACTGAACCGCGAATCGCGTCGAGAACGGTCGCGCGATGATCGGAGTCGCCGCTAGTGAGGCGGGGCTCGCTCCACGGAATGGGGTGCGCCACGAAGACGCCCATCCGCATGTCGTTCGCTTGCAGGGCATCGGCGATGCGTTGCTGCTCGGCAACGGGTCGCTCCCGCATGCCGTTGTCCTCAAAGGCCCTAAAGCCCTGCTCGGCCATGAACCGAATCTGGTCGACGGGATCCGGCCCGGCGTGGGCCTCAAACTGCCCCACGTGCGGCGCATAGTGCAGGTTGAAGCCAGGCCGTGTCGGCGTCATAGCGTCACTCGCGAAGCCGTCGGCCGGGAGTGCTGCCGCTCCTGCTGCTGCCAGGCCCGATGCAAGAAAGTGGCGTCGATCCATACGCGTTACACCGCGCAATGCATGAAGAAGGGGCGCGGCAAGCCTTCGCCCGCCGCGCCCCGATGGGCAGCGTCTATCTATAGGTTATTGCGCTGCATCTCCTTCACGGCGTAATCGACGGCACGGGCCGTGAGCGCCATGTAGGTGATGGAGGGGTTCTGGCATGCCGCGCTCGTCATGCACGCGCCATCTGTCATGAACAGGTTCGGGACGTCCCACGCCTGGTTCCACTTGTTCAGCACGGACGTCTCGGGGTCGCGCCCCATCCGCGCCGTGCCCATTTCGTGAATGCCCTCACCCGGCGCGTAGTCCGCATCGTACGTGTTCACGTTGCGGGCGCCAGCGGCCTCAAGCATCTCGGCGGCCTGTGTGGCCATATCCTCGCGCATGGCCCGGGCGTTATCGCTGATCGACACGTTAAAGCGGAGAGCGGGCATACCCCATTCGTCCACCGTGTCGGTGTCCAACTCGCAGTAGTTATTCTCGTCGGGCAGCATTTCGCCAAAGGCCGTCATGCCCATCGTCCACGGGCCGGGCGTGCGCATGCGCTCCTTCAGGTCAGCGCCAATGCCCGGGCCCTGCAGGGCGCGGCCCCATCCCCCCCGGCTGCCGCCGCCCTGGTAGCCGTACCCGCGGATGAAGTCGGCATCCGCATCTTGACCGTTCAGATTACGGAAGCGGGGAATGTAGAACCCATTTGGGCGATTGCCGAAGTAGTACTTGTCTTCCATCCCGTCAAACGTACCCGAGGCGCCCACTTTGAAGTGGTGGTCCATGATGTTGCGCCCAAGCTGCCCGCTGGAGTTGGCGAGCCCGTTTGGGAAGCGCGGCGACGCCGAGTTGAGCAGGATCTTCGTCGAGCCCAACGCCGAGGCGCAGAGGAAGACGACACGGGCGTTGAACGTCATCTCCTCTTTCGTCTCGCGGTCAATGACGCGGACGCCAGAGGCTTTGCCCGTCTCCGGGTCGAAGATGACGCTGTGCACGATGCTGTTGCACCGGAGCGTCATGTTGCCCGTGGCGCGGGCGGCGGGGAGCGTGGAGCTGAGGCTGCAGAAGTACGCGCCCGCCGAGCAGCCGCGCGAGCAGGGCCCGCAGTAGTGGCACGCCGCGCGCCCCTTGTGCGGCTGCGTGAGGATGGCCGTGCGGCCGATGGTCATGTGCCGGTCGCCGCCGTAGGCCGACTCGATTTCCTCGCGGGCCATGCGCTCGACGCAGTTCATCTCCATGGGCGGGAGGAACGGCCCATCGGGCAGGTGGGGCAGGCCCAGCTTCTCCCCGCTGATGCCGACGTACTCTTCGACGTAATCGTACCACGGGGCGATGTCGGCGTAGCGGATGGGCCAGTCCACCGCGGTGCCGTCGCGGGCGTTGGCCTCAAAGTCGAGGTCGCTCCAGCGATAGCACTGGCGGCCCCACGAAATGGAGCGGCCGCCGAGGTGGTAGCCCCGGATCCAGAGGAAGTCGGTGTCATCTGCTCTGGTATACGGATGCTCCGTGTCCTTCACAAACCAGTGTTTGTTGTACGCATTGAACGGCCCAGCGCGCGACTGCATCGGGTACTCGCTCTCAAACTCTTGGCGGCTGCCACGGCCGTGCAGCGGCATCTCCCATGGGTTGACGTGCTCAGTGACGTAGTCGTCGCCATGGGTGACTTCGCGGCCGCGCTCCAGCACAAGGGTCTTCAAGCCTTTTTCGGTCAGCTCTTTGGCAGCCCATCCGCCAGTAATGCCGGAGCCGACGACGATGGCGTCGTATTCTTCTTGCTGCGGGGCGATGTTGACGTTCTTCATAGGATCGGGGGTGTACTGCAGAAAAAGGGCGCACCGGAGCAGTGCGCGCAAGGGGAAGCAAAGCGGTCAGGCCCACGTGCGGCCGATTTCCTCAAACGGGATGCACGGCTCGTAGCGGCCCATGACGGGATCGAAGCGCAACTCCTCGGTGGCGCCAATCTCCGACGTGTAGTAACCGAAGACGGTCAGCTCTTTCATCGTGCGAAAGAAGGGTGGCGGATCGAAGCTGGCGTCGGGGCCGAAGGCGTCTTCGTCCCATGCGGCGACGAGCTCCACCTGCTGCTCGGGCGTGCATTCCAGAAACGCGGCCCCGTGCTGCGACTCGGCCTGGGCGTCCACCTCGTCGAGCCCACTCAGGAAGCGGTCGCGGTCTTCAGGCAAAAAGCCCTCGGCCATCATGGCATCGATGAAGCGGTTCACGTTGGCATCCTCCGCGCCACCGCTCGTTTCGGTCGCCGGGATGATGTGCTCGGAAATGGTGACGACGAGATCGTTTTGGCGGGCGGACAGGGCCGCGGGCGACCATTCATCGCCCCCATTGGATTGGCAGCCGCTCAGCACGCCGGCGATAGTGGGTGCGGAGAGGGCGCCGCCGCAGAGTAGGGCGACACGTCTAAGAGCCTCGCGGCGATCGATCGATTCCATGGGGTTGTGTAGTCAGTAGTAGATTGGAGACACTTCGTGTAAAGGACACGTTTTTCGTGTCGCGGCGAGTAGTTGGCACGCAACGCAGCAGGGG
>CAYFQN010000148.1:0-8156 GCA_964345285.1 uncultured Rhodothermales bacterium
CGGCCGAATCGATGTGCCTGTTCTACTCACTGGATGCGGCTTCGGGCTCGGGCCCAACGAGGAAGTCGATCGTGCGTTCGACGGACTGGCCGGAGTGTTCGTCGGTGACGGTCACCGTCACGGTCACCGATCCCTCCCCGTCCCGCTCGCTCCAGTCAATCATCAGGTACTCCTCCGCCTGCCGGCTCCGTCCCTCCTGCTCGGTCCGCGTCGTCGTCGACCGCGTATCCTCTCCGCCGAACAGCCCGCGCAGGCCCCCGCGCTGGGTCTGGCGCTCCACTTCGTAGTCGACCGTGTAGCGCGTCGTCTCCTCCGCCCCGTAGGTCAGGTGGTACACCTCAAAGTAGAGCGCCAAGGGCGTCTGGGGCGTAATCCGACTAAACGGATAGGGCGTGCCCGGCAGGCGCCGCGCCGAGGCGCCGCCCCCCTTACCGCTACGGGCCGCCCCGCCCTCGGATAGCCCGCCTCTGGAAGGGTCGACGAGCACCGGCACGAGGTCGCTCATCTCCAACTGCCCTGCCGAAGCGGTCAGCGGGCGCAACGAGTCGAGCCGGACGACGCTTCGGGCCATGCGATCGCCCAACTGGAGCTGCGCATCGGTCTGGGTTGCCTCGTACTGGGCCCACCGCACGGCGAGGTGATGCATATCGGTAGCGCCATCGATGCTCATGGTGCGCGTCTCCAGCCATCCGCCCTGCTGCGATGACGCTGGATCGAGCAGATAGCGCTGATGCTGCAAGCCACGCTTCTGGTACGCCGCCCCGTGCCGCACGATGGCCATATCGATGAGCGTCTGCGCAGACGAGGACGACTCGGCCGAGGGTGCAGGAATGTTGCACGACCAGTAGAGCTCGGTGCGCGTGGCGCCATCGGACTGCAGGAAGCGCGCGGTGCGCAGAGTCACCGGCACCTGGGGGAGGCCGCGCCCCAGCTCGGTGTAATGGCGGGGCATCGCCTCCTCGCGGGTGCGAGCCAGTTCGTGCTCTGTGCGCCGGCTCGACCGCACCGCGTCATCGGCGACGGAGCTGGGCCACTCGAACCCGCCGCCCGGCATCGGAAAAATCTGGCGCTCCCCAACACCCGCCCCGATGGTGCGGCTGGGCGTCCGGCGTCCGTACTTCGAACGCAGGCTCGCCACCGATTGCTGGTGCTCCTGCATCGTCATGTACTCGTCGACCTTGTTGAAGACGCCGCCAAAGTTGTGATAGTACATGGCGAGCCGCTCGTAGATGTATCGCATCGCGGCCAGCGTCGAATAGGCCTTGTTCTGGCTGCGATCGGACGGATTGAAGCCGCGACGGAGTTGCGGCGGCAGCAGTTCCGAGGCCTCGCCGAGGTAGAAATCTTCCTGATACCGAATAAAGACGTAGCGGCCGGTATCGTCGATGTAGCGGTAGTTCCAGATCTCGTTATCGGGAAAATCACTCCGCGAAACGGGAACGCCGAAGCGGAAGACCTCCTCGTAAAAGTGCGCATCGTTAAACTGAATCGTGTAGCGATCGGCCGGCGCGCCGAGGCGCACGTACAGGAGGCCGCGGTCGTCGAGTTGGCTGACTCGTTCCGAGTGTGCAAACTCCGTTCGCGCGTGCGCCACCCGGGCCAGGTGCTCCTCCATGCGCTCCCGCTCGGCCGTGGTGGGCAGCGGGTCCTGCCGGCGCCACCAGCGGAGGAGCTCCGAACCGGCCCTCTCACGGAGCGCCCACTCGTCCAGCGGCGCATCGGTCTCGCCCTCCGCGACGCGCTGGGCCAGCGCATCGGGCAAGAGCGGCATCAGCTGGGCGACGTGGCGCACGACGACGCTCTGCTCCCACTCCGGCAGCCCGGGCCCCGCCTCGCTTAGGATTTGCCGATAGAGGTGGGGCGCCTGCGACGGTTGATCGCCCGAATCGGGCCCGACGATGTCCTGCAGGTAGACGTCGGCGAGGCGCGCGTCGACCGTCGCCGAGTCGTTCAGGGCGTTGAGCCCGCGCTTCCAGATGCGCCGCCCCTCGGCCGGGCGCCCCTGATCGCGATATACCGTGCCGAGCCAGTACGCCGCTGTACCGTGCTCGGCCGAATGAAACGCTGGATCGGCGGTAAAGACCGTGCGCAGATGGGCTGCGGCCTCCTCCAGCCCCCCGGCCTCGTATGCCTCCACGCCCGAAGCCAACCTAGCCTGCAGATCGGCCCGATCCGCGGTTATAGTGTCGCTGGTGGAGTGCGCACTCCCCCCCAGAGGAAGCGCCCAAAGGAGGAGCACCGAAAGGAGCTGTGTGGTACTCATCGTGCAGGGGTCGATCGTGGAAAAGGGCGTACCTGGCGCCTGGATGTGGAACTCGTTCCGACGCGCAATTTTTGACACTAACGATATTTAGGCACCGCCTGATTCATATGAACGCCATATTTTATAATATGCGGACTCCATCTTGCGGTGCCGGGGTACGTCGCGGATGATCAATCGGAGGCGATCACGCGCTACGTGATGAGGACGCCGTCAGCCCGGCCCCCACACGAACCCGCGGACCGATCGCTGGAGCAGGTCCCATAGCAAAAGGCCGTGATGGGCGTACCCACCACGGCCTCTGCCGTGCATCCGGCGAATGGCAGTACGAGCTTAGCTCGACGGCTGGATCGTGATGGTGAAGTACCGCCACAGCTCAGCCGGCTCCAGATCGGGCGCACCATCCAGACGGATGGTGAGCCGCACCGGGGCATCGATATCGGCATCGAGGACTTGGAAGTCGAGCGGGGCGAGGCTGGCGTTGGCCGGGAAGGTGTAGGAGTCCGGCAGTTCGTAGTGCACGCCTTCCTGCGCGGTCGTGGGCAAGGCAAGGAGCGTCGAGTCTAACCGGACGCTGCCATCATCCTGGTTCACCTCTTTGACGTTGTAGACCTCTTCGGTCACCACGCCTACGCCAACCGACGCAGAGGCGCTGCGCTGCGGACCAACCAGCTCCGTCTGCAAGGAGACGGTGCCCTGGCCTGTAGATACCGAAGTGGAGTAGCCCCCGCCCACCTGGGAGAAGGCGACTTTATCCGGTCCGTCATACGGGCCCGCAATTTCATCGAAGCAGCCGGCCAGGACGAAGCTGACCAGCACAATGGGTATGAGAAGTTTGAAGCTCTTAATATTCATGTCAGATACAGGTTACAAACTGAGTGAGCGCGTTCCGAGGATTCATCGGCCGAGGCCGGGGCGGTACGTTCGCCCCGGCACGACCGCATAGGGGAGCTTAGTAGCCGGGGTTTTGGTCCAGCTTCGGGTTGCTCTGAACCTGAGCGTTCGGGAACGGAGCCAGGATACGGAAGTCCTCGTAGTCCAGCACGCCGAAGGTCGTTTGCGGCTTCGGAATGTCTCGAGCGCGGCGCTTCAGATCGAAGAAGCGATGCCCCTCAAAGGCCAGCTCCAGCCGGCGCTCGGTGAGGATCGCTTCGATGAGGGCATCGCCGCTCGCCGTCACGTCGTCCAGGGTACGGGCGTTGCGCACGGCGTTCAGGTCGGCCTGGGCGCCAGAGGTGTTCTCCTGCTCGGCGCGGGCCTCGGCCCGGTTCAAGTAGAGCTCCGCCACACGGATGATCGGGAGGCGGTCGGCAAATTCGCCGAGCGTGCCCGTGTACTTCTGCATGTAGAGCTGCCCCTCCGAAGGATCGCTGGGATTGTCACTGGCATACAGATCGAAGCGGGCATCGCCTTCTTCATGTGTTGCAAGCAAGTCATTGGACGGGATGACCTCGTAGGTGAATACGCGGCGCTCCGGTGCTCCAATCGTCAGCGCCTGCAGCGCGCCGTTGGAGTTTGTCGAGGCGCCGTCTTGCCCGGAGGTCATCTGCAGCTCCATGACCGACTCGGGATGCGTGGAGCTAAACCAGGCGCTCAGCAACTCGCCATTGCCGGTATCCACCACGAGCGAGGCGTTCGTTGCGTTGAGCGCATTCGTCGCAGCCGTCTCGGCCTCACTCCAGTTCTCGAGGTACAGGTGCACACGCGAGAGCAGCCCCCAGGCCGCAGCTTCATTCGCGTGGGACTTGCCCCGGCTGTTGCCGGCCAAGAGTCCCGTGGCCTCGTTCAAGTCGGCGACGACTTGGTCGTATACTTCCTGATTGCTGGCCCGCGCCCGGAAGTCGGCATCTTCGACGCTGCGGGTGGGCTCGGTGCGCAGGATGACCCCCTGCGAGAAGCCGTTGACCTCACGGCCCGGCTCGTATGCGTGGGTGCGAACGAGGTCGAAGTAGCTCAGGGCCCGGAGGAAGAGCGCCTCGCCTCGAATGCGATCGCGGATCGACTGGGGATCAGGTGCGTCGATCTCGACATCGCCCACGCTCGCGATGATATTGTTCGCTTCGTTGATGGTGCTGTACGGGCCGCCGTACGCGGTCATGTGCGTACCGCGAGCGTTCGCGACTACACCCGGATACCGGTTCGACGAGTTGCCCTGGACGAGCTGCACGTTATCGGCTAGCCCGGCAGGGTACAGCAGGTACACCTGAGCGTACCGGCCGGTGCCTTGCAGGCGATCATACATGTTGACAAGGAGCGCCTCAATGCCGGTCAGGCTGGAGAGCGCTTCCTCGGAAGAAATACTCTGGGCCGGCTCCACGTCTTCGAGCGCGATGGTGTCGCAGGCGCCCATCGAGAGCGCGAGCACGGCAGCCAGTGCGATAGTGAGTAAACGATTCATCATAATGATAGACTGATTAGTACAGATATCTGGATCTCGTAGCGGTTGGGATGCTCCGGTAGGGCAACGCGCGGTGCGGGGTGGTCAATGCCACCCCGCCCACGGTTGTCATCCATTTAGAGCGTCAGGTTCAGCCCACCGGTGATGCGCCGCGACTGCGGGAACTCACCCAGGCCAGTCCCAATGATTTCGGGATCGGGGCCGGTGAACTCGGTCCATGTCGCCAGGTTTTCGCCCTGGACGAACAGCGAGGCGCGGCGGAGCCCGATGCGGGTCAGCAGCGACTGCGGCACCTGATAGCTCAGCTTCACCTGCTTCAGGCGGATATACGACGCATCCTCCATGAAGCGCTGGGTGAAGACGCCTTCCGTGGTGCCATCCGGGAATACGGTACCCCCCGAGAGCAGCAGCGAACCGAAGGGTTTGGGCACCTCGGTGATGTCGCCCGGCTCCCGCCAGAAGTCCAGGATATCATCGTCTTTGTTCCACGGGAAGTAGCCCACATCGGCGAAGAACGCGTTGTTGTTGAGCGTCTCGCGGCCGTAATCGAACTGGAAGAAGACATCCAGCGTGAGGCCTTTGTAGGAGAATGTGTTGCCCAACCCACCGAAGTGGGTCGGCTCGGTATTCCCCATCAGCACTTCATCGTCGGCATCATCGCCTACGTACGTGAGATTGCCGTTGAGGTCGAGGTACATGGGCCGCCCATTGGCCGGGTTGACGCCCGCCCAGCGAGTAAACTCGAACTGGTTGATTTCTTCGCCCACGCGGTATACACCGCCCGCAACGATCTCATTATCATCGCGCAGCAGCTCGCGCACCTCGGTGCTCTGGAAGGCAATGTTGAAGTTCGTGCGCCAGACAAAGCTGCCGGCATCGACGTTCACTGTCTCGACAGCAAACTCGAGGCCCTGCGCCCGCACTTCACCAATGTTCTCGGTGATGCCGCCGAAACCACTATCGTTCGGCAGGTCGCGGTTTAGGAGCAGCTCCTGCCGGTCACTGCGGTAGGCATCAACCGAGCCGGATAGCCGGCCGCCGAAGACGCTGTAGTCGAGACCGAGGTTGATCTCCTGGTTCTCCTCCCACGTCAGCAGGTTGTTGCCCAGGCTCGACGGGCCGATGCCCGCGCCGCCGGCATACTCGCCGCCGCTGCCGAAGAGACGGCGCGAGGCGAAGTTGCCGATCGAGCTGTTTCCGGTAAGTCCCCAACCGGCGCGAATCAGGAGGTTATTCAACGCATCGACGTCTTCGAGGAAGGCCGCATTCGAGATCCGGTAGAAGCCGCCCACCGTGCCGAAGAGGCCCCAGCGGTTGTCTTCACCGAAACGCGACGAGCCATCGTACCGCAGCGTACCCTTGATCTGGTACGTGTTGTTGTACGTGTACTCCACGTCGCCGAAGAAGCTGGACTGGCGGAACTCGGTCCTCGCCGAGAACGAGTTAACTGGATTGGCCGCGCTGGCCAGCGTGCGGAAGAGAAAGTTCGGGAAGCCTTCGCCACGGGTGCTGAAGTCATCCTGGTCTTCCTGCCTGTGCTCGGCACCGGCCAGGGCCGACACGCTGTGCACGTCATTGAAGACATTCGAATACGTGAAGGTCTGGCTGATGTTAAAGTTGGTCGTCCGGTCCGCAAAGACGCCGAGGCTACCGCCCACGCCCTGGTTAGCGGGAAGGCGCGAATCATCGAGATCTTCTTCTTGCGAGTCGAGGTGGTTGATGCCGGCGAACGAGCGCGCAATCAGGTTATCCGTGATGGAATAGTTCATCGACGCACTGGCAATGATCTGGTTCGTGCTCGACTCGCGGGTGTTGAATTCTTCCTGCGCAACCGGGTTAAAGCTAAAGGTGCCATCCGGCGACAGGTTGAAGCCACTGCTCGGGTCGCCTGGAATGTTGAACACAGGAGACGTCGCCGGAATGAACTGGGCCGACCAGAACGGGCTGTTAATAAATGGTCCGTCCGAAATCGTCCCGTTGAGCCGCGTCGTGGTCGCGCTGAACTTCGTTCCGAAGCGCAACTTATCGTTGACCTGGTGGTCGATGTTGGCCCGCAGGCCACCCTGCTTCAACTGCGAGTCGATGATCTGCCCCTCGTCCCGGGTAAAGCGTCCCGATACGAAGAAGCTCGTCTTCTCACCGCCGCCACGGAGTGACATGTTGTACGACTGCGTCAGTCCATTCCGGAAGACCTGGTCCTGCCAGTTGGTATCGATCGAATCCGGACCCCAGAACTGATTGGCAAATTGGCGAGCCTGCTCCAGCGGGATGGAGGGCGCGGTGTTGTCGAGCGCGCGTGCTCGGTAATCGAGATATTGCTCGGCGTTCAGCACATCGAACGTCTTGATCCGGTCTACACTTCCGATCTGCGTGCTGAACGAGACCTCAGTGGCCCCGCGCCGGCCGCCTTTGGTGGTAATGATCACCACACCGTTGGCCGCCTGCGCCCCGTAGATCGACTTGGCCGAGGCATCTTTGAGCACCTCGATGGAGGCGATGTCATTGGGACTGATGGCCGAAAGCGGGTTGCCCGAGGCGAGCGACAACTCGTTGTTATTGCTCACCTGCACGCCATCGATGATGTAAAGCGGGTCGGAGCCGGCAGTAATGGAGCCTGTACCGCGCACGTTGACCTGCACGGCGGCGCCCGGCTGGCCGCTGGCGCTCGTGACACGCACACCAGCAGCGCGCCCCTGCAGAGCGGCATCCGGACTACGCACTGTCACGCCCTCAATCTCCTGAGCCGAAACAGACACCGAAGAGCCCGTCTCTACCCGCTTCCGCTCGGCGCGGTAGCCGGTGATGACGACCTCATCCAGCTCGGCCGTGGACGGCGCAACTTCGAAATTCGCCGTGGCCGTCTGATTGGCTTGCACCTGAATTTGGCGGGTGACCGTGTCGTATCCGACGAAGGAAACCTGAATCCGTTGGTTGCCGGCCGGTACCGACGGGATGGTGTATTGTCCTTCCGCATCGGTAGCAGCGCCCAGATTGGTATTCACAATTTGGACGGTTGCGCCCGGAAGAGGATCTCCCGTCCCGGCGTCGGTAACAGTTCCTTCTACGGTACCCTCTTGCGCCAGTGCGAGGCCAGGGGCCAGCAGGCACAGAAAGAGTCCCCATGTGAGTCTCTTTAGCAATCTTTTCATGATGATCCTGGTCGTTACTAAATCGGTGAGTGGCGATACGTAAAGGACACACGTCTCACGGTCAGCGGCTGCAGTATGGGAAATGCGGTGGTACACATTTCATGGATCTGAGCAAGTCGGGAGACGAGATACCCTAACGCCAACATTATATACAATATCAGTTCACGAGAGTCAAACGGAAAGGATGCCCCGTCAGGGGCACCTTATTTGATTTCGAGTCGTCGACTGTGGATCGTTTAATTTATTTCCCAATTTAGCGCTCTAACTTTTTCAGAACCGGCATTTTGGATTAGGTTCGGTTTCTCTTCAAAAGCCGATAGTGGTATTGCATTCGGATTTCGCATCCGAT
>CAYFQN010000149.1:0-8115 GCA_964345285.1 uncultured Rhodothermales bacterium
TTGTCGAGGCGGCGGTAGTTGTCGAGGCTGTGAGAAGCACCCAAGGCCTTGCCCTCTCCCCATGCGGCCAATAGTGGTCTTGCGATGGAAGAGACGCCGCGTGGACTGGTCAGAACGCCGGGAAGGAGGAACTCAAGCGGTACAGAGGCATGCAACCCACGTCTGACGGTCAAGTTACTTTGGCGTGGCGCACCTGCCACTGCCCGATGCACTGCAGCGAGGGGCAAGCGCCCCCTCCCAAATGTACACGCGGCCAGGCGCTTCAAGCGGATCGCGTTCAAACGAGGTAGGCTATGGCCATCGATCGATTACTGTCATCGTCCCTCCTCACGGTCTGTGTAGTCTGCGGCGCGCTCATCGCTTCGGGGTGCGCATCGACACACTCTTCTGCGGATCATGCAGCCTCGGAGGGAGCACCCGGCGAGTCGGTGGAGGTCGGTTACGGTACGCAAGACAGGGCCAGCACTACGGGCGCGATCTCGACCGTCGAAGGCGATAAGGTGCGGGAGCGCCGCGCCGCCATGCAACTGTCCGAGCTGCTGGAAGGAAATGTGGCAGGCGTACAGGTCTCAGAGGCAGGCGGCGGCATTCAGGTGCGCATTCGCGGGACGAATTCCATCTACGGAAGCAGCGCACCGCTGTACGTGGTGGATGGCATGCCCGTGACGCCCGGCCCAGGCGGGACGCTCCACGCAATTAACCCCTACGATGTGAAGTCGATCACCGTGCTGAAGGATGCGGCCGCAACAGCCATCTACGGCTCGCGCGGAGCCAGCGGCGTCATTATCATTAAAACCAAGTCGCAGTGAGTCCTCTTTGTCCGGCTAGGGCACGCCCCCGTCGGGTTTGTGATGCCCTCATCGTCATCCTCCTGGGTGGCATGGGCCTGATGGGTTGTGAGAGCGCGTCGACACCGCCGGATGCGTCAACGGCCGCCATGGCGGACACGCTGGCCCACGTGGCTGAAGCAGCACGTACCCATCCGCTGGACTACTTCCACCTGAATCATGTGCGGGCCGAGTCCACGCGAGCAGCAATGGACGGCAGCGTGTCAAAGGCGTCGCCGCAGCAGCGAATGACGTACGCTAACGAACTGCTGTATGCCGGCGAGACCCGGTCGGCCCTTCAAGTGCTGACCGCGTTGCACCGTGAGTTGGGCAATCCGCCCGTGGAGCCCACCACGAAGCCGCTCTATGACCTGCTCGCCCTGGCGTACCTGCGGCTCGGCGAGCAGACGAACTGCCGCGAGACCCCCTCAGCCCAAGCGTGCATCCTGCCGATTACGGGCGCTGGCGTGCATCAAGACCAGACCGGCTCGCGCAATGCTGTATCGCTCTACCAACGCATCCGCGACGTGCACTGGGCAGACTGGTCGGCGCTGTGGTTGCTCAATATTGGGTACATGACGCTCGGTGCCTACCCGGAGGACGTGCCCGCCCAGTACCGCATTGACGGCCTGGAGCCCGAAGCGAGAGCCGCCATCCAGCCGTTTCGCAACGTGGCGATGGATCTGGGCGTCGATCACAACGCCATCGCCGGCGGGGCGAACGTGGAGGACTTTAACAACGACGGCTTCCTCGATGTCTTTGCCACCTCGTACGGCCTGACGGACCAGGCTAAGCTCTACCTGAGCGACGGCGAAGGTGGCTTTGTGGATCGGACCGAGGCCGCCGGACTGACGGGTATTGTGAGCGGCCTGAACACGACCCACGCCGACTACAATAACGATGGCTTTGAAGACGTGCTCATCTTGCGCGGTGCCTGGCTGGGCGATGCAGGGCAGCATCCCAACTCGCTGCTCCGCAACAACGGCGACGGCACGTTCACCGACGTCACCATCGAGGCAGGCCTCGGTGCACGCCACCCTACGCAGGTGGGCGCGTGGAGCGACGTCAACCGCGACGGCTGGATCGACGTGTTCGTCGGGAATGAGTCGAGCGTCGCCATGAACTTCCTGACGGGCGACCGGGCCAGCGACGCCACGCCCGATCACCCAAGTGCGCTGTACCTCAACAATGGCGACGGCACATTCACCAACGCCGCCGGCGCGCTGGGTCTTGATCTGAACGCCTACGTGAAAGGCGCCGACTGGGGCGACGTGAACGGCGACGGCTGGCCCGACCTGTACGTCTCCGTCCTGGGTGCCGACAACCGGCTGTTCATCCACCCCGGTGAGGCGCTATCTGAGGGGGCATCGTTCACCGAGCGCGCTGCCGCCGCCGGCGTCGCTGCGCCACGCTTCAGCTTTCCGACGTGGTTCTGGGATTATAACCAGGATGGCCGCGACGACCTGTTCGTCTCCGGCTACGACATGCGCTATCTGCAGCGCGTGGCCGAGGCCGTGGCCGCTGAGTACGTCGGCCGCACACTATCGCCCCCCGTCGAGCCTCCGCGGCTCTATCGCAACAATGGCAACGGCACGTTCACCGACGTGACCGCTGAGACCGGTGTCGACAAAATTATGTTCGGGATGGGCGCCAATTACGGCGACCTGGACAATGACGGCTATCCGGACTTCTACGTGGGCACCGGCGCGCCCGACCTGCGCTCCGTCGTGCCCAACCGCGTGTTCCACAATCAGGGCGGCCGCGGTTTCCACGAAGTGACGTTCGCCAGCGGGCTGGGCCACATCCAGAAAGGACACGGCGTCGGGTTTGGCGATTTCGACCGCGACGGCGATCAAGACATCTACACGGTGATTGGCGGCGCCGTAGAAGGCGACCACTTTCGGAACGCGCTTTTCGAGAATCCAGGGCACGGCGGCAACTGGATCACGATCGACCTCGTGGGTACGGCTTCGAACCGGTCGGCCATCGGCGCACGGCTGCGGCTCACCGTGACAACTGCGGATGGCTCGACGCGCACGCTGCATCGCACGGTGGACACCGGCGGAAGCTTCGGGGCGTCCAGCTTACAGCAGGAGATCGGGCTCGGCGGAGCAACGCGCGTCGACACGCTGACGATCAGCTGGCCCCACGCTGCGCAGGACACACAGACGTTCCGCGACCTGGCCGTCAATCAGCACGTACGCATTGTGGAAGGCGATACCTCAGTCACCGTGCTCGACCGCCCCTCCGTGCCGCTCCGCACGTCATCCGGTAGGATGGCGTCCCGCCGCTAGCCCTTCCATCGCGTTTTTGTCACGCCATCCCGTCAAGTTATGAAGCGACCGAACAGGCTTTCCGTACCTACCATGCTACTCTCCGCGGGGCTGCTCGCGGCCCTACTGCTCGTCCCTACAGGGTGCGTGACGACCCAATCTGCGAGCGATGCTGCAGCCGCCGAAACGGCGCCGCCTGAGGACGACGTTCCAGTAGGTTACGGGACGAAGAAGCGCAGCCAGGTGACTGGGTCCGTCGGGACGGTCGACGTGGACAAGGCACAGCGTCGCCGCGTGGCCAACCAGTTGGCCGACCTCATCGACGGCAACGTGTCGGGCGTTGATGTTTTGCCCGCCGCCGGTGGGGGGCTGCGCATCCGCATCCGGGGCGTCAACAGCTTTTACGGCAGCACTGACCCGCTGTACATCGTGGACGGCATTGCGATTCAGCCCAATGCAAACGGCGTGCTCGACGCGGTTAACCCGTCCGAAGTGAAGTCGATCACCGTGCTGAAAGACGCGGCGGCGGCCATCTACGGCTCGCGCGGCGCAAACGGCGTCGTTGTCATCGAGACCAAGTAGCGGCGCGTCGAACTCACCCGGTGAAGTACAGCCAGATGAGTGCCACGCAGGCGAACAGGGCGATCGTCAGGATCAAGTCGCGGCGGCGCCATGCCGGGTCGGACTCCAGGTCGGCCGCGATCAGGTCCGCATCTGTTTGGCCAGCGACCGTCTCATCGGCCAGCGCAAACGTGAGGCCAGCCACCTTCTCGCGGACCGGTTTGGCCGTGAGCAGGCTAACGCCGACCAGAATGATCATGCATACCATGAAGAGCATGATGGCGAAGTGCAGGAAGTTGACCTCGGCGACGGTTTCCACGACCGTGCCGCTGGGCAAGCCATCCCGGTTCGCGCCGTTGATGAGCTCCAGAATGAGCCGCGTGGCGCCCAGCACGAACCCCATTCCGAGCGACCAAATGGCGCCCTGCGCGTTGATACGCTTCCAAGCGATGCCCATTAGAAAGACGGCAGCGATGGGCGGCGCAATGTAGCCCTGTACGCTTTGCAGGTACGTGTACAGCTGGCCGCTGATGTTCTCCATGAGTGGGATCCAGAGGAGCCCAAGGACGACGAGTACGCCCGTGCTGAGGCGCCCCACCCACACCAGCTGCCGCTCCGACGCGTCTGGCTTCAGCTCGCGGTATACGTCCCACGTGATGAGCGTGGAGCACGAGTTGAAGACGGACGAGAGCGAACTCATGAGCGCGGCCATCAGCCCGGCCACCACGATCCCACGCACCCCCACCGGCAGCAGCGTACCGATGAGGGCAGGCAGTGCCTGGTCCGACTCGTTCAGCACCAGCGCGCCCTGTTGCGACAGCGCATACGCGATGACGCCGGGGATCACGAAGATGAACAGCGGCAGCAGCTTCAGGAAACCGGCGAAGACGGCGCCGCGCCGCGCATGGTCCTCGTTCACGGCCGACAGCGTCCGCTGCACGATAAACTGATCCGTGCACCAGTACCACACGCCCAGAATCGGGGCGCCAAACAGGATGCCCGTCCAGGGGAAGTTGGGGGCTGTCGCAGGCTTCCACAGGTCGAAAAAGCTGGGGGCGACCGCCGACTGCAGCGCGCTCCACCCGCCCAGTTCGGAGAGCCCGAGCAGCGTCACCGTTACAGCGCCGACGATGAGCACAACAGCCTGGATCAGGTCCGTGTAGAGCACCGCACGCAGCCCGCCGAAGATGGTGTAGATCCCTGTCGCCACGACCACGAAGAGGGCACCTGTCCAGAAGCTAATGCCCATCAGCGTCTCGAACACGATGCCGCCCGCGTAGATCGTCACCGAGATCTTCGTCAGCACATAGCCAATAATTGAAATGATGGAGAGGTACCACCGCGCAGCAGGTGAGTAGCGCCGCTCCAAAAACTCGGGCATCGTGAAGACGCCACTCTTGATGTAGAACGGGACGAAGACCCAGCCGAGCAGGAGCAAGACGAGCGACGCCACGATCTCAAACTGGCCCACCGCGACGCCGCTATCGGCGCCCGTCCCGGCAAGCCCGATGAGGTGCTCCGAGCCGATGTTCGACGCGAACAACGAGGCGCCCACGACGAACCACCCCACGTTGCGGCCCGCCAAAAAGTAGTCGGCCGAGGTCTCTTCGCCTGCTTGCTCCTGCCGATACGCCCAGTAGGCAATGCCAAAGATGACCAGAAAGTAGAGGCCGATGACGAGCCAGTCGAGGGCGGCGAGCGTGGGCATGCGCAGCAAGAGGCGTCAGGAGAGAGGGGGCGCTCGACCCCAAACACGCCGGGAGCGCACCCAATCGCAACCAGTGCGTTGCTAACACGAACCCCGACGATCAGTCGGCCGAGGGGCCAGCGGACGCGGCCGCTTCTTCCTCGCGGAGCCGCCCACACACCAGCATGCACATGGCCGAGAGGGTTGGGTCCTTGATCCGGTAGTACACGTACAGCCCCTCCTTGCGGCGGGCAACCAGGGTTTCGTCGGCCAGCAGACCGAGGTGTTTGCTCACGTTGGCCTGCCGGTAGCCCGTGGCCTCGACGAGTTCGTTGACAGCCATCTCCCCTTGCAACTGAAGCTGGTTGAGCAGTTCAAGGCGGACGGGTTCGCTGAGAAGCTTGAAGCGCCGAGCGGCTTTTTCGAGGTGAGCAGCTGGGACGAGGCGCTTGTCCATAGCACGTACGCTTTTATTGACTCATGAGGAATATATGTCGAAGCCCCAACAGAGCAACGGTGTCCAGGAATCCGAATGCCCCCCGATTTACAAGGGGCTGACCTGGCAATTAAAAGAGAGAGTAGGGAATTGGTTCGCGGTTTGGCGAATCCAATCGGCGCACCGAGTGCAGGCGATCCGGAAGAGAGCCGGTGAACTGTATTACCGCACCGGTGCATAGTGGCGGCAGGGAGAGAGGCGATTCCAGCGCGTCAGTGCATCGGTCGGTAAGATGCTACGGCACTCGGGAGGCGATTGTTAGTTACCATGCTACGCGGTTCATACAGTCCTTTCACTGTATCACAAATGAAATCTCTGAGTCACTATGGAAGCTACTGGACTTTCCACCGAAGGAACGCAAGATCGTGATATTCAGGCGCTCAATCAGCTCATTGCAGACGCAACGGTGTTTTACCAGAAGGCCCGTCACTACCACTGGAATGTGGAGGGGCGCCACTTCTTTGAGCTCCACGCCAAGTTCGAAACGTTCTATACCGACTGGGCCAATGTAATTGACGACCTGGCCGAGCGGGTGCGGGCACTCGGCGGGCGGCCCATCCACACGCTGGCTACTGTGCTGCAACACGCTACGTTGGATGAGGACCCGTCCATTCCCGACGCCGATGAGATGGTGCGCCGCCTATCCGCTGATTTGGAGCGAATGCACGGCGCCATCAGCGAAGAACACGACCAGGCCGCCGAGCAATACGACCAAGGCACGGCCGACTTGATGGCGGATATCCAGGACCACATCGAAAACGACCTCTGGATGCTTAAGGCATGGCTCCGAGACGTGTAGCAAAATGTAGCGCAGCGAAACGTCGTGTAGCGTAAGCGCTATCGACAACCGGCCACGCGAGCGGGCGCAGGGCAACCTGCGGCCCGCTCTTTCTTTTGACCGGTAGCCGCAACCGCCCAAGAATTGATGAAGACAATTAGAGAATCCAGCATTTTTTGTTATTACAAGTAATGTTGAATAAATAGAAACGCGCCTGATGGACATGCATCTACACATTACAAGTTGTTTTCACTCGGGGTTGAAAGATGGCGCGCCATACCGTTACCATAACCCGTACCGTTACCATAACGGTGGGCCTAGGTCTACTCCACAACAATACGCGACTGAACAGCGCACGCGACTAGCGCGACGACGCCGATGGACGACTCCCAGTTTAATATTGAGCGGGCGACCAACGGCCTCGTGCTCGCCCTATACCTGGCGGCAGCCGTTTTCCTGGCGGTGATGTTATACTACGTGCTGCGCGACATCGACGAGCGCCAGTCGGCCTCAACCGACGACGCGGCTATGCTCCAGCATACGGTGCCGTGGAACGGAGAGACCGCGGCCAGTGAGGCGCACGCCCTACCGTGCTACATTCCGCCGAGCGCATGATCTATTCGCCCCTGATTGTCATTCTGGCCGTGCTCGTTATCGGAGCAGCGATCACGCTAGCTATATTGTTTCGATCGGCTCAGTCGGGTCAATTTCGCAATCTAAAGTCGGGCGCTTACGTGATCTTTGACGATGATGAGCCCGTGGGGGATGTGCAGGATCAGCTCCTGCAGCCTGGCGACGATCCGTCCGAGACGCACGACCGGTAATTTTCTACACTTACGCCCAGGACGCCGCCATGGCAGAGTCCTCTCTTTCTTCGTTTCTTAGCCCGGGTACGACCATCGCGCAGCGCGCCGAGGAATTGAGGGTGGGCTGGCGCCGCGACGTGGACCGGTCCACGCGGTGGTCGGTGATTGCTTTTGTGTCTAGCGGGACGCTCTGGCTCATCATCGGGTCGGTGCTCGCGCTGCTGGCCAGCTTCAAGTTTAACCATCCCGATTGGCTGGTGGAGCGCGGTTGGCTCACGTTCGGGCGGGTTCGGCCGGCGCACCTCAACACGATGATTTACGGCTGGTTGTCGATGGCCGGCGTGGGCGTGGTGCTGTGGCTGTGGTCGCGCGTGCTCAAAACGCCGTTGCGCGGGCAGTCGTTCTTGCTGTTTAGCGCGGGCTGGTGGAATATTGGGATGGTCGTGGGCACGATCGGCATCTTAGCTGGCTACTCGCGCGGTGTCGAGTGGCTGGAGATGCCGACGGTGGCGTATGTCGGCTTTATCATCCCGGCGTTTCTGATCGTGGCCGTGTGCATGATCGTGACGCTGCAGCACCGCCGCGTGAGGCACCTCTTCATCTCGGCATGGTACACGGGGGCGGCTATCCTCTGGACGCCGTTTCTGCTGATTGCTGCGCTACTGCCCATCTACACGGGGGTGCCGC
>CAYFQN010000150.1:0-8041 GCA_964345285.1 uncultured Rhodothermales bacterium
TTCGTCGTCTTCCAGAGCCCGCTGGAGGCGGTCGCCAGGTAGACCGTCGACGGGTCGTCGGGCAGCGCCTCCACGTCGTGGATGCGGCCGCCGGTCACGGCGGGCCCGGGGCTGCGGAATGTGAGCCCGCTCAGCGCTTCGGGCGTGATGGACGTGGGCTGGGCAGCAGATAGCCTCGGCAGCGCGAAGGCCATGAAAGCCGCAAGGATACACAGCAGGGTACCCCGGGGCGCAAGGCGGCGTAGTAGCATGGGTCGGTCGGGTCATGAGCAGCATGGTGGCGGTGCGTCGCGCTTCTGCCCTCACGGGGTGCCCGACGCCCATGCTCACAATAAACCCAAGCTGCTCACGATAAAAAAGACCGCTTGCCTCGCCAATTCCGTCTTGGTCGCGAATACTACGCAAACTGTTTGGCAGCCGCCTTCAGATCGTCCACGCGGTCGAGGGCCTCCCACGGGAAGCCGTCGCGCCCGAAGTGGCCGTACGCTGCCGTCTTCTGATAGCGCGGCTTCAACAGGTCGAGGTCGCGGATGATGCTGGCCGGGGCCAGGTCAAACACCTCCTGCACGAGGTCGCAGAGCTGCTGATCGGGGAGCTTGCCCGTGCCTCCGGTATGCACATCGATCGAGATGGGCTCAGCCATGCCGATGGCGTAGGCCACCTGCACCTCAGCTTCCTCGGCTAGTTCGGCGGCAACCAGGTTTTTCGCCACGTAGCGCGCCGCGTACGTCGCACTGCGGTCGACCTTCGAGGGGTCTTTGCCGCTGAATGCGCCGCCGCCGTGGGCGCCTTTACCGCCGTACGTGTCCACGATCACTTTGCGCCCGGTGAGGCCCGTGTCGCCGTGCGGGCCACCGATTACGAACCGCCCCGTCGGGTTTACGTGCAGGATGAGGTCGTCGTCGATCATCGCATTGGGCAGCGCCCGTGGGATCAGGATGGTGCGCACATCGTGGCGGATCTGCTCCTGGGTCACCTCGGCATCGTGTTGGGTGGATACGACGATGGTGTGCACGCGGCGCGGCGTGGTGCGGTCGTCTTCGTACTCGACGGTGACCTGGCTTTTCGAATCGGGCCGCAGGTACGGCATCAAGTCCGTGTTCTTACGGATGTCGGCCAGCGTCTCCATCAGGTGATGGGCGTACGTAATGGCCATCGGCATCAACTCAGGCGTCTCGCGGCACGCGTAGCCGAACATGAGGCCTTGATCACCCGCGCCCTGCGCGTCCTTTCTGTCTATGCCCTGGCTGATGTCGGCGCTCTGCTCATGGATGCTGCTCAGCACCCCACACGAGTCGCCATCGAAGCGAAGCAGCGGATCGGTGTAGCCGATGTCGCGAATCACGGTGCGAGCGATTTCTTGCACGTCGACGAAGGAATCGGTGGTGACTTCGCCAGAGAGGACGACGAGCCCCGTTGTCACCAGCGTTTCGACGGCCACGCGGCTGTTTGGGTCTTCGGCCAGCATGGCATCGAGAATGGCATCGGAGATTTGGTCGGCGACTTTGTCGGGGTGGCCCTCCGACACCGACTCGGAGGTATACAGGTAGGACATGAGCAGGTGCGATTAGTCAGCAGAATAAATGCTGGGGATACAAGCGATTTTCAAGCAAAAGACGTAACGGAACGCCTGGGGAATGGTTCGTACGGTCGTTGCATCACGCGGCCCATTGCAGATGGGGCGCTTAACATACAAAACGAGGCGTTGGAAGTCTTCTTGTTTTTGGAGGCTCCATGCAGGCTTTGAGAAGTCTGCATCAAACGAGGGCGGTCCGTTGCTTCTCGGACGGTCTTACCTTAGTTTCTGACGCTTGAATGTGACGTTCAGCAGTACCGCTGGGCGCCCTCCGCCTGAACTGTCAGGCACGCACTCCGTACGCGGCTTGACGATTCAATCTATCACCCCTTCGGATTACACAACAAGAGGCTTTCCCTTATGGCTAACGATATCGAGTCCACCGTCACCTCCATCATCGTCGACAAGCTGGGCGTTGATGAGTCCGACGTGAACCGCGACTCCTCGTTTACGAATGATCTCGGCGCCGACTCGCTGGACACCGTCGAGTTGATTATGGAGTTTGAGAAGGAGTTCGACATCACCATTCCCGACGAGGAAGCGGAGAAAATCGCCACCGTGGGCGACGCCATCGACTTCCTCGAATCGAAGGCCTCCTAAGCCCGGTTGACTGGTGATGCGCCCGGCGGCGAGCGACGGTCGTTCGTCCCCGGGCCGCTGTCCGTCGGCTGCTGGTCGGCGCCTCTTCTCTTTACCTGCCTGCCCCCGCACGTGTGGCTCGTCCTCCTGGAGCCCGCTGCGCCACAGGCTCGACACGACCGCTTTAAGCTATGCATGATGCACCGCGCAGAGTCGTTGTAACTGGCATGGGCGCGCTGACCCCACTCGGCCTCTCTGTCGATGCCTTTTGGGAGGGGATGATGAACAGCCAGAGCGGCGCGGCCACCATCGAGTCATTCGATCCGAGCGACCTCCGGACCCGGTTTGCGTGCGAGTTGAAAGGCTTTGATGCCAGCGAGCATTTGGGGCGTAAGGAAGCGCGCCGGATGGATCCGTTCTGCCAGTACGGCATGGTCGCTGCTGACCAGGCCGTGCACGACGCCGGCCTCGACCCCGAGACGATGGCGCAGGAGGACAAAGACCGAACGGCGGTCATCTTTGGCAGCGGCATTGGCGGCATTCACGTCTTCCGCGAGCAGGCCGTCTCGTTTGAGGAGCACGGCGAGCGGCACGTGTCGCCCTTCTTCATCCCGATGCTGATCCCCGACATCGCCTCGGGGCGCATCGCCATCCGCTACGGCTTCCGTGGCCCGAACTACGCCATCGTCTCGGCGTGTGCGACAGGTAACAACAACATCGGCGACGCCTACAAGCTGATCCGTGATGGCAACGTGGACGCGGCCCTCACCGGTGGCACCGAGGCCTGCATCGACCCGCTCGGCATCGCCGGCTTTAGCTCGATGCGCGCCCTCTCCAGCCGCAACGACGACCCCGAGCGAGCCAGCCGCCCGTTCGACGCCCACCGGGATGGATTCGTGATGGGCGACGGCGCGGGCGCCCTCTTCCTCGAAGAGCTTGAACATGCTAAGGCCCGCGGTGCACGCATCTACGCCGAGGTCACCGGCCTCGGCATGTCGGCCGACGCGCATCACCTAACGGCTCCTGACCCCGAGGGCGGCGGCGTACAGCTTGCGCTAAACAGCGCGCTGGATAACGCGCAGCTCAACGTGGAGGATATCGACTACATCAACACACATGGCACGTCGACCCCGCTCGGCGATGTGGCCGAGACGAAGGCCGTAAAAGCGGTCTTTGGCGACCACGCGTACGAGATGAACTTGTCGTCGACGAAGAGCATGACAGGCCACCTGCTCGGCGCCGCCGGTGCCGTCGAAGCGATTGCAACGATTCTCGCCATCCGCAACGACGTGGTGCCGCCGACGATCAACTTTGAGGAGGCCGACCCCGAGTGCGACTTGAACTACACGTTCAATGAACCGCAGGAGCGCCCCGTCCGGGCTGCGCTCAGCAACGCATTTGGGTTTGGCGGCCACAACACCTCGCTCGCCTTCCAGAAGTACGAGGGCTGATCGGGGGCGCGCCGGCACAGGGCTAGTGAGTAGGGACGTGGCCGACTGACCGCGTCCCTACTTTTTTTGGGCCGGTGCAGTGCCCATGCCCGCTAGCGGAATACGATCTCCTTGACCAGCTCTTCGCCCAGCTCATCGTTGAGGCGCTGGCGCCAGTCGCGGCGTTGGAGGTGAAGCTCCTGACGCCACGCCGCCGACCGGATCTTGACAAACAGCGTCTCGCCCTTGAGCCACACGGAGCTCGTCACGCCATTCACCTGCGGACCGGCCAGCGTAGCCCACGTCTCAATGATGCGCGCCTCGTTGATATGCTGCCGCAACCCAAGCCGGTCGATGACGGATTGGATGACAGTGCCAAGCGATTGCGGGCTATCGGAAGCAGGCATGGATGCGCAGGCAGGTGACGATCGGAAATTGAACACATCGGTATCAACGGACAGCAGCTCGATCGGTTTACCGCGCGAAAAAGCTTTGCCGGCCGGATTGCCCTACTCACATGGCGGCCCGATGCCCCGACCTCGCTGGTTTCTTACTCCCTCGTGTTACCTTTTTCTTCCGTGCCGCGGCTATGATGTGATTACAAACCGCTGGTGATTCCACCGCTTCATCCGACACCGCTCTTTTGTTGTTCTCAGTCCCCCTCGTTTTTCCCCTTCGCGTCCACATGCCGATCGCTCCGCTGTTAGGGCTCGCCTGCTTAGGGCTGCTTGTGGTCGCGCAGCCTGTCGGGGCGCAGCCCGCTTCGGCAGACACCCTGCAGCTTACCCTGCCCGCGGCTGTGCACCATGCCCTGCGGGTCAGCCCAGAGATCGATCAGGTGCGCGCTCAGCAGCAGCGTGCCGCCAGCCGGTATCAGGAGGCGCGGGCCAGCCGCTTCCTGACCGATTTCTCGCTGAATACGGCCCACTCCCTAGCCCCGGGGCTCGACGGAACGACAGTCACTGAGCAGCCGGCGAGTGCGTACTACCTGGACCCAAGTATTGAGAACGACTGGTCGCCCGGCGCGCTGCGCCCATTCAATGACTTCTCGATCGTCGCGCGGCAACCGCTCCTGACGTGGGGCGAGCTCTCGGGTACCGTCCGCGCAGCCAACCATGCGGTGGATGTGGAGGCAGCCCAGGTGAGCAGCAAAACCCTGGAGGTGGCCTTCCGCACCGGCGAGTTGTACTACAACGTGCTACTCACCGAAGCGCTCGAGCGACTAGCCGACCGGACGGGCGAAACCGTGGCCCGTGCCAAGCGCGAGGTGCAGCGGCTGCTAGATGAAGGTGCCGAAGACGTTGACGACGCCGACCTCTTCCAGGTGCGCCTCACCGAGCAGGAGTACGGCCGCCGCCTCGTCGAGATCAACCAGCGCCAGGCCACGGCCCGCTCCGCACTGCGCCGCCAGCTGTTCCTGGACGACGCAACCCCAGTCGACGTAGCCGACGACGAACTGACCCCCATCGACTTCACCCTGCACCCCGACTCGCTCGCCCATTACATCGCCCTGGGCGTGCGCAATCGCCCCGAGCTTGACCAGGCCGAGGCTGGCATCGCGGCGCGTCAGGCGCTCGTCGACGTGGCCGAGTCCGACTACTACCCCAAGCTTGGCATCCAGGCCACCTACGGCTACAGCTTCACGCTGCCCCCTCGCCCGCGCCAGGACAATGCCTTCATCGGCGACGCCTACCGCGGCAACCGTACGCGTACCGGCCTCGGGCTACAGATGAACCTGAATTTCGCCCAGACCAAGGCCCGCGTAGAGCAAGCGCAGGCCCAGCTCAACGAGGTGCGCTACCAGGAGGAGGGCGCTCAGCAGCTCATCCGCTTTGAAATTGAGGATGCCTACCGCCAAGTAATCATCGCTCAGACCAACGTGGAATCCCGCGATGAGGACGTCACCATCACCGGCGAGTGGCTGCGTACGGAACAGCTGAACTTCGACTTTGGCTTTGGAAGTACCGAGAACCTGGTGGATGCGGTCCGTGCCAACCTAGAGGCCGAGGCCCGCTACTACGAAGCCGTGCAGCGCTTCAACGTCGCTGTGCTGCGGCTCTGGCGCGTCACGGGCGTCCTCGCCGATCGCGCCCAATCCGGTACGCTTATTGAATGATGTCATGATGCACCCTGATGCGCACCTCCCCCCGTGCGCCCCCTACCAGATGACTTGATGAGCAACCCATTGTATACCATGACACACATACTTCCCCCAACGTCACTGCTTGCCCGATTACTCGCCTTTGGGCTGCTCGCACTCACGGTCGCCGCCAGCCCGCTACAGCCGGCACAGGCGCAGGATAACAGCGCCGACGCCATCCAGCAGATGCTGGAGGAGCGCGACCAGCAAATTAAGAGCATCTTACAGGGCGACACGACCTTTACCGCCCAGCAGCGCGAGGAACTGAAAACGCTGATCAACGGCGTGATTGACTTCCGTGCGATGGCCCAGCAGGCCCTCGGCCCGTTCTGGGCGGACCTGAGCGATGCTCAGCGGACCGAGTTCGTTGACGTCTTTCAGGACATCGTGCGCTCCCAATCGATGGCCGACCTGGAGGTGTATAATTCTGAGGTCACCTACAACACCATCGACGTGAGCGGCGACAGCGCCTTCGTGCGCACCGCCACGCAGTACCGCGGCACCTCGGCCAACGTCGAGTACGTGCTGCACCGCGAGGACGGCACATGGCTCGCCGAAGACATCATCGTCGACGAGGTCAGCACTGCCGAGAGCTACGCGCGCTCGTTCCAGACCGTCGTCCGCAAGCGCGGCTTCGACGCCTTGATGGACAGCCTGCGCAAGAAGCGGGAGCAGATCGCCGCTCGCAACTAACTACCTCCTGACTTAAACCGTTACGTTACACGCCGGTCCAGCCCGGAGGCAAACATCCGATGCACCCCACCGTTGGATCGTCGATTGTGGCGTTGAATACGTCATTCACCCAACCCACGTAATGCCCACGCCCACTGAAGGATACGTACTACACAGCTACGGCCCCGAGCGCTACGTGCGCCACGCCGTAGTATCGGTAACGACCATCCGCCGGCACGATGCCCACCGCCCCATTGCCCTCTATTGCCCCCCCTCGCACCGCGCCGTGCTTGAACGGGAGGGGCTAGCCGATCTGTTCTCGTTGGTGGGCAACCTACCCGCCGCACACCGATCCATCGTGGGCTTCAAGCATCACCTGCACGAATTCAAACCGTTCGACCGGTCGCTGTATGTGGATGCTGACATGATCTGGTGCCGCGACCCGGATCCGCTGTGGAAGCAACTGCGCGCGTTCTCGTTTACAGCCACCGGACAGGAACGAGCGGATTTCTTTTTTGGCGGACCGAAGGGAGCCGGCGTGGTGGTCGACTTCCTGCTGAATCGGCGGGGCCGTACGCTCGACCACTTTGGACTGACCCACCTCCCACGCGTCCAGGCCGGCATGATCTACGCGCAGGACGACGATCTCACGCGCGAGGTGTGCGAGCAGGCCCAGCACTACCTCAGCCGCTCCGACGAAACGCACTTCCGGAGCCGCATGAACGAGGGGCGCCACGAAGAGTCGTGCGAGTGGAGCCTGGCCATGGCGATGAGCCGGTACGACCTGCCCATCTTCCCGTGGATGCAGGGCCACAACAGCCCGCAGCTCGACTTCATCGAAGGGATGACGAAGCACGACACAGACTTCCACGAGGTCGCCTGCCGCTACTACAGCAACGCCTTCATCTACAGCCTGCGTGGGCTGCCCTCCCCCCGCCTCCGCGACACGCTCCTCCGCGTGCTGACGCGCATTCCAGGCCGGGGCGACTATAAGGACGTGACCCCGTACGCGCTCCACTTCGGCTGGCTCCACCACAAACAGCCGTTTTACGACTTTGCAAAACGCACGTGGACCCGCCTCCTCCGTGAGCGGCGCCACGTGCCAACGTCTGTGAACGGGAACGGCGTTGCCCACTCGAACAACCACGCGCCCACCCCGGCTACCGAAACGGCGTAGCAGGAAGGTGTCATCGTGGTCTTGCACATGACGAGTGATCAATCTTCCGTCATCGTCACGAAGGTACGGGGACCTTAAAATTTGGGGTTGGGTTAGGGCAACGCGTTTGCTGTCTCACCACACCCGCGTCATCATGGTGCCTCGTTCCACGCTCCTCGCATTTCTTCTGCTCGGCCTGCTCGCCTGGCCTGCCCGCGCGCAGCCTGCCGACACGTCGGCGACGCCGTCCTATGCGCTGCCAGAGGTGACGGTGGAGGCCATACGCGAAGCTGAAACGGCCCAGACGGCGCCCGTCGCGCTCACCGTGGAACAGCTCTCTCCGGCTGAGGTCGCGCTGACGCCGGCGCTCTCCCTCGATGAGGTGTTGCGCCCGCTGGCGGGCGTCTGGGTGAACGACCGCCACCACTTTGCTCTCGGCGAGCGGATCAGCGTGCGCGGCGTGGGCTACCGGTCCAACTTCGGCGTGC
>CAYFQN010000151.1:0-7773 GCA_964345285.1 uncultured Rhodothermales bacterium
GAAAACTACGAATCAGGTCGCGAACGTGCACAGGCCGTCCTCGTCGGTCGCGCGGGATGGAAGCGTGTACGGGTCCGCTCCCTTTCGGAGTGGCGAGGCCGTCGACGGGATCAGCCGCTTCGCGCCTCGATCCGCAGCCGACCGGGGAATGTTGCACTCCAGCGCCAAAACGTGCATTTTGGCACGGCGCGCATTCCTCTCGACGAACCGCTCATCGGTCCATGCCTGCTTCCCTTCGCGTCGGCGTACTCACCGGTGGGGGCGACTGCCCCGGCCTCAACGCCGTCATCCGCGCCGTCACCAAAAGTCTCATCACCCAGCATGGCGCCGAGGTCATCGGCTTTCGCGACGGCTTCCGGGGGCTGATGGAAAACCAAACCGTACCGCTGGACTACCGTGCCGTGAGCGGCCTCCTGACGCGCGGCGGAACCATCCTGGGCGCCAGTAACAAAGCCAACCCATTCGAGGCACATGACCACGGCGGAGCCGATGTCTCCGCACAGTGTGTGAAGCACTACAACACGCTCGGCCTCGACGCCATCGTGGCCATCGGCGGCGACGGCACCATGTCGATTGCCCATCGCCTCCAGCAGAAGGGCCTCGACCTCGTCGGCGTCCCCAAAACGATCGACAACGATGTGATGGGCACCGAGCGCACGTTCGGCTTCGACACGGCCGTGTCCATCGTGTCCGAAGCGCTCGACCGCATTCACACCACGGCGCAGAGCCACCACCGTGTAATGATCGTGGAGACGATGGGTCGCTACGCCGGATGGATTGCGTTGCATGGCGGCGTAGCCAGTGGGGCCGACGTCATCCTGATCCCCGAGTTGGAATATGACATCGATGAGGTTGCGCGAGTGTGTGCCGAGCGCGAACACGGCGGGCAGCGCTTTACGATCATCGCCATCGCCGAAGGCGCCAAACCCCAGGGCGGCACCCAAGCCGTCCGGCAGCGCGTCGAGGACAGCCCTGACCCTGTGCGCCTCGGCGGCATCGGCAACGTACTGGCGCACCAACTCAAAGAACGCGTCGACAGCGAGGTGCGCACCACCATCCTCGGCCACATGCAGCGCGGGGGCACGCCCACCGCGTACGACCGCAACCTGTCGACGCTGTTTGGCGCGCACGCCGCCTCACTCGTCGCGGACGGCCGATTCGGGCGGATGGTGGCCATCCAGGACAGCAAGCTGGCTCACGTGTCGCTTGGCGAGGTGGCCAACCAAACACGCACCGTGCCCCGCAACGCACCACTCATCGCGGCCGGCCTGGCCGTAGGCACCTCCTTCGGCGTGCCTGACTTGAAGGTGAAGCTCGCCGACGCCACGCCGGTCTCGGTGGACTAACCGTTCCGGTCTCTCATCTCATCGACACTACAGTGCCATGCACGTTTTTCTCACTGGAGGGACGGGTTTCGTCGGCGGCTACGTGCTGCGCGAACTCATCCGGCAGGGCCACACGGCGCGCTGCCTCGTCCGCCGGCCCGATGCCCACCTGTCCGAAGGCGGCGCGCCCGTCGAACGCGTCGTCGGCGACGTGACGGATGCGGCCTCGCTGGACGGCGCCCTAGAGGGTTGCGACGCCGTGATTCACCTCGTGGGCATCATCGACGAGCAGCCGGCGCGCGGCGTTACGTTCGAAGCCATTCACGTGGAGGGTACGATCCACGTCGCCCGCGCGGCACTGGACGCCGGCATCGACCGGTTCATCCTCATGAGTGCAAACGGCGCCGCCCCCGACGGCGTCTCGGCCTATCAAACGACGAAGTGGCGCGCCGAGCAGTACGTGCAGGACGCCGGGTTCTCGCACTGGACCATCTTCCGCCCTTCTATCGTGTTCGGCGACCCCGGCGACCCCGGCGACCGCCTCGAATTCACCGCGCGCCTCGCCCAAACGCTCGTGCGTCCGTTCCCGATTCTGCCCGTGTTTGGGGACGGGACGTACCAGCTCCAGCCCATCGACGTGCAATCCGTTGCGGCGGCGTTTGTGCAAGCCCTCGACCGCGCGGTAGCCAATCAGCACACGTACTGCGTGGCCGGGCACGAGTCGCTCGCCTATACCACGGTACTCAACTACATCACGCAGGCGCTCGGCCAATCGCTGAAGCCCAAGCTGTTCCTGCCACTATGGTTCGCCCGCCCGCTTGTGCAGCTCATGAGCCGGCTCGGCCTGGTCCCGATCTCAATCGATCAGCTCGACATGCTCGTGCGTGGCAACGTGTGCGACCCTACGGCCTTCTACCGCGACTTCGACGTGGATCCTGTGCCGTTCCTGCCGGAGAACCTGTCGCACGTACGCGTGGCGGCAGGCCCACCGGACTGAGGCCTGTCCGGACCGGCCCCTGCGGTTTTGATTTTTGGTCGAACCGGGTGCGTCCGGGCCGCCCGCACCGTATGTTGGGCGTAGCTGTGTGTCCCTTGCACGGCCCGATCCCCCCTTCTGTGTAACGCCCCCTCCCCATGAGTGACGCAACGGAGACGTCGCCGGCGCCTCCAAAGAAGTATGTAGCCATCGGCGGTAACATCGGCGCGGGCAAAAGCTCCCTGACGCAAGTGCTGAGTGACTATTTCGGCTGGGAGGCCTACTACGAACAGGTCGATGACAATCCGTACCTCACCGATTTTTATAACGACATGCGCCGGTGGTCTTTTAACCTGCAGGTGTACTTCCTCTCGAGTCGCTTCAAGCATCAACAGTACATCGAAGAGGCCGACGGGTCGGTGGTGCAAGACCGCTCCATCTACGAAGACGCCGAGATTTTCGCGCGCAACCTGCACGAGATGGGCCTGATGAGCCAACGCGACTTCGAGAACTACTCAGAGCTGTTCGCTATCATGACGTCGTACCTGAAACCGCCCTCACTGCTCGTGTACCTGCGCGCCTCGGTGCCCACGCTCGTGAACCACATCCAGCAGCGCGGCCGCGACTACGAGTCGACCATCCGCATCGATTACCTGGAGCGGCTCCAGCGGCACTATGAGACTTGGATTGAGAACTACGACCTCGGCCCGAAGATGATCATTGACGTGGACGAGCTCGACTTCGTCAATGAGGACGACGATCGGCGCGATGTCGTGAGCCGCATCGAGAGCCGCCTGTTCGGACTGTTCCCCGACGAGTGAACCGCCACGGAGGGCCTCCCATGACGGGATGGATGCGTGTTAGTTGGCCCACCCGCTGGGGCGCCCTCGTCCCACTCGGGCTCGCCCTCCTCGGGGCAATCGCAGGGCTTCACCCCGCCACGGCCCAGGTGCCAGATACGACGCGCACCGACACCGCCCGCGTCGACACGACAGCAGCCGCCGGTGCGCCGTCCGACACCGCGCAGACGGCGCCTTCGGACACGCTGCGAGCATCTCGGCCTGCCACGCCGGACACGCTCACGAACCCGCTGCCGCTGCTCCGCACGTTACGTGGCCGGCCGGTGATGGACGTAGCGCCCATCCGTGACCCAGCCCACGAGGTATCCCGCCTACTGGGCACGCTGCCTGGCTCGTTTCTATACGATCTGGGCGGCAATGGCTGGCCGCACGGCTGGAGCTGGGAAGGCCTCAATCCGCAGCGTGCGGCGCTCCTGTTCGGCGGCCATCCGTACGATGATCCTGTTACGGGGCGTCCGCGCTTCGACCTGCTGCCGCCCGCGTTTCTCCAGGCGCCGCACGTCGGCGTGGATCATCGGGGCGGCCCGGTGGGCGTCTATGCGCAGCCACGGCTGTACGACGTGGAACGCCCGCTCACGGAGATTCGCTACCGGCGCGACAATAGTGCAATGCAGAGTATCGGCGTGGCCCACGTCCAGCAGCGTGAGGTGACCCTCCTGGGCAGGCCTAGCCTGCTGCACATCGTGGGCGGCTACTACGGCCGGGCGGCGGACAATGAGTACCCGAACAGCGACCTCCGGCGGGAGCGGCGACTGCTTGGCCGGGTCGCGTTGCGTGGCCGCGCATGGTCGATCACCCTCCGCAACCTTCACAGCCGCCGCCGGATTGGTGCGCACGGCGGTGTGGAGCCGCGGGGTGGACTCTTCAACACTGTGTACAACCGCACCATCGCGAACGTGCGCCTGGACGACGCGCGGCGGCAGACACTCCGCAACGACTTGGCACTGACGGCGAGAGCGCCCGTCCTCCCTGGACTCAGCGCACCGCTCACCGCCTCCATCAACTGGACGGCCCAGACGTTCCGCTACGACGCGGCAGACTCGACGCTGCAGGCCAAAACGAACCGGCTTACGGGCTATGTGCAGCAGCGCGCGACGTGGCGCGGCCATGCCCTGCAGGCCGAGGTGGGCGCGACGTACGATGGACTGCGTGCGACCAATGCCTGGACGGGCAGCGCCTCGCGGCAGCGCGCCTACGCCACCGTCCGCGACTCCATCGACGGGCGCCTGGCCACGATCGTGCTCGATGCCGGCCTGCACGCCACGGACGCTCAACAGTTTCCCAGCGCGGCTGCGCACGTCGCACGCGCACTCGGCCCGGTCCGCCTGTTCGCCGAGGCACGGCTCGCCGGTCAGTCCATCTCGTGGATTGAAGCAGCGGGCTTTGGCCGCGCCGTGCAACCGCTCGCTGACGTGCCCACCGGGCGCATCGTGCACGGCCGCTTGGGGATGGCAAGCGCGCTGGGCCCGTTCGATGTTCGCTTGGTTGGCTTTGCACACGAGATCCGGGAGGCGGTGGATTTGTATGCCACGGACGAGACGGACGTACTGGCCGCGCAGGTAAGCGCAGCGCCGTTTCGCCGCGTTGGCGCCACAGCCGCACTGGGCTGGCGCCGCGATGCGCGCGCGGGGTTGTACGCCAGTGTGCAGGGCACGACCGTCCAGTTCCTAGACCCCGGCCCCGGCGCGCTGGCGGCGCGCGTGGCCGAGACGCTGCCGCGGGTGTTTGGCCAGGGCCGGCTCGGTGCGCGCTTTGTAGCTTTCGAAGGCGACCTCAACGCGGATCTGTACGTGGCGGGACGCGGCTGGACCCGCTTTCGCAGCCGCCCGTTTCACCCGCCCACGGGGCTGTTGGCCGTTCCGCCGGCCGGTGCGCCTGTGCAAGACGGCGTGCCGGCCGTCTTCGGGCCTAGCGGAGTGATGGACGTTACGCTGGAAGCCGGTATCCGCGAGGCGACGCTGTTCTTCACCATGGACAATGTGCTCAGTGGCACGCCTATCCAGCCGGGCACGCTCATTGTTCCTGTTTACCCACTGCCTGAACGCCGCTTCCGCTTTGGCGTGTTTTGGCCCATCTTAAATTAGCTGCTGGCGGCCGCTCCGCCACGCTGTGTTGAAAACTCGCCTCCGCTCGTCTTATTCTAGAAGATGAATGTGTTCCAAGAGACGGATGCGTGTTGCCCCTGCTTTTTTGAACCTCGCCTGCTTCGCCGCTCATGAGCGACTACCCTTCTGATCCCAACTCCATCCGCTGCTCCTTCTGCGGCCGCACGGCGCAGGAAGCGCACTCCATGGTTGCTGGCCCCGACGTGTACATCTGCGATCGGTGCGTGGAGGAAGCCGCCGGCATCGTGGAGAACGACCGATCGAGCCGCGCGCCGGAGCGCAGCAGGGCTCCGGCGCGCGACAAGGCCTCAGCGCTGGTGCCCCATGAGATCAAGGCCGCGCTGGATGCATACGTGATCGGCCAGCACCGCGCCAAGAAGGCGATGGCCGTGGCCGTCTACAATCACTACAAGCGCATCAACGCGGATCACTACGTCCACGACTATCACGACGTGGAGCTGGAGAAGTCGAACATTCTCGTGATCGGCCCAACGGGCACGGGCAAGACGCTGCTGGCACGCACACTGGCCCGAGTGCTGGACGTGCCATTTTCCATCTCCGACGCGACGGCGCTCACCGAAGCCGGCTACGTGGGGGAAGACGTAGAGAGCATTCTGTCGAATCTGCTACGCAGCTGCGACTTCGACGTGGAGGCCGCCGAGCGGGGCATCATCTACATCGACGAAATCGACAAGGTAGCGCGCAAGGCCGAGAACGCTTCCATCACCCGCGACGTATCCGGCGAGGGTGTGCAGCAAGCGCTGCTCAAGATGCTCGAAGGCACCGAAGCCGGCGTACCCCCGAAGGGCGGGCGCAAGCATCCGGAGCAGAGCCTCGTTACCGTCGACACGCGCAACATCCTGTTCATCTGCGGCGGCGCCTTTGAGGGGCTTAACGCGATCGTGGCGCGACGGCGCTCGGCCGGCACCATTGGCTTCCGGTCGGGCTCGCAGTCGCGCATGAGCAAAGACGATCCGCGCATCTTCCAATACACCGAGCCGGACGACCTCTTGCAGTTCGGGCTCATTCCGGAGTTGGTCGGCCGCCTCTCCGTGACCACGGCGCTCGACGCGCTCACCGACGACGACATGAAGCGCATCCTGCTGGAGCCGAAGAACGCGCTCGTTAAGCAGTATCAGAAGCTGTTCGCCCTCGACGGCGTGGATCTGTCGTTCTCCGATGACGCGCTCGACGCGATCGTGGAGCGGGCCCGAGCACTGGGCACCGGCGCCCGTGGCCTGCGCTCCATCATGGAAGACACGATGCTCGACATCATGTTTGAGATGCACCAAAAGCCGGAGGTGAGCACGTGCCGCATCACGGCGTCGACCGTGCGCGATGGGGCACCGCCGATGTACGGCGAGCGGAAGGCGAGCGCCTAGCCGCCCAGCTCGGGCGCCCCCTTCTGCGCCACCTGCACAGTGGCCACTGGAACACCCTGGCCCATGACCGGAGTACGCATACACCTTTTGGGTAGAGTTGGGTAGAGTTGGGTAGAGGCTAATGAGGCGCCGGACGCACGATTTGCGATGATGCGCAGGGACACACTGAACGCCTTTCTGGAGCGATTCAAGCGCAGTGCGCGCTACTACGTGCACGGCCTGTACCAGGAAATCGCGAACAAAAACCTGTTTCTCTGGGCCCAGGCTATCGCGTTCAAGGTGCTAGTCACCATTGTGCCCGTCGTGGTGCTGGCCGCGGGTATCGTGGGCCAGGTGATGCGTTCCTCGCAGCCGTTTGCCCAGCTCGCCGAGGTGGTGCGCGACTTCCTTCCGCCCTCGCAGAGCGAACAGATCATTCGCTTCCTCGAGCAGCTCTACACGGCCAGCGGCACGCTGACGCTGTTCGGAGCCCTGGGCCTGTTCCTCTCGGCGTGGTCGCTTTTCATTACACTGCGGATTGCCGTCAGCAATGCCTTTGAGCAGGACTGGCACGTAGGCCGGTCAATCATCGGCGGGTACCTGTTTGACGTGCGCATGGTGCTGCAGGTCGGCCTGCTGTTCACGCTGACGATCGGCGTGTCCATCTTTGCCCAGTCGCTCGGATCTGTCACATTCGTCGAATGGATTGGGCTGGACGTCTCATGGGTGCAGCGCGGCTGGCAGCGCGTCGTTCGCATCGCCGGGCTGCTGACGCCGTTCCTGATTACGATGGCGATGTTCTTCCAGCTGCTGTATTTCGTGCCCAAGCCGCACCCCCGCAAGCGGAGCGCTCTCATCGGCACGTTCATCACCGCCGTGCTGTGGGAGGGTGCCAAGCAGGGGTTCACGTTTTACGCTACGTACGTAGGCCACTTTGACCGGTACCAGGATGGCGCCGAAGGGCTGGCTGCCCTTGGCAACGTGTTTGGCCTCATCATCGCTTTTGTGTTTTGGGTGTACTTCTCCGCCATCGTGCTCATGGTTGGTGCCGTGATCGCCTCCCTGCACGACCATCGCTATCGCCTGGAGCAGCATGCTGCCTCGGCCGAGGGGCCCTCGCCGCCGCCCACTCCGGAGCCCGACACC
>CAYFQN010000152.1:0-7708 GCA_964345285.1 uncultured Rhodothermales bacterium
GACCGGCATTCAGTGCGCCTCGAAAGTGCGCTCCTACCGGGGACTGCTCGTGCACGTCTTCGGTCAGCTTGCCGCTGCCAGGCTCTTGCTCGCCTTCAACTCTTGATTCGCATTGACATCCTATCCATAAAAACAGACAAAACGCAGTCCTAGCGTCGTGCCGGCCGACAACCAAGCGATCACCATTTCTGAACATGTGCGTGGCAGCAATCGCTTTGTTTTTGAGCACGGGGTGAGCCGTCGATCTTTCTGCCTCAATTTTCGTGAAGTGATTTACGCAGTATTGGCTGCGACTTAGTTGATCTGGCTCGCAGCTCACAGAGACCAATCTGTCCCAACGCCGCTCTCGCCCATGTCTTCACCTCCTCGTGCAGATGGTATTTCTGATGAGGCACGCGAGTACGCCCCGCGATGCAGCGCGGCCCTGCGGGGTCAGATGATATGATCCACTCTGCACGCGATGGCGCCGCAATCATTGTATGGCGCACCAACCGGAACAATGGCGTGTTGACATAGTGTCAACGAGTGAAACAGTGTCAAATGCACAGTTGGTCGATTCCGATGTCCATCGAGGAGCGTCAGCGCGAGGAGAAGGAGCAGCGGCGGCAGAGCATCATCGACGCCGCTGAACAGGCGCTTGGGGGCAAAGACGTCGAGGCGCTTACGATGTCCGACGTGGCGTCGAACGCGCGGCTCAGCCGGAGCCTCATGTACGTCTACTTCGAGGACTTGGGCGACATCGTGATGGCCGTCACGCTGCGAGGCTTGCACGCGCTGCGCGACCGCTTTACGGATGTAGCGGCAGCGCACGATGTCGGACTGTCGAAGATCCGCGCCATCGGGAACGCCTACGTGCAATTCGCGCGCGAGGAGCCCGTCTACTTCGACCTGGTTGCCCGCTTCGAGGCGCGGGAGACCGATCCGGACGATGAAGCCTCGCACGAAGCGCAGTGCACAGTAGCCAGTGATGAGGTGTTCCAGGTGATGACGGATGCCATCCGGACTGGTATCGAGGATGGATCGATTCGCCCTTCGCTCGATCCGATGCAGACGGCCATCACGCTGTGGGGCTACACGCATGGGTTGATCCAGCTGGTCGCGCACAAGGGGACCATGTTCGCGCACCGGCACGGCATCGAGCCGCAGGCCTTCGTATCGGAAGGGATCGACTTCATGGGGGTGGCACTGACCGGCTGGTGTGAGGATCACGCTGCGAACGTCCCGACGGATGACGCGCCATAGCCAATCTCTTTTTTTGCCTCTGTATTGACACACTGTCAACGAAAAATGATCTGTCAACAACTGATGTACCAAGCTAACTGGAGGCGCCTCGCGTCCATCGTTGGGCTGCTGATCGTCGCTGGAGCGCATCCCGGACTGGCTCAGAATACGCCCGTGCTGTCGCGCCTCATCGATGAGGGGCTCCGGTCGAACCTAGCGCTCCAGCAGCGGGAAACCAATCTGCGGCGCAGTCGCCAGGTGCTCCGTGAGGTTCGGAGCGGCTTCTTCCCTACCCTCACCATGCAAGCGCGCTACTCCCGCGCCGAAGGCGGCCGGACGATCGATCTGCCGATTGGCGACCTCGTCAACCCCGCCTACCAGACGCTCAACGGTCTGCTGGCTGCTCGTGGTGAGGAGGCCAGCTTTCCGGCCGTTATGAATCAGGAGATCCGATTTCTGCGAAAGCGGGAGCAGGAGACCACGCTCCAGCTTCGGCAGCCGCTCGTTGCGCCGCAAGTGTGGTACGGCGCTCGGGCGCAGCGGCATCAGGTGGCGTCCGAGGAAGCCTCTGTCGAAGCCTTCCGCCGCGAGCTCGCGCGCGACATCAAGACCGCGTACTATCGCGTACGGCGGGCGGAGCGCGCCATCGCCATCCTCGATGCGGCCGAGCAGCTCGTAGCCGAAAACCGGCGCACGAACGAGCGGCTCTACGCGGCCAACACCGTGACGCAGGATGCCGTCTTTCGCGCTGAGGCGGAAGCGCTCGACGTTCGGCAGCAACGCGCCGAAGCCCGTGCCCGCTACGACCGCGCCCGCCGCGCACTGAACTTCCTCGTTAACCGCCCGCTGGGTGCGCCGCTCGACACGGCCCGCATTCCGGTTGAAGGGCTCGTCGAGCGAGAGACGGCGCGAGTGATGCAGCCGCTTCGCGCGGGGCGGCCGACAGCATCATCGCTAAGCCGCCGCTCTACCCCGCTGGCAGCGGACGGTGTGCAGCGGCCCGAGCTGGAGGTGCTTGCCGCCGCCGCGGCAGCCGCCGACGATCAGCGCCAGCTCGCGCGGAGCGGATACCTCCCGAACGTATCGCTTGCAGTGGATGGGGGCATCCAGGGCCGCTCGTATGGATTCTCGGGCGAGCAGCCGTTCGTGATGGCCTCCGTGGTGCTACGCTGGAATCTGTTCGATGGCTTCGGGGAGGCCGCCCGCACCGAGCAGGCCGCCCTCACGGCGAAGCGTCTGCGGACGCAGCGGGAGGAGACGGCGCTGCGCATTCAGCAGCAGGTGCAGTCGGCATGGGACGATGTGCAGGTCGCCTACCGTTCGCTGCAGACGGCCGAGGCCCGCGTCCGCGCCGCTCGCGAGAGCTTTCGCATCACCAACCGCCGCGCCGAGGAAGGCCGCGCCAATCAAGTCACCTTCCTCGATGCGCGCACCACGCTGACCGATGCGGAGCTCAACCTCAGCATCACCCGCTTCGAGCTCCTTGCTCGCCTCGCCGAATTGGAGTTTGCCGCCGGTCTCTGACGTGCCGTCCCGCTTTCTCGTCTGTTTTCCAACAAGCTCTCGATCACCATGCGTCTCGCTCTCTTCCTTCTGCTTTTTCCGTTGTGTGTCGGTCCGCTCCACGCGCAGCCCCCCGACAGCACAGGGACACTCGTAGTCATCGTGACGGGGTTCGATGGCGATGACGGCATAGCCCGTATTCGCCTCGACACCACAGCGTCTGCGTTTGCAGGCGAGGCCGGTGAGGCGTCTTTCGCCCGCTCTGTAGCGGCATCCATTGCGGATGGCGCCGTCGTCTGGACGGTCGACGCCCTGCCGTGGGGGCGATACGCTGCCAGTGCCTATCACGATGAGGACGACGATGGCTCGCTCAACACCAACCTGTTTGGGGCGCCGAGCGAGCCCTTCGGTTTCTCGAACGGCGCGCGCGCTCGGTTCGGCCGGCCGGATTTTGCCGACGCTGCGTTCCGGTTCGCAGCGCCCCAGGACACGGTTCGTTTCCGCGTCCAATAGCTGCTCCGCTTTCTGCATCCCCCCTCAAGACTCGCATTGCCATGACGTCCCGTTTATTGGTCCCGCTCTCCATCGCATTCAGTTTCACTGTGCTGCTGCTGGCCGGATGTGGCGCGGCAGCCGATCCGCCCGCCGAATCTTCCCCCGTGCCACGGGTGGAAGTGGCGGCGGCTGCGGCTCGCACGCAGGCGCTACCGATCCGCACGAGCGGACGGCTGGCGTCGAAGGCTGAGATCCCGCTCAGCTTTAAGGTCGACGGCGTGATCGACCGTATCCTGGTCGACGAAGGGGCGGCCGTCCGGGAGGGGCAGCGGCTGGCGCAGCTCAACCTGTCGGAGACCGAGGCGCGGGTGATGGGGGCCACCGCCGCGTTGGAGAAGGCGGAGCGCGACCTCGCCCGCGCCCGGCGCTTGCATCGCGACTCGGTGGCGACGCTGGAGGATGTGGAGGACGCCCGTACGGCTGTCGACGTCGCGGCGGCGCGGCAACAGGTAGCGCACTTCAACCGGCAGTACGCTGTTATCGAGGCGCCAGCGGCCGGACGCATCTTGCGGCGGCACGCGGAGGAAGGCGCCGTCATTGGTCCGGGGCAGCCCGTGCTCACACTGGGGGCGAGCAGCCAGGGGTGGATCGTGCGGGCGGGGGTGGCCGCGCGTGATGCGGTGCGCCTCACGCTGGGCGACAGCGCGCGGGTACTGTTCGATGCGTATCCGCATCGGGTCGTGACGGGACGCGTCACCGAAATCGCCGATGCCGCCGATCCGCGGACGGGCACGTTTGAAGTGGAACTGGCCGTTGCGGCCCCGTCACTGGCGCTCAAGTCGGGCTTCATCGCCGCGGCCGACATCCAGCCGTCCGCAACCGTCGAGTACGTGGAGGTGCCGGCATCGGCGCTGGTGGCGGGCGACGGGCGCGACGGCATCGTGCTCACCGTGGGCACGGCGCCCAGGCCGGCGGTGCGGCGCACGCCCGTTCGCATCGCACAGGTCATGGACTCGACGATCGTGTTGGAGCGCGGCCTGCCGCCCGGCACCCGCGTCGTGACGACCGGCGCGGTGGGGCTGCGGGATGGGGACGCCGTCCGGGTTGAAGGGGCGAAGGATGAAGAGTCCCAAGCGTCGGTGCCTTCGAGACAGCCAATGAGGCCTTGAATTGCCCGGCTTGCACACGCCGCACTGCCAGAACGCACCATTCAACCCCAAGCGCCGAACACACAATACCAACGCCATGACGCTTCCCCGCCTCGCCATCCAAAACGCTCCGTTCACGGGCATCGTGCTCGTGCTGATCACGCTGCTGGGCGTCGTGAGCTTCGTCACCATGCCGCGCTCGGAAGATCCGCAGTTCGACACGACGACGGTCAACGTCAGCACCGTGTATCCGGGCGCGAGCCCGCAGGACATCGAGCAGCTTGTCGTCGATCCGCTGGAAGAGCGCATCAGCGAACTCGAAGACATCGACCGCATCGAGTCGACCATCCAAGACGGTATTGCTGTGATCGGCGTCAACTTCCTCGCCAGCGTCGATCCGGACGACGGCAAGGAAGACGTGGACCAGGCCGTCGCCAGCGTGCGCGAGACACTGCCGGACGGCGTGCAGGAGATCGATGTGAGCCTCTTCACCACCACGAGCGTCACCGTGTACCAGGTCGCGCTCGCGTCGGAGGCGGCGCCATACAAGCAGCTGCAAGACGTCGCCGAGCGGCTGGAGCAGGCCGTCGAGCGCGTGGACGGCGTGAAGACGGCCGCAACGTGGGCGTATCCGGAGCAGGAGGTGCGCGTCGGGCTCGACCTGGAGCAGCTCCGCCAAACAGGGATCACGCTCGATCAGGTGATGGGCGCCATCCAGTCCGAGGCGCAGGACGTGCCGGGCGGCGACGTGGACGTCGGGCCGCGCCGCTTCAACATCCAGACGACCGGCGACTACGCCTCCCTCGGCGCCATCGAGCAGACCATCGTGGGGCGCTCGGCGATCGGGCTCGTCCGCCTGCGCGACGTCGCGACGGTGGCCATGCAGCCGGCTGACGAGACGCATCGCGCCCGCTTCAACGGGCAGCGTGCCGTGTTTGTGACGGTGACGCAGCGCGAGGGCGAGAACATCTTCGACGTGCTGAGCGGCGTGAAGGCCGCGCTTGACGACTTCCGCGTGCAGGAGCTGCCGGCGGGGATTGCGATGCACGAAGTGTTCGATCAGTCCGAAAGCGTCGACGAGCGAGTGAGCGGATTCTTTGCCAATTTGCTGCAGGGGATCCTGCTCGTCGGTGGCGTTATCCTGCTGGCACTCGGGTTCCGGGCGTCGGTCATCGTGATGTGCGCGATTCCGCTCTCCATTCTGATGGCCATCTGGGGGCTCGACCTCACGGGCTACGGCCTGCAGCAGATCTCCATCGTCGGCCTCGTTATCGCGCTCGGGCTGTTGGTGGATGACGCCATCGTAATCACAGAAAACGTGGCCCGCTACCGGCGGAAAGGCCTCGGCGCCATCGACGCCGTGCTAAAGGGCACGAGCGAGGTCGGGTGGGCCGTTGTCAGCACGTCGGTCACGAGCATCCTCGCGTTCCTGCCCATCGTGCTCGTGCAGAGCGGCAGCGGCGACTTCATCCGCAGCCTGCCAGTGACGGTGATCTTGGCGCTGGTGGCGTCGCTCGTCGTGAGCCTCACGCTCACCCCGCTCCTCGCCAGCCGGTGGCTCGGCGGAGGCGAGCGAGGGCACGGAGGTACTGGAGAAAAGCCACCGGGCAGTGAGGGCGGCAGCAGCAGCGCACCTCCCGACACGCAACGCGCAACGCACACCGCAGTCAGCGGGCCGTTAATGCGGCTGCTGCAGCGGCAGGTGGATGGGCCTTACCGCCGGAGCCTGACGTGGGCGCTGGCGCATCCGGTGTGGGTGCTGGTGATTGCGGTGGTGGCGTTTGCGAGCAGTGTGAGCCTGTTTCCGCTCGTCGGCGTGTCGTTCTTCCCGGAGGCCGGCAAGCCACAGTTTCTGGTGAACGTGACGCTGCCGGAAGGGCACAGCCTCGATGCCACGGATCGCGCCGTGCACCGCGTGGAGCAGCTGTTGAACGGACGCGATGACGTACGCCGGGTTGCGGCCAACGTGGGGCGCGACAACCCCATCGTCTACTACAACGTCGTGCCGCGTCGCGAAAAGGCAACCGTCGGGCAGGTGTACGTGGAGGCGAATGTTGCGGCCGATGTCCCGCGGATCGTGGAGGAGTTGCAGGCCGACCTCGCCACCGTGCCGGGGGTGACGTACGGCTTCGAGGTGTTCAAGAACGGGCCGCCCGTGGAAGCGCCCGTCGCGATCAAGGTGATCGGGCCCGATCTACAGACGCTCGATCGGCTGGCCGCCGACGTGGAAGCGCTGATGCGGCAGACGCCGGGGACGGAGAACGTCGACAACCCGCTGAGTGCGCCGAAGACGGATCTGTTCGTGAACGTGAACCGCGACCGGGCCGGGCTGCTCGGCGTGCGGGTGAGTGACGTGGACCGCACGGTGCGCGCCTCCATGACGGGGCTCCCGGTGGCGTCGTACCGCGATGCCGGCGGCGAAAACTACGACATCGTCGTTGGATTGCAGCGGGACGGCGCGCCGCGCATGGCCGACTTCGACCGGATCGCCGTGGCGTCGATGACGGGCCACCGCGTGCCGCTCCGCCAGATCGCCGACGTGGCATTGAAGCGGGAGCCGACGCGCATCGACCGGTTCGACACCGAGCGCGCCGTGACAATTACTGCCGATGTAGACACGCGCGCCGGCTACTCGGCGGTGGCTGTCACACAAGCCGTCGTTGCCGAGTTGGATCGGGTGAACCTGCCGCGCGGCTACCGGACGTTCGTCGGCGGCGAACTGGAGGCGCAGGCGGACAGCTTTGCCAGCCTGCTGCCGGCACTCATCGGCGCAATCCTCGGTATCCTGGCCGTGCTCGTGCTGCAGTTCGGGTCGTTTGGGCAACCGCTCATCATCTTCATCGCGATCCCGCTGTCGGTGATCGGCGCGTTTCCGGCGCTGCTCCTCACGGGCTACACGTTCAGCTTTACGGCCTTCATCGGCTTTACGAGCCTCGTCGGCATCGTCGTCAACAACGCCACAATCCTCGTGGATTATGCGAATCAGCTCGTGGCCGAGGGGCAGTCGGTGCGCGCCGCCGTGCAAGCGGCCAGCGAGACGCGCTTCGCCCCTATCGTGCTCACCACGCTGACGACGGTCGGTGGCCTGCTGCCCCTCACGCTCACCAATACGGATCTGTGGAGTCCGCTGGGTTGGGTCATCATCGGCGGACTGCTCGTGTCCACCTTCCTCACGCTACTTGTGGTGCCGGTGCTCTACCGCCTATTTTCGTGGTGAGACAGGCATCCACTGTTGACGTCTCTGGGTGATGAGCCTGACTCTAATGGCCCGCGGGGCGCCTGTTAGGCAGGCCGTGAATCCGGTCAGGCGCGGTCAGGCTGCGGACTCGATCGTTTCCCAC
>CAYFQN010000153.1:0-7702 GCA_964345285.1 uncultured Rhodothermales bacterium
TGCGCGAGATGGGGACGACGCCTTCGTAGATGGGCGCGCAGAGCCGGCGGTTGAGCCTCACTTCCTGCTCACAATAGTGGCGCCGGCGGTCCAGCGTCGTGAAGTCGAGAAAACCGAGGTCGACCGGTTTCTTGACTTTGTACACATACGGGGGAGCCAGGGCCACATACGAGATGTGGGTTTGGACAATAGCTACCTCGTCGGGTGCGTACGGGTATGAGGCCGGATCGCGCAGGAAATCGATGAGCTCCTGGGCGGCCGGGACGGTGTCAGGGGCGTCGGGTTGTGTTGGGGCCGTCATGGGATGCGGGTGCGCGAGGCAAAGGGCGTTAGCGGTGGAAGGTCGTTCCGGTGGCGGCGCGCTCATGGAGAAGGGCAGAGGGCGCGTACCGAGGGCCAAGCGTATCGGTAAACTGCTCCAGGGCCATCACGATACCCGCGGGGCCCTCGTGGTCGACGTAGCGAAAGGGCCCCCCGCGGAAGGGCGGAAAGCCGAGCCCGAAGACGGCACCGAGATCGCCGTCGGTCGGGCGGCGCAGCACGCCATCTTCCAGGCAGCGCACGGCGGCGTTGACCATCATAAGGCCGAGGCGCTGCTGGATCGTGTCCGTGTCCATCGCGGTCCGATCCGAGCCGCCAAAGAAGCGGTAGACGCCGCTGTTGAGCGCGCCCTGTTCGGTCTTTCCGTTGGTCTCCTCGTAGGCGTAAAACCCGAGGTTGGTTTTCTGCCCGAGCAGGTTGGATGCAGCCAGTTCGGTCGCTTTGTCGCTGATGTGGTAATCGCCATTGCCCAGGCGGTTGCCCATGATCTCGGTGATCTTGGCGGCCACGTCGATGCCCACGAGGTCAAACAACTCAAAGGGACCCATCGGGAAGCCCCATTGCTCCATGGCCCGGTCGATGGCGTCGACGGCGCCGCCTTCTTCGAGCAGCAGGAGCGCCTCGTTCATGTAGAGCGCCAGGATGCGCGTCGTGTAGAAGCCGGGCCCGTCGTTGACGACGATCACCGTTTTGCCCTGCGTGAGCCCCGCGTCGTACGCCGTTGCCAGCGCCTCCTCGGAGGTGTCGTCTGTGACGATGAGTTCGAGCAGCGGAATCTGCGGGACGGGGGAGAAGTAGTGCATCCCCAGCACGCGCTCGGGATGCGTCGCCTCGGCGGCAATCTCCGCGATGGGGATGGAGGAGGTGTTGGAGGCGAACACGGCGTCATCGCGGACGACGGCCTCCGTGTCGGCCAGCACGTGCCGCTTCAGGTCGAGGCTCTCCGGCACGGCTTCGATGACGATGTCGGCGGCCTTCAGCGCATCGTAGTCACCAACGGGCACGACGCGCTCGACGATCACGTCTTCCTCGAAGTCCGAGAGGATGCCTTTCGTCGTTTGCTTGTGGATGCCGTCCCACACGTGTTTTTGGCCCTTCGCAGCCAGGTCGAGGTTTTGATCCTTGATGACGACGTCTATGCCGTTCTCGGCGGAGACCTGGGCAATGCCCGCGCCCATGAGCCCCGCGCCTAGCACGCCGATCTCGCGGACGGGCCGGGCGTGCTCTTTCAGCGGATTCTTGTCGGCCTTCTGCTTCGCGAAGAACAGGCTGACGAGCGCGTTCGACTCGGACGTGAACACGAGCTCGCCGAAGTAGCGCGCTTCCAGGTCGAGGCCGGCTTCCAGGCCATCCTCCATGCCCACCTTGACGCACTCGATGATTTTGGGCGGCGCGGGGTAGTTGCCATGGGTGCGTTTCGCGGCCCGCTCGCCGGCCTGCTGGTAGATGATGCGCCGGCTCAGCGTGTTGCTTTCCAGCAGCCGGTCCGACAGCGATTTCTCGGCGCGCTTCGGCCTGAGCGACCCGTCGGCCAGCCGGTGCGCGGCGGCTTTTGCCGCGTGGTGCAGGCCGGGCGGGTGGATGAGCGCGTCAACGAGCCCAATGCGTTTTGCCTTCTTGGGGTAGATGTTCTTGCCCGTCAGCATCATGCCAAGCGCCTGCTGGATGCCGACGAGGCGCGGCAGGTGCTGCGTGCCGCCGCCGCCCGGCAAGAGGCCAAGCTGCACCTCGGGGAGCGCCAGCTTCGTCTTGTCATGCGTCGTCGCGATGCGGTAGGTGCAGCCGAGCGCCATCTCTAGCCCACCGCCCATGGCCGGGCCGTTGATGGCCGCGACGGTAGGCACCTGCATCGACTGGAGGCGCGCTACGAGCTTGTGCGCCCGGCGGCTGAGCGCCCGCACATCAGCGGGCGACTCAAACGTCTTGACCATGTCGAGGTCCGCGCCGGCGATAAACGATGCGTCTTTCCCACTGATGAACACCGCGCCGCGCACGTTCGGGTCGCGCTCCAGCGCATCCAGTGCCTCCTCAAACGCCGTCAGCGTCGACTCGGAGATCGTGTTCACCTGCTGGTCCGGTTGGTTGATCCACAGCGTCGCAATGCCATCCGTGTCAACGTCCAGCAGGATCTCGTCGGTGGCAAGGGCAGAGTCGGTAGGCATGGAAGGAAGGCGTTCGTGGTTGGCTCGTTGTGAAGGTAAGCGTGAAAGGCTTGGATAACACCTGAGCCCGAAAAGGAAGCCCCATTCACGCTGTGCGTTATCACGGTCTCAAGTGTCTCAGTCGTCCACCCGCTCTAGCAGGATCGCGTGGCCCTGCCCGCCTGCGGCGCAGGCCGCCATCAAGGCGAGCTCGCCGTCTTCCTCGTGCAAGCGATTTGCTGCAGTCGTGACGATGCGCGCGCCCGTCGCGCCGAAAGGGTGGCCGAGCGAAATCGAGCCACCGCGTGTGTTCAGCTTGTCCATTGGAATCGATCCTACGGGCGACGGTCGGTCGAGCTTATCCGCTGCAAACGAAGTGGATTCCAGCGCCGCCAGCACGGCGAGCACCTGTCCGGCGAAGGCCTCGTGCAGCTCGAACACGTCGATGTCGCCCAGCGTGAGGCCCGCGGTGTCGAGGACTTGCGGGATGGCATACGCCGGGCCGAGCAGGAGCTCGTCGCCCGGATCCTGGGCGACATACGTGTAGTGGCTGAGGCGCGCTTTGGGTGCGTACCCCATTGCCGCGGCGCGCTCTTCGCTCATCAGCAGCGTGGCCGACGCGCCGTCCGTGAGCGGTGACGAGTTGCCGGCCGTCACCGTGCCGAACGGCTGGACGAACACCGGGCTCAGCTGGCTCAGCTTCTCCATCGTCGAGTCGTCCCGGATCGTGTTATCGGCTGTGATGGGGTCGAACGCGGGCGGGAGCGTCGCGGGCGTCAACTCCTCGTTGAGCCGCCCATCGTCGCGAGCGGCGGCAGCGCGTTCGTGGGAGAGGAGGGCGTACTCGTCCTGGTCCGCGCGCGAGATGCTAAACATGGCGGCGAGTTTGTCGGCGCTCTCGCCCATTACCTCGCCCGTCGAATACTCCGCAATGGACGGCGCCTCGGGCAACAGATCGCTCGGGCTGAGGCCTTTCAGCAGCTGCAGGTAATCCTGCGTGGAGCGCGCCTTCCGCGACGCGAAGAGCCGCTTGCGCACGCTCCGCTTGACGCGGATGGGCGGGTCGGACAGGGTCTCCGCACCACCGGCCACTACTACGTCGGCTTGTCCGCTTTGGATGATCTCGGCGCCCGACGTGATGGCCTGGTTGCTGGAGATGCACGCCATCGTGACGGTGAAGGCTGGCACGTGGTTCGGAATGGACGCGCCGAGCGCGGCCTCGCGCGCCACGTTGCTCGTTTCCACGTCCTGGATCACGCACCCCATCACCACCCGGTCGATGTCTGCCGGATTGAGGCCCGTGCGGGTGAGGAGCCCTTTCAGCACCATGCGGCCCATGTCGTACGCCATGAGGTCGGTGTACGCCGTGCCCGAGCGCTGGAAGGGCAGGCGGCAGCCATCAACAAGGACGACCGAGCGGCCGGTAGCATGCGAAGTATCCATGGCGGGAAAAACAGATGCGGGCAGACAGAATAGAGCAGACGAGATAGTAAATCCTGAACGCGCAATGTGATGGAAAGTTAACAGCGTTAAGCGGAATTTGCGAATGGAAGATGCGAGGGCGCTGTGAATAGTGAAGAGGACTGTCAGCGCGCGCTTCCTGAGCCCAACGGGCGAACCTCACGGCGCATGCCGCATTCTTTGTATGCTATGCATCACGCACCACGCGCCATGAGCTACGCCGTTAAAGAAATCTACTACACCCTCCAGGGCGAGGGCGCACAGACGGGCCGCCCGGCCGTCTTTCTGCGCTTTGCCGGGTGTAACCTATGGACGGGGCGGGAGGAAGACCGGGCCGGCGCTATCTGTTCGTTCTGCGACACGGACTTCGTCGGCACCGATGGGCCCGGTGGCGGTAAGTTCCGCACGCCCGATGCGCTCGCGGAAGCGGTTGCCCACCACTGGCCAGCGCCCACCGAGGCAGCGATGCGCCCGTACGTCGTGTGCACGGGCGGGGAGCCGCTGCTTCAACTGGACGAACCCGCCCTCGACGCGCTCCACGCGGCTGGTTTCGAGGTGGCTGTGGAGACGAACGGCACGCAGCCTGCACCCCATGGGCTCGACTGGATCTGCATGAGCCCGAAAGCGGGCGCCGACACGATCCTCACCCGGGGCGATGAGCTGAAGCTGGTCTATCCGCAGGAGGGGGCGATGCCCGAGCAGTTCGCTGATCTCGACTTCACGCATTTCTTCCTCCAGCCGATGGACGGCCCGCACGTGGAGCGCTACACGCAGCAGGCCATGCAGTACTGTCTCGACCACCCGCCGTGGCGCCTCAGCCTGCAGACGCACAAGCTGTTGGACATTCCGTGAACGGCTTCCAAATGGTGCGGCCAGACGCTATGCTGTAAACCCATACATCTCGTCACGCTCTGGCTTTGCTCATGCGTTTCTTGTCTGCTCTCTCTGTTGCTACACTCTGCATGGTCGTGGGCTGCGCGTCCTCGGCCGATGAGGCCAGCACTCCAATCCGCGTGATGGCGTATAACATCGAAGACGTCCGCACGGCCGATCTGCAGACCCCTGAGAACCCGCGCCTCCAGAAAGCGGCGGCGGTGATCCAGCACCTGCGGCCTGACATCCTGCTCGTCAACGAGATGACATATGATATGCCGGGCGCGCCGAACGTGCCGTCTGGAGCCGCAGCGGGGCAGAACGGGCAGCGCTTCATCGAGAACTTTCTGTCTGTTGCCCAGGCCGATTCGCTGGAGCCGATCCGCTACCAGTCGTTCATGGCGCCCGTTAACACCGGGCTGGCGAGCGGTTTTGACCTCAACAACGACGGCGACACGGTCACCACGTATCCGTCGCCCGCGCCGCCACGGCCGAGCGGCGCGCCGGTATCCCAGTCCCCCGAGGCGCGCGCGTATGGAAACGACGCGTGGGGATTTGGCGTCTTCCCGGGTCAATACGGCATGGCGCTGTTCGTACGCCACGGGCTGGACATCATGCGCGACTCGGTCCGGACGTTTCGCCTCTTCCGCTGGAGCGCCATGCCTGGCGCCCTTCGCCCCATGAATCCCGAAACGGGTGACCCGTGGTACTCCGACGCCGAGTGGGAACGGATGCGGCTCAGCTCCAAGAGCCACTGGGACGTGCCCATCCGTCTGCCGGGCGGGCGCACGCTGCACGTGCTGGCGAGCCATCCGACGCCGCCCGGCTTCGACGGCGAGGACGACCGCAACGGCTACCGGAACCACGACGAGATCCGCCTGTGGGCCGATTACCTCAGCAACCGATCGTACATCGAAGATGACTCATCGCATAGCGGGGGACTCCCCGACGAGGCCCTGTTCGTGGTGATGGGCGATCAAAATGCCGACCCGGATGAGGGCGACACGTACCAGCAGCCGATCCGCCGTGTGCTACAGCACGAGCGCGTGCAGGGGGGCGTCGTCCCCACGGTGGCTTCTGCAGGCCGCGCCGCCTACCCGGACCTGGACCCGGACGATACGGCCGAGTGGGGCCTGCGCGTCGATTATGTGGTGCCGTCCGTTGGGCTCTCCGTCGACGGCAGCGGCGTGTGGCGCCCCATCGGTGCCGACACGACCGGCGTGCCGGTCAGCGACCATTTCCCCGTCTGGGTTGACCTCGCCCCGGGACGTTGAGCCCACAAGCCCAAACGCCCAACCCACAACCCGCATTGCCTCATGCAGTGGATCCAACAGCACGTCACGCTCGACGCCAAGCCGCGCGGCTTCCACCTCGTCACGGATGAGGTGACGCGCCACATAGAAGGGCTGGCGTCGATCCAAACGGGCATCGCCCACATCTTCATCCAGCACACGTCGGCGTCCCTCACGCTGAACGAGAACGCGAGCCCCGCCGTGCGGGGCGACTTCGAGCGGCATGTCAACGAGATGGTGCCCGAGAACCAGCCCTATTACGAACACACGCTCGAAGGGCCGGATGATATGCCGGCACACATCAAGGCGTCGCTGCTTGGCAATCATCTGTCGATCCCAATCATGGATGGTCAGCTCGCCTTCGGTACATGGCAGGGCATCTACTTGTGCGAGCACCGCAACCACGGTGGCCCCCGCACCCTGGTCGTGACGGCATATGGGGAGGCCCGCTGAGCGGGACGACCCCTCCCATGCGTTCGCAGCCCATCCACTCGGGATCAGCAGATTGAAATGACGACGATGCCACTCCGTGGCCCCTCTCACCTTGCGCGCGGCATCGCATGCTGTGTGCTGATCGCTCCACTTGCAGGCTTCCAGACAGCGTCCCTCTCACAGCAGGAGGCGCCTGCGGATACGACACTGGCCCTGCCCGCGCCAGCTGACTCGGCCCTGGAGGCGCGCCTACGCCAGATATTTGTCCAGATCGAGGCGTTTCAGGACATCACCGGGACGGTCCAGAGGAGCGTTGTGCAGATGGGGGCACCGTGCTGCAACCACAAGATGCCGCCCAGGCCGAGCAACTGGCGCGGCAGGTTGGCGGGGTCCTGTATGTGGTTAACAACGTCGAGTCGGAAACGGATGTTGAGACGCGCGTTGCCCCGGCGCTTGACAAGATACAGACCTACGCAGACCGGACGGTAGCCAACCTGCCGCTGCTCGCGATTGCGGTGCTGGTCGTCCTGCTCTTTTGGTTGGCCAGTCGGCAAATTGGCCGGTGCGAGGCGCCGGGCCGGCGGCTGCGCATCAGCCCGCTCGTATGGCAGCTCATCCGCCGCATGCTGCAGGGCGTCGTTGCGTTTGTCGGGTTGGTGCTCGCGTGTGATCTGCTCGGTATCACCTCGCTCGTCGGCGCCGTGCTGAAAACAGCGGGCGTTGCCGGTTTGGCCATCGGCTTTGCCTTTCAGGACATCATCGAAAACTACCTGGCGGGGGCGCTGCTCAGCATCCAGCAACCCTTCAATGTGAACGATGTGGTGGAGGTAGGAGACCAACAGGGGCGCGTCGTGCGCCTCACGGCGCGGGAGTTGGTGCTCCTCACGTTCGAGGGCAACCACGTCCGCCTGCCGAATGCCATGGTGTGCAAGAGCGTGACGGTCAACTTCACGCGCAACCCACGGCGACTTTTCACCTTCGACGTGGGCGTTGGCGTGCAGGAGGATTTGGCCGAAGCAACGCAGTTGGGCATCGCTACGCTCGACGCCATGAACGGCGTCTTGGCCGAGCCGGCTCCCTTCGCTCGCATCGAGGCGCTCGGCGACTTCGCCGTCCTTGTGCGCTCCCATGGGTGGGTTAACCAGCGCGACGCGGACTTCTTCAAGGTCCGCAGCGAAGCGA
>CAYFQN010000154.1:0-7646 GCA_964345285.1 uncultured Rhodothermales bacterium
GAAGGCGCGGCCGAGGTAAGCGGTGGATTCAATAGCAAAACGTGATGCTGAATGCGTCAGGTGCTCGCTGCGCTCGCGTCAAAAATGCTCATTCGTGGTCAAACGGGGTCGAGCGTCGATCCTTCAACCCGTGACGTGAGCGTGAGCGAACGAATGACGTACGCGACAGCGCACCCCTAAAGCGAGCACCAGCGAGCCACTTGACGCGCCGCACGGCGCACATGACCTTCTCCCTAACCCTTTCCCCCTCAAGCCCATGGAGTCCCAATCGATGGATCTCATCAACCTGATCAGCCAGGGCGTTCTTGCGCTCATTGCGGTGTACGTGCTGTACCAGTTCCTGCGCTCAATCCGCATTGTGCCGCAGCAGAGCGCCTACATCGTCGAGCGGCTCGGCAACTACCACAAGACGCTGGAGGCCGGCTTTCACGCGCTCGTCCCGTTCATTGACCGGGTGAAGTATACGCAGGACCTGCGCGAGCAGGCCATCACCGTCGAGCCGCAGGACTGCTTTACGGAAGACAACGTCCGCGTCCGCGTGGATGGCGTCATCTACCTGAGCGTGACCGACCCAGTGAACGCGAGCTACGGCGTCACGGACTACCGCCGCGCGTCCATCCAGCTGGCGCAAACGACCACGCGCTCGGTCATCGGCCGGATGGAGTTGGACACGACCTTTCAGGAGCGGGCCGTCATCAGCCAGAAGGTGGTCGACGTGCTCAACGAAGTCGAGCAGCCGTGGGGGATGAAGGTGCACCGCTACGAGATCAAGAACATCGACGTGCCGCGCACGGTGCAGCAGGCCATGGAGCGGCAGATGACTGCCGAGCGCGAGCGCCGCGCTGTGGTGGCCCGCTCGGAGGGCCAGGAGCGGTCGACGATCAATGATGCGGAGGGGCAGAAGCAGGAGCTCATCAACCAGTCGGAAGGCGAGATGCAGAAGCGCATCAACGAGGCCGAGGGCCGCGCGCAGGAGATCGAGGCTATCGCCACCGCCACGGCCGAGGCCATCGAGCAGGTGGCCCGCGCCGTGTCGAGCCCCGGCGGCGAGGAGGCCGTGAAGCTGCGCCTCGCCGAGCAGTACCTGGGCACCATCGCCCGCCTCGGCAAGAAGGAAAACAAGGTGCTGCTGCCGGCCGACCTCACCCGGTTCGACGCCGTCATCGACGGCCTGGCGCTCGACGAGTTCAAGATCGAAGCCACCGGCGCGGCTCCTACGTCCGGCGATGGCGCTCCGCACACGGATGAAGACGCGTGACGCATGGGCGGCGACGCGCAACGCCTGGAGACATAGCCTCCCGCGTTTCACGCCTCACGTTGCGCGCCCGGCTCGGGGATGCGCCACCATGACCGGCGTCGTCTTCAAGAACCGGTGACGCCGTCCGGTGGAGGGGCTACCGGAAGAGGCCGAACTGGATCGGCTGGTTGAGGCCGATGATGAAGCCGGTTTGCCGCTGATTGACGAAGCCCCACAGGCTGATGCGGCGAATCGAGAGGCCGGCGAGTACGCCCGGGATGACATCGTCGTTCTCAGCGCGCATGGCGCCCAGGCCCCCGCTGATGTTGAAAATGGGCTCCGTGTATTGCTCGGCGTACAGGTCGCTGAGGTCGCGGTAGCCTTCGTACAGCGTCATCGTGCGCTGAAGCAGGCCCTCCTGAAGCCGGAACGTTCGGTCGTAGGCGGCCACCGTGCTGTCGAGGGCTGTTATCATCGTATCCTTGAGCGCAAGCTTCTGCTCTTGCTCCCGAATCGTCTGCTGCATCTCAGCGATGCGTGTGCTCATCTGGCGCACGGTGGTGTCCGGAAAGGCCGTGTAGGGCACGCCGTCAACGCGGAGCAACACGTTGCCCCCCGTCGTTTGTCGGACGAATTCGATGACTGGCTCCTGGGCGTGGGCGCGCTCTGGCGTAAGGCTCACAAGGAGCACGAAAGGGACCAGCAGAAAGAGGAAAGGCATAGCACGAGAGATGGGACGGTGGACAGGTGGGCTCACGGCGAATCGTCCTCGCCAAGGGCAAACCGCGCGAGCCCATCAGCGAGCTCAGCGGGCGACATGTTATCGATTTCGGTAAGCCGCTGGCGCAGTTCCTCCTCGTTGGCAGCCTCGATCTCGGCGATACGCTTATGGTACATGCGCTGCTGATCAGCGAGGGCTTGTTTCTGGGCCTCCAGCTGCTGTTTGCTCAGGTCGTACTCGTCTTGCATGGCTTCCATCTCGTCTTCCTGCTGTTCCAGCTCCGCCCGCTTGGCTTTGATTTCTTCTCGGAGGCGTCGCTTCCGGACGGTTTGGAAGAGCGACCACCCGAAGAGGGCGGCGATGCCGGCAACGAGCGCGATGAGGCCGCGCCCCTGGACCACCCCGAACTGTCTAAGGAAGCCGACGAAAAGCGCCAGACCCAGCACAACGAGCACGAGGCCCTCAACGTATTGCAGCAGAAAGCTCATGGGCGGGCAGGAGTTAGTCGGGCGAAGAGGACGCGGCGGTGTCGTCGAGCCGGGCTTGTTCGAGGCGCTGACGCTTGACGCGCTGTTCGCGGCGGCGCTCCAGGTTCTGAATGATGCGGTGTACCGGCTCGGCCCCCAGGCCGATTAGGACGCCGCTGATACCAATCTGCAGCCAGGTCGGAATGCCCCCGAGGAGTGTCGATAGCGCCGTGCCCTCCTCCGCCGCCACCACCTGGATGAGCTCGACGAAGTTGATGGAGGCTACCCAGCACAGCAGAACGCCCAGGATGGAGGCAACCGTGCGCGCGCCAACCGACACAGCCACGCGGCGAACGAGCGTCCCATCGATGATGACAAGGTTACCCCGGTGCAGGCCGTCATCGGCGCGGGTGTAGGCGCGGGCCTGGCGCGTAATGGGAGTCAGGCGCAGCACGCGGGTGAACACGTTGCGGCGTGCTTGTGTCTCGAACCGCCGCTGCAGGCGCCGCGCCCGCCGGTTCCAGTAGCGATGCATCGCCCGCTTCCACTCTGCGTACTCCCAGATGCTCATCAGCACCTCCATAACACGCTCAACGAGGAGCGCGAGCAGCAGGATTTGCAGGTACAGCACCAGCAAGGCACCAATCGAGGTGAGTTCCATCACGCAGCCTGCGGATAAATGCGGGACTTTTGCTTGAACAGAGCAATCTCTTCCTGCGCCGCCTCGTCTTGGGTCCACTCATCGTGAAAGGTGGTAACCAGATTCTCGAAGCGCTGGTACGGGAAGTTTGAGCCGGGACAGGCAGTCGGCTTCACCACCTTGTGCGGTACAATGCCCGAGGCATTGCCGTGGTCGGTAAAATCGACCGGAATGTCGTAGAGAAAGCACCAGAGGGCCGTGACGCGTGCAGCCGATTCCAGCTGAGCGTCGGACGGCGTCCGGAGGCCGAACTGTCCACGGTCATTCGCGCCAGGCGTAGACGGATTGGTCTCGAAGTTGCCGTTAAGCGTCACGCCGATGGAGCGGAAGTTGGCCCCCCGGGCGTGGTTGCCCACGTAGTCCCATCGGCAGAATGGGTGGATGCTGCCGTCTGCGAGCACGACGCAGTGATACGCTGTGGCCCAACCGCGCTGCTCCTGAATAACGCGCACCACGTCGTCGAACGTGGTATCGCTGTGCATGGCCGTGTGGTGAAACACGACGAGGTCGGGGTTTGCCTGCCGGTTCGGTTGTCGACGCGCCACGAGGTCGGGGTCGACGCCGCCGGCATACGGGACCCGAAGGCGCGACACCGGCTCCTCCTCTGGCGGGAAAGCCGCCCTCGCCGTCGGTTCCTCCGCCGCCTCGGCGTCAGACGCCGTCGGGACCGGCGCGGCTTGCAAGTCCACAAGCCTGCGCTGGTCCATGAACTTGATGAGCACGTGGATAGGCTGGGACCCAGCGCCGATCAGCATGCCCGTGAGGACGTGGTCGACCGCCGGGGGCACCTCCTGAAACACCTGCAGCGCCTCGAAAAGCCCGAAGTCCGCCACGAAGCAAACCACGATGCCTGCAAATGCACCGATCAGTTGGAGCCAGAACGCTTGCACCGTCTTTTCCGCGTCGGGTGGAGACACCGGGTCGAGCAGGACGGTAATGGGCGGGTACGACTCCGCCGCCTCGTGTTCGCGCGGTGGGCGCCCCTCGCGCAGCGCCGCGATGTCGCTGAGCAGCCGGTCTCGGCGCGACGGAAGGGCGGCAGGGAGCGTGGCGGGGTCGATGGCGTCCAAGCGCGCCGCCAGGTCCCGGGCAACGGCTTGGGCGTGGTTGCGGGCTGCGTTGAGGTCTGCGGCCTCGTCGGGCAAGGCGTCGCTCTCGCTTGGGGAGGGCAGGGCAACCATCGCTTCGGCGAGCTGCGCCGAGGTCTGCTCGATGACCGCGTCGAAGGCGTCGAGCCGACGCTCGTAGAACGCGTGTTCGATGGCATGAGCACGGGCCTCGGCCGCGGGCCCCCTCTGTAAACCAATCCGCTTGATGAGTCCGTTGACCGCCTCTAGAAATCGTTCAACCCCGAAGGCAAGCCCGAGGGCTGTGGTCAGCAAGAGAAGCGTCTCGGTGATCGTCATAGCGCTGGAACGGAGGCAGAGAGGAGCAGTAGGTCACGCGTCGGACAGACCACAGGGGAACGACGGAAACAAAAAAGACGCTGGTTTTGTGAAGAAATTATGTTGCTACAAACCTCCCCATTGTGTGGCATATTGGCAATGGTGCATGTCGTTTTGCGCCAAAGGTGCAGGAGGGGCGAGTGGAAAGGATCAGGGGCGGGGGGCAAGGTGTCTGCAGCAGTACTAAGACGCACCCTGTAGCCCCGCTTAGCGCTCGTGCATGCGCCTTCCATGCGACTCCGTGACTTGCTTAAATCTCCAATGCCGTGGCCGCCATGACCGACCTCCACCAGCAGTTTGCCGACCATGTAGCCTGGACGAGCGACGAACCGCTTGGTCTTGTCGTTGAACGGGCCGAGGGGCCGTTTCTGCACTTGGGTGACGGGCGCCGTGTGACTGACCTGATCAGTGGAATTGCTGTGTCGTCGCTGGGCCATCGGCACCCGCGCGTCGTGGAGGCCATCAAGCAGCAGGTGGACCGCCACCTGCACGTGATGGTGTACGGTGAGATGATCCAGCGCCCGCAGGTCGCGTTCGCCTCGCTGCTGGCCGGGCAGCTTCCACCGCAACTGCAGGTCGCCTATTTCACGATGAGCGGCACGGAGGCGAACGAGGGGGCACTCAAACTCGCTAAGAAGTACACCGGTCGCAGCAAGCTCGTCGCCTTCGAGCACTCGTACCACGGCGACACGCACGGCTCGCTCTCCGTCACGGGCCGCAACGTTTACCAGGACCCCTTCCGTCCGCTGCTGCCCAATGTCACGTTTCTCCCCTTCAACGATATCGATGCGCTGACGGCGATCGATGACGAGACGGCGGCCGTCATCACCGAGCCGATCCAGGGCGAGGGCGGCGTCCACGTGCCCTCGGACGACTGGATGCAGGCGCTCCGCCGGCGCTGCACGGAGACGGGCGCGCTGCTCATCTTCGACGAGATCCAGACCGGCTTCGGACGAACGGGCGACCTGTTCGCGTTCGAGGGCTTCGGCGTGGTGCCGGACGTCATGAGCGTAGCCAAGGCGATGGGTGGGGGCATGCCGATGGGCGCGTTTATTTCGAGCCCCGAGATCCTGGACGTGCTCCGTCGCGATCCACCGCTCAGCCATGTGACGACGTTCGGCGGGCATCCGGTGTCGTGCGCGGCGGCGTTCGCCACCCTGCAGGTGTTGCTGGAAGAGAACCTGCCGGCCCGCGCGGAAACGGTCGGGCATCGCGTGCGCGATCGACTCGACCATCCGCTCATCCGCGCGGTGCGGGGGCGCGGGGCCATGCTCGGGATGGAGCTCGTCAGCCGCGACGTGACGCAGCAGATGGTCGAGCGCTGCCTCGGCGACGGCGTGCTGCTCGGCTGGACGCTTCACTCGGACACGCTCGTCCGCATCGCCCCGCCGCTCAACATCCCACTCGACGTGCTGGACACGGCGCTCGACACGATGCTCAATGCGCTAGACGCGGTGCACGAAGGGACGGTTGTGCAACCGTGAATGGACGGCCTGATGTCGTCTGGGGCTAGTGTGACTTAGCCAGCGTGGACGGCGCCCGTCGATGGGGTGGGCGTTTGGTCCACCAACTGGATCGTTGGCTCTGCACTGGAGCGATCGAGCACGTTGGCGTTTGGGCCCATGGCGGCGAACAGGGTGAGCACCAGAGCCAGCATCGCACCTGCCAGCCCCAGGCCATTGCCCATCCCGTGCACGTGGCGACGGTGAGCCTGCATCTCTGTCCATCCAACGCGGCGCGCTTGGCGCTCGGAGCGGTCTACCCCAGGAATGGGGGCAGACGAGCCGCGGGTGCCGCGCCCGTGGCCGGGCATGATGCGCTTCGTCCTGATGTGGGTCGGGGTGTGGATAAACTGTTTCATGGGACTGTGCGTGGGTCATCCAACAATCTTGTGACCGGGCCATCGGTCGGCCCTCTGTCTGTTGAACAAGACAGGGGGATACGCGAAAAGGTTGCACCGTAGCGCATCACACCCATAGCGCTGGCAGGCATGATGCTTGTCTTGCTACCCCGCTGCATATCCCGCGCCCGATCATTCTAGTTAGCCCATGAGCTTCTTGGCCTTCCGACTGACAGCGCGCCGCCCCCTGTGGGCGCTTTGCATCGTTCTCGTGAGCGTTACCGTTGCAGGGTGCGTCAGCACGAAGGATCGGTACGAGCGGGCGCAGGCACTGACGCGCGGTGGGCGCTATGCGGAGGCGGCGCGCACCTACGTGCAAGTGCTACGTGAAGACCCCGACTGGCCCAGCGCGCGCAACGAGCTGCAGGCCGTGGGGCAGCGCGGCGTAGATCGACTGCTGGATGAGGCCGAGGCCGCCGCAGCCGACGACGCTTACGAGGCGGCCGTCGATGCGCTCGATGCGCTCGATGCGCTCCGGGAGGACGCCGCGTCGGTTGGGGTAGATCTCACCGTACCTGCCGATTACAGCGCCTTCCGTAACGAGACGGTGCGCGCCGCGGCCGATCAGCTCATCGCCATCGGTCGCCAGGCCGAGGAGGCCGGCAGCTGGCGCGGCGCTATTGACGCCTATGAGCGTGCCCGTCAATACGTACAACAGGAGGCGCGCCTGGTGATGCTGGATACCGCGCAAGCCCGCACCTCGCTCCAATGGGCCGCGGACGACATGGACCGCCAGCACTACCGTGCCGCTCACGAGCGCGCTGCGTACGCCATTGGTTTGGTGGGAGCCGAGCATCGCCTGGCCCGCGATGCCGCTGCGCTTCAGCAGGCGGCCGTCGAGCAAGGCACCCGCCTTGTCGCCTTCCTACCCACTGGTCGGACGCGCGGCGCTACGGGCTCACTGCCCGAGTTCTTCCGCGACGAGTTGAACGCTGTTTTGCAGTACGACTACTGGGCGCAGCCACCGCTTTTCGTCGCCTCCACCGACCCCCTCACAACGCGGCGCACGCTCCGCCGAACCGGAGGGCGTCGCGGGGTGCTGGCGACCACCGACGCCGCGAAGGTCGGGCGCGCCCTCGGGGCGGATCTAGTCGTGGCCGCCGAACTGACAGCGTTCGTGCGCGCGGAAGATGATCTCGAAGAGGCGATCCGAGACGCCAGACTCCGCGTGGATCC
>CAYFQN010000155.1:0-7598 GCA_964345285.1 uncultured Rhodothermales bacterium
TGAGTCCGGGCACGGCAGGGGTCGCCGTGCCCAGCAACTTCACCGGCGACTCGTCGACCCGAACAGGCTTGTATGCCTTCGATCCCTATGACGTCCAGCTCGTCTGCTGCGAAAGCGATGCACCATCCGTCGTGACGGCGGCGTTGGGGTACTGCGCTACCCGAGGCGATTGCATGTTTGTCGGGACCGTGCCGGAGGGGTACATCGGCCCGGATGCAACAGCCGCCGTGAATTACGGCACCCAGTTCCAGGGCAAAAAAGTCTATGGCGCGCTCTACGGGCCGTACGTGCAAGTCATAGATCCCATCGGCAACGGACCCAATCCATCGCGCTTCATCCCACCGACTGGCCACATCTTGGGTGTTTATGCCCGTATCGAAACGTCGCGGGGCATTCACAAAGCCCCGGCGGGCGATGAAGCCAACCTCCGCGGAGTGCTCGATGTAGCCTATCGGCTCAGCGATGTAGAGCACGATAACCTCGTCCGCAATGCCAGCGTCAACGGCATTCGAGCGGTTCCGGGAGCCGGCATCGTGGTGGACGCCTCACGCACACTCAGTACCGACACCCGCTGGCTATACGTGAACGTGCGCCTGCTCTTCAACTACGTGAAAAGCAGTCTCGAAAGCGGGCTGTCGTGGGTCCGGCAGGAGCCCAACCGCGATCGGCTCTGGAATCAGGTCAAGTACGGTTCGGTGACGCCCTTCTTGCTTGGGCTGTATCGCCAGGGTGCGTTCGGTACGGGCACCCCGGATGAGGTCTTCACCGTGGTATGTGATGCCTCGAACAACCCGCCGGAGGAAGTGGATCAGGGGAATTTTAGGGTAGAAATCTACTTCTACCCGTCCAAGCCGGCTGAAACCATCATCATCATCGTGGGCCAGCAGCCCAGTGGCGGCTCGGTCTCCGAAAGCTAATGCGCTGAGGTGGCCAGCCAGTGTTGCAGCACCCCGCATTGCCACAACGACCTTTCACAACCACACCTGACCCGCCATGCCACAAGTAGGTGATTTTTGGGAGTCATACCGCACCGACGAGTTCGTCGTCACCATCGACGGGGTTGAGAGCCCCAGCATCACGAAAGTTTCTGGATTGAGTGATGGAGAATACGATACGATCGAACAGCCGGACGGTGGTAACACGCGCATTCACAAGATTTCGTCGACCAAGGTCAAGTTTGACCCGGTTACGATCGAGCGCAACGTCGACGGCAGCCCCGGGGACGAGCGCTTCCAAGCCTGGTTCAAGGAGGCCTTCGACCCGGCCGGTCAGACGCAGGGCGGGTCCTCAGTGCGAAAGAACGGCATCATCGAGAAACGCCACAACGGCGAGACGGTGCTTAGCTTCGCCTTCTACGGCGCCTGGATCAAATCGTCGAAATTCAACGACCTCGAAGCCGGTAGCAATAACCTTTTCAAGCAGACCATCGTGTTGGAGATCGAATACATGGAGCGGCTGCCGACCTAAGGGGAAGGCCCGCCCCGGCTCCGAACTGAATACCCTGTGCTTCGCTATTGACTCATCACTCCTACTAGATCCGCTATGGAAGCTCCCGCCCGTACCCGCGAGTTCACGTTTGACCTTCCCATTGGCCTGACCGATGAGGAGGGATCCGGCGACCGTTCTGTTACGCTCCGCAAAATGACCGGCAAGGAAGAGGCCATCTTGGCCGACCGGCGGTATCAGCGCAACGGTGGCAAGCTGGTGACTAAGCTGATTCACAGTTGCCTCGTCCGCGTGGGCGAGGAGCCCTCAAACGGGCAAGCGACCGTGTCGAACATGTACTCGGCCGACCGAAACTACCTGCTATTGAAGCTTCGGGTGATTACGTTCGGCCCCGAGTTGGAGACAACCTACACGTGTCCGGCGTGTAGCGACACGATCACCATCTTCGAGGATCTCGATGAGCTGCCCGTGCGTCGTCTGAGCAATGGCTCGTCGGCGGAGGATGTCTTCGTCGAACTGGAGGACGGGTACTACGACAAGGAAGGGCAAATCCACACGTCGCTGACGCTGCGCTTGCCCACCGGGGCCGACGAAGAGGCCGTCGCGCCACAGCTTCGGAAGAATGCCTCGCTGGGAAAAAACGCCTTACTAGCGCGCTGCATGAAGTCGCTGGGCGATGTGCCGGTGCACCGCCTCAACGCGCTTGGCACGCGCATCATGCAGGAGCTCACAATGACGGACCGACGTCTGATCGACCGCGCCCTGAACGATGGGGCACCGGGCGTCGACCTCGTTCGCCACGTCGATTGCCCGACGTGCGGACATGAGTTTACGACGACGCTCGATCTGTCCCGTTTTTTGTCGCTGGCGTAGACGAGAAGGGTCTACGCAAAGAGGTCTTCTTTCTGGCGTATCACCTTCACTGGTCATGGTCAGAGATCATGAACTTGGATACGCCCGAGCGGCGCGCGTACGTCGAGCTCCTCATCGAGCAGATCGAACGCGAAAACGCTCAGATCGAAGAAGCCCATCGGAACTGACCGGGCTCCTACCCGGAGAGAACGACGTCTTGATGTAGCGATTCCGGTCAGTCCTTTCCCCCAATAAGGTCTGCTTATCGTGCCCCTGGTCATCCTGCTCCGACAGACCAACCAGACGTTTCTGAAAGGCGCTGGCACGCTTTCTGGATGGCGGGAGCTGTCGTTCCTAGAGATGCTCATTATTCGCCGGATGCGCACGGCGTTTCTGGTCCACTGGTACGGGCGCGACATCCCTACAACTGGGGCCCACCTGCGGGTGGCCATCGCCAACCTCGACGCGCTTCGCGCCCGGTACCAGATGCTGGATCGGCTTCAGGGGCGACGGACGGCAACGCCCCAAATGAACCTTACGGAGCCGCTCATGGGCCTGGTAGGGGCTGTGGGCGGGCTTGCCAGCGTTCCAGCCGTGGCCGTTGTCCTCGCAGTCACCGTAGGGCGCTTACTGCAGGCGCACAGCGGAGTCATGGCGTTTATCCTGGGGCAGATTCCACTGGCAGGCACCGTCTTTGGGCTCATTGGAGGCGGCCTCATTAGCGGCGCAATCCTCGCCGCGGGGCCGCTGTTGGCACTCGGCGTGCCTGCGATGGCGATGCAGCATCCCCGCACGGCGCAGCAGCTGGTTACGTTCTTGGGCGCTACGGCTGAACTGATCGATGCGGTCGTGGCGTTCGTGGATCAGATACTGGGGCCGCGTTCGGCAGTGCGCAACCCGTTATTGTGGCGTATGTTGGTGTTGTTCGATCACGTGGGGCAGCTGTTGGTCCAGCTGGTCGGAGCTGCTGCGTACCTCGTCGTCCGGGTCGGTGCGCTCCTGCAACCGCTTATCCAGCAGATTCCGCGGCTATTTGAACTCGTCGTCCTTGTGGCCGAGACGATCGCTTTCATCCTCGAAGACGTTCTCGACCGAATCCTATGGCTCGTGGATGCCGATGACGGCCCCCTGGGTGCGATCCGCCGTGCGCAGCACGTGCTGACCGAGTTTGTCCAGATCGTGGGCATGGCGCTATCGATTATGTTTGCGGATTATGTCGGCCGGTTGCAGGACGGGTGGCGCGACGCACGGACGGCCCTACAGGGCTGGTGGGCGGCCATACAATCAGAAGGGATGGCCTATGTACGCGGGCTGCCGGTCATCCGGCTCGCTGAGGAAGCCATCGATGTGATCGGGCTGGCCGTTGATGTCTTGCGTCAGCCCTCCCGTGGAACGTCGAGCGGGTCGTCAGGCGGCATGCTGTCCAATCCGTTTGTCCAAGAGGTCATCAATCGTGCCAGTGAAGCTGTGATTGGCACGCCGCCGAGCGTGCCTGATCAGCCCGATACGTCGGTCCTCCGGTGGCAGGCGGGTCTTGCCGTGCTGCCTTCGCTCAGCGGTCAGACGGTGCGCGTGGGGGGGGTACTTCGGCAGATTGGGCGTGCGGTCGCGCCCGGTCGCTTTCCCAATCCCTTCGCTGCGCTTGCGCCGACTCGCGAGGAGATCGATGCTCTGACGCGTGTGCCGAGCGTCTTTGCCGCCGAACGGCAGCGCCTCACGGGGGGCCGTCGTATGAAAGACATGATGGCGGCCCTCCGGGCGCAGGAGATGCCCTATCGGTTGCGTCTTCAGCAGATCGTAAGCCACGTGCTACCGACGCGGATCGCCGTGTACGTGGTGGAGCTGAACGACCTCTTCCGGGCGATTGATGAGAACGTATACGGCATACGTAGCGCCAAGCGTGACTTTGAAGCGCCGGTACGCGCACTCCTTGGGAGCCGTCGGCTTCAGCCCGTCGTCCGTCGGTTGCGTGTGGAGGCACCGGGCGGTGACGACACCGTCGTCCGGACGTGGACCGAGGAGCTCCAGCGTCAACTGCAGGAGCAGCCTTACCTTGCTGCAGAATAGTCGGTGCACGGTCGTCCCCGATTTAGTGATCTTCTTGAATCAGGCTTGAAGCAATGCCCATCAGCCTTGATCTCGGTGCGCTGGTCGTGTCCGTCAACGTGCAGATGCAGCGGGAGCTGAAGATGATAACAGGGGCCTTCGCCCAAATCGGCGCGTGGCTTGGTCAACGGCTGGCTGCGGTGCGTCCGTTCGAGCGGCAGACGCGCGGGTATCCGGAACTGCGGTTCGTTCGAGGGGCGCTCACCGTCGCCATCGATGCCTCCCAGCGGGGAACCCTCGCGGTGCCGGATCCGCGCTCGACGCTACAGCGCATGGGGGATACATTCTTCGGACCGTTTCGCGAGATCCCAACGATGGTCTCGACCGAGTACCGCGAGGCCCGGCTGTTGAGTGCATTGACGGAGTCGCTACTTCGCATGGTCCGCGCCGTGGAAGAGGCGATCAGCCGACACACGCCGCCGGGGCCTGAAATGTTTGCACTAAACCAACCGGGACGAGCGTCCGACATTTTTGGCGCGGCAGGGATGGCAGCATGGGCGCTTCTCGGTGGAACCACGCCGGCGGGTATCCGCTCAGGATCGGGCCACGCACAGGCTGGCGGTATGGGTCAATGGCTGCAGATCATGTCTAACGCGACAACCCTCCAGTCCACCGTCGCCGCGCTCAACCCGGAGCGGATTACGGGGGTGTTCGGGGGCGTGCACGAGCAGGTCCAGCAACTGGTCGAGCGCCTGGGCCTGTCGGACACCTCGGCGGCGGGCTCAGAAAGCGAGACTGACGCGCAGGAAGCGGCCTCGGTGGGGCTGCCGGCCTTGCTCGACATGGTGGTGCGAGGGCTAGCGGGTACACTGCTCATTCTGCCGCTGCTGCCCCACCTGATGGGCCCCATCATGGCAGCGGCGCGGTTGCGGGTGCAGGATATGCTGCTCCGTACCTTTCAGGGCATTGAGGCCTCAGTGATCGGGATGCGAGCTCAGGTGATCGAGCTTGTCCTCGTTCGTCTGCCGCGGATGGGGGAGCAGGCGTATGATGTGTTGCGCGTTGTCGAGAGGCTGGCCATCGCGTATGTCGATGCGGGAACGCGCTTTGCCGAGCTGCTACTGGAGACGTTCTTGACCACGTTCGAACCCTTCCTCAAGGACCTCTCGAAATTTATTCAGCGCATTGAACAATTCATTCGTGCGATCCTGGATGCCCTAGAAGCAGTTCTCGACTACGACTTGATGGGCGCACTGCTTGATGCCATCGGCTACTACGATTGGCCGGGTTGGATTCGAGAGATGCTCCCCGAGCCGGTACCCCTCACGATCCGCGACGTCGTGGAGTCAGCGTTTAGTGCAGGGCGCAGCGCTGTGCAGACGTCGTTGGATGCATTCATTCAAGGAATCCAGAACCTGCTCAGCACTCGGGCTAGACGTTGGTTGGATGAGCAGTTCGGTCTCAACCTCCGCGTTCGAGCGCGTGGTCTTCGCTCGACGGTCAACATCCTGCTCAGTGACACGCCAGCGCCCGTCCTGGGTGCGCCCATCGAACTGCGCGGCACCGACATGCCAGATCTGTTTGCCGCCTTCTTTGGCCGATCGGTTGAGTCGCTGGCCTCGGTAGGCCAGGCCATGGCTCGCCTGCAGGACAGTGCCGGGCAGGTCGTGGACGCCGGCGCCGAGATGATGGCAGCCATGAGCTACCGCTTCGACCGATTTGCCGGTCAAGCCGCGCGTATGGGATCTGTCGCCCAGTATGAGACCGTAGCGCAGTCGGCTGCGGCGGCCAGCGAAGCGCTGTACGGCGATCAGGTCCAGCAACTCGCGGAACGATCGCGCAGCCGCCGCCAGGCCGATGCCCTCGCGCAGTGGTTCGAACGACAAGTGGCAGAGGGAGGCTTTACACTGATCCAGGAGGCCCTGCCGCTGTACATCGGCGGCATGCAGGAGTACTGGACGGGTGCCAACGCCCCGGCGGGCCGCTTTGCCCGTGCCAGCAATCTGCCGTCGCACACACCCACCTCGCCACACATTCTCGACCGGCGGGTTCGGCTCAGACGCGTGGAGATGCCGCGGCTCACTCTGCGCGTTCCAGGACATGCCTTAGACGATGCCCTAGCCGCACTCCTCGCTGGGCATTTTAAGACGCAGGTTGAACAGGCTTACGCCACGGGGTTGGATGCCCTACCGGACTGACCCGTAATGCCGGGCCCCCGCGTTCATCGATGGCCGGTCCCCCGCTGAACGCAATGCCCTATTGGACTCCCCTGAGCCATGGAAGAAGAGTTATTTAACCAAATGGGCTTGCTCCTCACGCAGGTGCGCGATGCGCGCCGGGCGCTTGAGGATATCGAGAGCCATACGGCGGCGTATGCGGGACTGGGTTTCTTGCAGGCGGTCTCCCGCGAGGGAGCGTTTGGGCAGCCGCCGCTCCTCAACGGAGCACTGCGCGTGTACGTGGTGAATATCAACGATCTTTCGCCGGGGCGGACCAGCGGGGGCATCTTGGGCGAAATCTTTGGTGGAGCAGGCCGGTTCTTAGGGAATTTGCTAGGCGGAGCGGTTGGAGGCACGGTCTCGTCCCTGATTACGTTTCCTGCAGTGATTGACGATCTCCGCGCGATGGTGGAAGCCACAGACCGCATCATCGACCGGTTGGGGTTGGGCTCGGCTGCAGCGGCGGGCGAGGCGCTGACCGCGGGGAGAGGCGAAGCGAGAGCAGGCACCACGGCCGAAACGGATGCTGGAGGGTTCGGGGCGATGATCGTGCCACTCGTTCCCCTTTTGCAGGGCCTCACGGCGATGTTTCGGGCCGCCGCCGAAGGACCGGGAGTAGGCGGGGCGACCGCCGAGCAACGAGTCGCCATTGACTCGTTTCATCGCGCTCTTCAGCCCGTGGTGCGGGTCCTGGAGTCTATGAACCGCATCGTGAACGGCCTCATCTTGCTGGTGCCGCTGCTCACCGGCGCGTTTGCTTCCTTCCTCGTTCGGCTCAATGATGTCAAGCTCGCCATCGTGGAGATGCTCCAGTTTGCGCTGCGCAACGTGTTACTGCTACGGGGCATCGTGCTCATCACGGTGTTCGATACGTTGAGCGCCTCGGCCGAACTCGGTGCCAATCTCTTGCGCATTCTGTCGACGCTGGTCGACCGCGTACTGACGGCCACGTTCTCCAGTATCTTCCAGATTGCTGAGACCTCCATGCTGCTGGTCCGGAATCTGCTGGATGGGCTGCGCGACACGGTGAATGCG
>CAYFQN010000156.1:0-1121 GCA_964345285.1 uncultured Rhodothermales bacterium
GCGGCAGGGGCTCGGGCCCGCTGGGGACAACGCCACATTCAGTTACCGCAATCCGGGCAACCTGGAGGGCTCGGACTTCGACCTGCCAAGCCGCAACGTCTCCGTCTTCGCGGAGAACATCTTCAACCTCACGCCGCGCTTCAGCTTGACGCCGGGCGTGCGGTTCGAGTACATCCGCACGCAGGCCGACGGCTACTACCGCAACCTCGTCGAAGACCTCGCGGGCAACGTGCTGGTGGACGAGCGCATCGCCGAGGAGCGCGACCGGGCCCGCTCGTTCGTCTTCTTCGGGCTGGGCGTGAGCTACGAGCACCCGGAGGCGCTGGAGGTGTACGCGAACGCATCGCAGAACTACCGCGCCATCACGTTCAACGACATCCGCGTAGACCTCGGCAGCCTGGAGGTCGATCCTAACCTGCAAGACGAGCGCGGCTACAACCTGGACCTCGGCGCGCGCGGAACGCTCGGCCGCCTCCTCAGCTACGACGCCACGCTCTTCTACCTCGCCTACCAGGACCGCATCGGCACCGTCCTGCGCACCGAGCCAAATCCGCGCTTCAACAACCTGGTGGATCGTACCTTCCGCTTCCGCACGAATATCGCCGACGCGCGCATCGTGGGCATCGAGTCGTTCGCGGAGCTCGACCTCTACAAGGCGCTGGTGGACCGGGACAGTAGCACCCGGCTGTCCGTCTTCTCCAACCTGGCGCTCATCTCGGCGGAGTACACCGCGTCGGACGAGCCCGGCATCGAAGGCAACGACGTGGAGCTCGTGCCTGCGGTCAATGCCAAAACGGGGCTGGCGCTGGGCTTCGGCGGGCTGGAGGCGCCGTACCAGTTCACGTACGTGAGCGACCAGTTCTCCGACGCCTCGAACGCGCGCCGCACGCCGACCGCCATCGAGGGGATCATCCCGGCGTATCGCGTAATGGACCTCTCGGTGGAGTACGCAACCGGCCGCTATCGCGTGGGCGCTGGCATCAACAACCTGACAGACGAGCGCTACTTTACCCGCCGCGCGACGGGCTACCCGGGACCGGGTATCATACCAGCCACCGCCCGCAATCTGTACGTGACCGTGAGTGCCACGCTGTAGAACCGCGCCACGCTGTAGAACCGCG
>CAYFQN010000156.1:1221-7508 GCA_964345285.1 uncultured Rhodothermales bacterium
GCCACGCTGTAGAACCGCGCCACGCTGTAGAACCGCGGGTTGGGACATGTCTCCTCGGCTCCGAACCGGATCCACGACCTGTCGACTTTCGGCTTTTTTGTGACGGCGCTTTACATGCTCCGCACATATTCCGATACTAGAGAGCCCGCCTTGCTCTCACCGAACGTCGTCCTGCTGATGGTTTCTCCCTCGTCGTGCTCGGTCGTCGTCGATGCGCCGCCGCGTGTGGTGGCCGTGTTCGCCGCCCGGCGCCGCATGCCATGTGCCCGCCCCCTTGTCCTGACGCGCATCCCCGCGGGGTTTCCTTCGCCCGCTGACGATTACGTTGACGGCACCCTTGACCTCAATGACCTCGTCATCCGCCGGCCAGAGGCCACATTTTTTGTGCGCGTCGAGGGCGATTCAATGGTGGGCGCCGGCATCCACTCGGGCGACCTGCTCGTCATCGAGCGCGACGTGGAAGTCCGCGATGGTGATGTCGTGGTGGCCGCGCTCGACGGCGAAATGACGGTAAAGCGCGTCCGCCGTGGCGAGGAGGCGCTGTGGCTCGTGGCCGACAACGACGCCTACCCGCCGCAGCGCGTGACGACAGAACTCGTAATCTGGGGCGTGGTGCAGCACGTCGTGCACGAGGTGGAGTAACGAGCGAACGCGCCCATGGACACCGTCATTGCCCTCGTCGACTGCCAGAACTTTTACTGCGCGTGCGAGCGCCTCTTCCGGCCGGACCTGTGGGACCGCCCCGTCGCCGTGCTGTCGAACAACGACGGCTGCGTGATCGCCCGCTCCGAGGCCGTTAAGCGGATGGGCGTGCCGATGGGGGCGCCGTACTTCCGGGTTAAGAAGCAACTCGCTGCGGCGGGCGTCACGGTCTTCTCCAGCAACTATGCGCTGTACGCCGACCTGTCGTGGCGCGTAATGGCCGTGCTGCGCCAGGAGGCACAGGCGCTCGAGGAATACTCGATCGACGAAGCCTTTCTGGAAGTGCCGGCACTAGATCGCGGTGCGCTGGTCGACTGGGCCGAGGACACGCGCCACCGCGTACACCGCACCACGGGCATCCCCGTGCGCGTCGGGATCGGGCGCACGAAAACGCTGGCGAAGGCGGCGAGCCGAATCGCCAAGCAGCAGGGGACCGCCGTGTGCTGCCTCACAGACCACCCGCGGCACGACCAAACCCTGAGCACCGTGGCCGTGGGCGACGTCTGGGGCGTTGGATCGAGCTACGAGCAGACGCTCACTACGCACGGCATCCACACGGCACAGGCGCTGCGCGACGTGCCCGTGCGCTGGGCGCGTCGGCAGATGACGGTGCGCGGCGCCCGGATGGTGCAGGAGCTGCGCGGTCGGCGCTGCCTCACCTTGGAAACGGCACCGCCCCCGCGCAAGAGCGTGATCCGCAGCCGCTCGTTCGGGCAGGCCATCTACAATGCGAAAGCTGTGCGCGAAGCCGTGGCGACGCACGCCAGCCGCGCCGCGGAGAAGCTGCGGGCCGCCGAGCGCGTGGCGGGCCACCTGCAGGTCTTCATCCAGGCCGGGCCGTCAGCCAAGAACCTGACGTATCGGAACGCCGCGTCCACGCCGCTTGCACCGCCTACTCATCACACGCCGACGCTGCTGCAATCGGCCCGGCAGTGCCTCGGCCGCATCTGGCGCGACGGACCGGCGTACCGCAAGGCCGGCGTGATGCTCACGGGCCTGCGCCCCGAAGTGCCACGCCAGGCGCACCTGTTCGGCGACGGGGCGACAGCCGAGCAGGCCGCGCTGATGGACACAGTCGACCGGATTAACCGCACGATGGGCAAGGGCACAGCCAGCTGGGCCGCAGCGATGGTCAGCGAGCCGGCCACTACGGATTGGACGATGCGCCGCGCCCAGCAGTCTCCCCGCTACACGACGTGCTGGGATGAGCTGCGCACCGTTTGGGCTTAGCGTGCCGCATGGGCCGCCTCAGTGCGCGCTTTCAGCGCCTCGTTCATCGCCTCGAAGCCACGGCGCGTCGGAGCTTTCATCGAACCCCACAGCAGCGGGACGAGCAGTCCACTGAAGGTCTCGCGCTGCACGAAGCGAGTTCCACCGTTTCTAGAATGCAGCTCGAGGATGTGTTCGCCATCGAAGACCTTCGGCAGGAGGAGCCGGCCCAGCCACCGTAGTTCTCGATTGGGGTCGACACGCCAGATCGTGGGGGGAACGTCATCCCTTGCCCACCCGGCGGGTCGATACGCACCGTAATCGTCTCGCCCTCGCGGGCAGCGCCCTCCGCCGCGGGGATGAACGGGGTCCACTCCGGATACCGACTGAAGTCGGCGAGAATCCGCCAGACTGTTTCCGGCGGTGCATCGGCATGGATGTCAGCACGAAGGGCTCTCATGTTACGGCCTCGCGGGTCGAAGGGCGCATGAACTCGGGCGGCACCGGGTCATCGATGGCATCATCGAGCATTCGATCGATTTCTGCTCGGGCATCGGCGTCGAGCGTCCAGCCGTCGATGGCCTCGACGGGATCCAGCTGCTCGGGCGTGCGAGCCCCCCACAGCGCCACGTCCACGCCCTGATCGAGAATCCACCGCACAGCGAGGTGGATGACGCGCTTGCCATAGTTGGCCCGCGCGAACTTGTCGATCCGGTTTACCGCATCGATGTACTGTTCGAAGCGCGGCGGCTGGAATTTGGGATCGGTCGCGTTGCGAAGGTCGTCCTCGGCAAACGTATGGTCGGGGGTCATCTTGCCGGTGAGCAGGCCGCGGCACAGCGCACTGTAGGTGACGAGCTTAACGTCGTGCTGCTTGCAATAGAGCACCACCTCCTCTTCGATGGCACGCTCGAACAGGTTATATGGTGGCTGATTCGTGTGCAGCGGGGCCGCTTCCTGGAAGACCTCCATCTGGGCCGGCGAGAAGTTGCTCACGCCGATCGCGCGGATGATGCCGTCGTCGTACAGCTCGCGGAGTACGGCGGCCGTCTCTTCTGGGGGAACGAGCGGATCGGGCCAATGAATCTGATATAGATCGATGTAGTCCGTCTGGAGCCGTTCCAGCGAATCGGCCACCTCGGTGCGGATGCGCTCTGGCATCGCATTCGCCACAACGTCGCCAGGGGCGTACGTCCAGTCGAGCCCGCCCTTCGTGGCTAGGAGGACATTCTCGCGCTGGCCATACTCCTTGAGCGCCTTACCCAAGATTACTTCTGAAAGCCCCCTTCCGTACACGGGCGCCGTGTCGATGAGCGTGATACCCCGATCCAACGCCGTCAGGATGGTGTCAATCGACGGGCGTTCGTCAGTACCACCCCATTCCGATCCGCCGATAGCCCATGTGCCCAACCCAATGCGAGAGGCCGGTGGCAGAGCGGGATGTAGCGTTGTCGTTTCCATGTAGGAGCTGTTGCGATTGAAATGAGAGGGGTAGGCGTGCGATTTAAGACGCCGGTTCGTCGACGGCATGCGCCTTCAGCGCGTCCATGTCGACGATTTGCAGCGCCTTCTCGTGCGTGGCGGCGAGCACGACGGGTGGGGCGACGTCTGCTTCCCATGCTTCCTTCCAGCGCGCGGCGCACAGGCACCAGCGGTCACCCGGTGCGAGGCCGGGGAAGTTGAGCGACGGGCGCGGTGTGCTCAGGTCGTTCCCCTGCGCCTTCGTGAAGGCCAGAAACTCCTCCGTCATCTCAGCACAGACGACGTGCACGCCCCGGTCTTCCGGACCGGTGTGGCAGCAGCCGTCGCGGTAGAACCCTGTCATCGGGTCGGTGGAGCAGGCTTGGAGGGGGTCGCCGAGAACGTTCTGTGCGTCGCGGACTTGCATGGGATCAGGTGCGCTTGGTGAGCAAAGAGAGGTTGCCTGATAGGCACGACGCGATCGGCCCGTCCGTTCCACCCGCGAGGCGCGAATCGCCCGAACGCCACAGCGCCCGCCACCGGCATGCGGCGCGGGCGCCGTAGGAGGTGTGGCAGGTCGATACGGCATTACTGGCTGCCGCGCTCGATGCGGATGCTGCCACCGTTGGTGCGCAGTTCGATGGACGGGCCGCCGCCCCTGATGTCGCCGCGGCTGCGCAGGACCCGCGAGCGCTCGTCGTCGGGCGTGGTGCGGCTGAGCGGGAAATCGCTCAGGATGTCGTCGCGGTCCCACTGATGGAGCGGCTCCACCATGGCATCGATGGACGCGGGCAGATCGGGCGGCAACACGATCTCGATATCGCCGTGGCTCGTGGTGAGGCGCGTGCTGTAGTCGATATTGAAGGCGCCCACCGTGAGCTCGACCTCGATGTCGCCGACGGACGTGCGCGCCTGCACCCCGGCCTGCACGTCGGCCAGTTCGATGTCGCCCGCGGACGTCGTCACATCGACCGGGCCGCGCAGGGTGCGCCCTTCGATGTCGCCGCCGCTCGTGCGGGCATCGGTGCGCCCGCCGATGTCCGCCACCTCGATGTCGCCACCGCTCGTCTGGATGGACGCGTCCTGCGTGACGCGGCTGACGTCCATGCTGCCGCCGGAGGTGCGCGCTCGAACCGCGCCCTGCACGTCTTCGATGTAGACGCTGCCGCCCGAGGTCTGCGCGCTAACATCGCTCTGCACGCCGACGATATGGAGGCTGCCGCCACTCGTTCGCACGTCGAGCCGCCCGGTGACCTCCTCGACGTTGATGGAGCCGCCGGAGGTGTTTCCCTCCACCGTACCGGTGATGCGCATCAGATTCAGCGAGCCGCCGGACGTGTTCACGCGCACGGCGCCCGTGATCGCCTCGATGTTGATGGAGCCGCCTGACGTGCGCGCCAGCACACGGCCCTCGGTGCCTTCCACCTTGATCGAGCCGCCAGCCGTCGACACGTCGGTGTTGTAAGCTTGCGGGACGCGCACCTCGAAGGCGTGCTGCGCGTCATTGCGCCACGACCGCCATCCGCCGCGCTCTGGGCCGCGCACGGAGACGCTGTTGCCGTTCCGCTCCACCGTGCTCTGGTACTCGGTGGCATACTCCCGTGCTTCCCGACGCGAGAGGTCTTCCATCTCGATCAGCTCGGTCACCTCCACGCGGTTCTGGTCCCACACGGAGACATCGATGCTACCGACGACGCGGTCGATGGTGAGCGTGCCGTTCGGCTGCACGTCGAACGTGCGGGTGGTCGTGGCGCGGAAGCCGTCGGCCGTCTCGGTCAGGTCCTGCGCCTGCGCATGCGGCAGCAGGCCAGTCCAGGCGATAATCGTAGCGGCGAGCAGCGCGATAAGGCGAGATGGCATAAACGTTTTCATCGGTTCAACAGATCGGATGGGGAAGAGGTACTGGTGCGCTGTAGCGCTCGCTGCGCCTGGTAGCGCACGAAGCTGTTGGAGTCGTTCTGCACTTCGTACAAGTAGTCGGGCGACGCATCGGCCGGCGCCGTGTCCATCAGCGCCTGAAGCGCCTCGATGCGGAGCGCGCTGTTAGCGTCGTTCAGCAGGATGTTGATGAGTACGTCGCGCGTGCCGGCCTGCAGCGTGGAGCCCTTTTCTTGGTGAAGCGCGCGGAGCGACCGCACGGCGCGGAGCCGCATGTTGGGGTCTTGCTCGGCCTGCGCCAGATACGTGAGCGCCTGCACGAGGTCGTCGTTCGCGCTCGGCCGCGTGTCCTCAACGGCCTGCAGCGCGTTGAGCCGCGCCGCCGGGTTCTGGTCGTTGAGCATGGCCGTCTGCAGCAGCTGTTGGATGGCCGGGTCGTCCGGCGCGCCGCGGACGATGACGTCGCTCATCGCGTGGTAGCGGATTGCTACGGTCCCCGCGCTCACGTCGTACGTGATGTCTTCGATGTTCGTCAGTTGCGGCGTCGAGGTCCGCTGCGCCGGCGCGGATTGCGCCGCCGGCATCAGGCCCGGGAGCGTAGAGGCCGGTTCATCGGCACCGAGCAGCAGGTCGTTGGGTCCGCCGGGCGTGGCCGGCTGGCGGCCCAGCCAAAAGCCGCCGAGGACGAGCACGATGGCGAAGGCGCCCTGGAGCGCCCACTGCATGGCGGGCGGCACGTCGGTGATCGACTGCCACCACACGGCGAGGCGGGTAAGCGGTGATGGGTTGCGGGCGACGTCGCGCTCCATCCGGCGGGCGAGGCGCGGCCAGTAGCCGCGCCAGAAGCTGGGCGGCGGCTCGGGCCGTTCGCGCTCAGCGGTGAACCGCAGCGTCGCCTGCAGGCTGCGAAGCTCCTCCGCGCAGACATCACACGTAGCCGCGTGCCGGGCGAGGCGCTGCCGATCCTCAGGCGAGAGCTCGCCAAAGAGGGCGTCGGCCATCAGCGGTTCGTAGTCTGAACAAGGCGTGCTCATGGT
>CAYFQN010000157.1:0-7457 GCA_964345285.1 uncultured Rhodothermales bacterium
GAGCCTGTGCGTTGAGCGGAAAGGTATACCTTACCCGGCCCAACGCCCGCGCCCTCATGGCTTCCATTCTGTACGTCTTTCCCCACCCTGACGACGAGTCGTTCGGCCCGGCACCGGCGATGGCCAAGCAGCGGCGCGATGGGCACGCCGTCCACCTACTTACGCTCACGCGGGGCGAGGCGACGCAGCAGCGCCACAAGTTCGGATACTCGAAAGAGAAGATGGGCGACGTGCGGTACGACGAGCTGCAGGGCGTGGCCGATGCGCTCGATCTCTCCAGCCTCACCGTGCTCGACTTTCCGGATGGCCAGCTGGCTGATCTCGATCCGCTGTCGTTGGAACAGGCGGTCATCGACAGCATCGAGGCCGTCGCGCCACAGGTGGTGGTGACGTATCCGGTGCACGGCATCAGTGGGCACCCCGATCACCTTGTCAGCCACCATCTCGTCAAACGCGTATTCTGCGGGCTCCGCGCCGATGGCGCGCCCTCCCTGCAGCGCCTCGCCTTCTTTACGCTGCTCGAGGCCGCCGACGGTGCAGGCCGCCCGAACCATTTACAGGGCTCTCCCGAGGCCGCCATCGATGTCATGGAGCGGTTCGTGGATGCCGACCGAGCCCGCGCCGAGGAAGCGCTCAATTGCTACGTGACGTACCAGGACGTCATCGAGGACCATACCCCCCTTAGCACCGTGGCCGACGGGGTGCGCTTTGAGGTGTTTCAGGAGACGCACACCCCGCCGCTCGACACGCTTACGGCCGGCCTAGGTACCGATTCCTAGGTACCGACTGACGGATGGTAGCCGCGTGAATTTTGCGCACATGGCACTGCTGGCGCGGTGGAGGGCGCCGGCGGCGCATCGCGGACACACAGGCTTAATCTTGGCGTAACAGCGTGGTGGGCTGGTCCCATTAAGTTGTGCGTGTCACTGCCTGACCTCCTCGACACGCACCTGTTGCTCATGTCCAATCAGCCCGTTGCTATGCCCGACCCGTCCGAGCCCATGACTGACGAACCGCAGCAAGAAGCCGCCACGGTCCTCGTTGTGGACGACGAGGACGATATCCTCGATCTTCTGGAGTACAATTTGGGGCGTGAAGGTTTTAATACGGCGGTGGCCCGCGATGGGGGGGAAGCGTTGGAAAAGGGGCGCGACATCGACCCGGACCTCATCATTCTCGACGTGATGATGCCCAATATGGACGGGATGGAGGTGTGCCGCCGGCTTCGGCAGGATGCACATTATCGCACCGTGCCCATCCTCATGCTCACGGCACGCACCGAGGAAGAGGACCAGGTCGAGGGCCTTGATGTGGGGGCCGATATCTACCTCGGCAAGCCCGTCTCCGTCCCCGTGCTTATCAGCCAGACGAAGGCGCTCTTGCGCACGGCCCGTCGCAACGAGACGCCGCCCGACCTGCTGGCCGTCCACGACCTCAAGATCGACCGCGACCGCTATCTGGTCTATCAGGAAACAGAGGAAGGCGACGAAAAGGAGATGCGCTTTCCGCGCAAAGAGTTCGAACTCCTCTACTTCCTCGCCTCGCATCCAGGCAAGGTCTTCTCCCGGCAGGAACTGCTCGACGAGGTGTGGGGCCCAGACGTGTACGTCGTTGACCGCACGGTGGATGTGCATGTGCGCAAGATCCGCCAGAAGATTGGCAGCGAGTACATTGAGACGGTGAAAGGCGTGGGGTACAAGTTTCGCGAGTAGCCTCTTCTGAACGGCGGGAGGGCGGAACGCGCGACCGGGGCGTCGCAGTTGAACGCCTCTGAGGGCCGCTATCGCGTGCGGCGCAACGCACCCAGCCTCTCCGCACCCATCATGAGTCACCCGTCACTGAAAGAGCGGTGGCAGCAGTCGCCGCTGAACCGGATCGCCCTGAAGCTGGCCTGTATCATGGCCGGCGCGTCGTGGGGACTGTTCACTCTCGTCACCTCTTTGGCGTGGTGGGAGAGTGGCCTGCTCGGGCTTGCTCTCGGTGGCGTGGCGTATGGCGCGGCGCACGCGTGGCTCGTGCCCCGCATTAAGTTGGCGATGTCCACGCTCTACCAGATCCGCCATCACCAGTTCGAGAACCTGGAGGCGGCTTCGGTGCCTCGTGGCGACGAGCTCAACACGCTCATCTGGCAGGTCTATCGTACGGGGCAGACGCTCGAGAACGAGATCCGTGAACTGAAGCGGACGGAAAACTACCGGCGCGAGTTCATCGGTAACGTGTCGCACGAGCTGAAGACGCCCATCTTTAGCGTGCAAGGGTTCACGGAAACGCTGCTCGATGGCGCGGTCGACGATCCGTCGGTCAACCGCTCGTTCCTGAAAAAGATTATGCGCAATGTCAGCCGGCTCAACAACCTGACACGCGATCTGACGGCGATCTCGCGTATCGAGACGGGCGAGTTGGAGATGGACATGGCCCCGTTCGATCTCGGGACGCTCATCGAGGAAGTGACGGAGTCTCTGGAGATGAAGGCCGCCGAGAAGGATATCCAACTACAGAGCCAAGTGCCGAGCGGACTGCCTACGGCCCGCGGCGATCGCGAGCGGCTCCGGCAGGTGCTCGTCAATTTGGTCGATAATGCCATCAAGTACAACAAAGCCGGTGGCCACGTGGAGGTTGTGGCCCGCCACCGCCCCGATGACGAGATCAAGGTATCTGTCGTGGATGATGGCATCGGCGTGCCAGCGGACCACATTGCCCGGCTCACGGAGCGCTTCTATCGCGTCGACAAGAGCCGCTCGCGCAACCAAGGCGGCACGGGGTTGGGGCTCGCCATCGTGAAGCATATTCTGGGTGCCCACGAACGCGAACTGATGGTGGTGAGCCGCCCCGGAAGCGGATCCACATTTGGGTTTACCGTGCCCGCTGCCAAGAAGGTCGCCGCGTAGTCGGACGACCTACGATTTGGAGCGCTCCATCTGGTCGTGCAGCGCCTCGACCATCGCGCTCACGCGCCAGATCAGAAACGGAACGGCGGCCGTCGATAGCAGCGTAAAGCCGAGTACCACGAGCAAGAGGGTTGCTTCGTTGGCGCCACCCGCCGGGCCGCTTTGGCTGAGTTGCTGTACGCCGGCAACCACCGTGAGGATGCCAGCCGTTTCCCAGCAGACCCACCGCTGCATGACGGCCAGTACGCGTTGCTTCGCGGCGCGGGGCAGCGCGTCGTACTTGTCCTGGTTCGGGGCGTTGGCATACTCGGGGTACTGGCCGATTAGCCACACGGTGGCATACAGGAGCGCCGCCGCGGCGACCCCGCCCGCTGCAAACGTCCACCCCCCGCGCTGCACGCCGTTCACGAGGAGCCAGATGAGAAGCGCCAGGTTAACCAGGTGCGACCAACTGCGCAACATGAGACGGAATCGGTTCTGGGAGTGACACAATGGGTAATGCGATAACCACCCGAAGATACGAAGCGGCGGGCAGATTGTCGCAAGACGTTCAACGTTGGGGGCGAACGGACACCAAACCGCCTCGTATCTACCGCGCTGAACAGCTCGCCCCCACCCAGTTCGTCTATTCATGCTCCGTCAGGCGTACGTCCTCACCCGCCCGCAGAAACTCTACGTCGTGTGCGCTGCCGTCTTCCTGACGGCGCTCGTCGTGGCCGAGGCGACGGCCAGCAAGTTCTTCACGGCGTTCGATCTGCCGTTCAGCATCACCATCTTCGGGATGGAGTTCACCCGAGTGACGATGACGGCCGGCGTCATCGCGTTCCCCATCACGTTTATCATCACGGACGTGCTGAACGAGTACTACGGGAAACGCGGGATTCGTTTCGTGACGTTCGTGGGCATGGCCATGATCGTCTTCGAGTTCATCCTGTTGTATGCGGCGCTGGAGGTGCCTGTCGATCCGAGCTCGCCCGTGCCGCAGGAGGCGTTTGATCAGGTGTTCGGCAACTCGCTGCGTGTCATCGTAGGCAGCCTCACGGCGTATCTCATCGGTCAGCTGGTGGACATCACACTGTTCCACTGGCTGCGCAACCTCACGGAAGGGCGGATGCTGTGGCTGCGCGCGACGGGCTCCACGTTCGGCTCGCAGTTTATCGACACGTTCATCGTATTGACAGTGGCCTTTGCCGGTCAGCTCGCGTTTCAGGAGATCGTGGCGATCACGCTGTTCAACTACATGTACAAGTTCGTGATTGCCGTCGTCATCACGCCCATCATCTACATGGTGCACTGGGCGATGGATGCCTACCTCGGCCACGAAACGGCCGAAGAGCTGATCCAGCAGGCTGAGCGCGGCGAACCTGTCGCCGCCGAGGGATAGGGACAGCGCTGCGCTACTTGCTCAACGGGCGCATCTGAATGGAGCGGAAGTAAACGACGTCCTCGTCGCCGTGGTTTTGCAGGCCGATGTAGCCTTCCGTCGGGCGCGGGCCGCGGTCGGGTTCATAGTCGGCGGCCTTTTCTGGCACGGGCTCGCCCTCAGCATAATCCGTTACGAGCGCGCCATTGACGTGCACCGTCGTGCGGTCGCCATCCAGCGTGATCGTCATCGTATTCCATTCGCCGGGCTGGCCCGCTTCGGCCTTGGCTTCGGTCAGTGAGTAGAGCACGCCCGTGCGGTGGTAGGCGTCGCCGCTCGGGTTGATCTGAACCTCATAGCCGCGGTTCACGGGCATCCAGGGCTCGGTGGGCCGCTCGGGAATGCGGATGAAGACGCCGGCATTGTCGCCCTCCGGGCTCATGTACTCCACGCGGAGCTGGGCGTCGCGGAGCGTTCGCCCGGTGTACCAGAGCAGCCCCATGCCGCCCTCTGTTTTGAGCATGCCGTCTTCGATGACGAAGGAGCCGTCGCCCACGTGCGTCCAGCCGTCGGTACTGGTGCCATCGAAGAGCGGCGTCCAGTCGTCATCGCTCTGGGCCGAAGCGGTGATCGGGAGGAGGACAAACGTCAGCAAGACGGCGAGCACAGTGCGCATGGGGTCGGGTCGGGTTGGTCAATGGAAGCCAATGGGGGCGCGGTCAAGTATCACCGCACGCCTACAAGATACGGCGGCGGGGCGCTTCGTCGAAGGGATCGCAGCCTACGACTCAACGAAAGAGCCGGAGCAGCACGTTGAGCAGCACCGTGAGCACGAGGCTGACAATGATCATGGTGGCAATGGGCACGTAAACGCGTACGTTCCCGCTCGACCATGAGAAGTCGCCTGGTAATTGACCTAAGTTGACGAACCGGCCGAGCACCCACACGATGCCTCCGATGACGATGAGCCCCGCCCCGGCTAGCATCAGCCAGCGCGCAATGGCTTCGGCGCCGTTGAGGTGTTCCATGACAGGCGTCCGCTTGGTGGTGCGCAGGCGGATCGTCGGGGAGCATGCGCGTCGTTGCGGGGTCACGACGTCGCCGCGGCGGCCGGCTTCTCGACATCGACAAACGTGAGCCACTCGTGCGGGTCATTGCCGCGGTGCACGATGTCGAAGAAGGCATCTTGCAGCTCTTTCGTCACGGGGCCGCGCGTCCCATCGCCAATGGTGTAATCATCCACCGTGCGGATGGGGGTCACCTCGGCGGCGGTGCCCGTGAAGAAGAGCTCGTCGGCAATGTAGAGCGCCTCGCGCGGGAGCCGCTTTTCGACGACGTCATAGCCGCGCTCTGTGGCCAGCGTAATAATCGCGTCGCGCGTGATGCCGGGCAGGATCGAGAGGCTGGAGGGGGCCGTGTAGATCCGCCCGTCGTGCACCACGAAGAGGTTCTCGCCGCTGCCCTCAGCCAGGTGCCCGTCGACGCTCAGCATGATGCCTTCCGTCTTGCCATTCTTGATGGCGTTCATCTTCACGAGCGAGGCGTTCAGGTAGTTGCCGCCCGCCTTGGCCATGGCCGGATGCGTATTGGGCGCCATGCGCTGCCAGTTGGCCACCTCTACGTCCACGCCGTGTTCGAGCGCTTCGTCGCCGAGGTACGCGCCCCACTCCCACACAGCGATGACCGTCTCCACCTTGTTCTGAAGCGGGTTCACGCCCATCGGACCCATTCCGCGGAAGACGAGCGGGCGGATGTAGCACTCGGCCAGTCCGCTGTGCTCGATCGTCTCGATCGTGGCGGCTTCCAGCTCGTCCTGGCTGTACGGGATCTCCATCCGGTAGATTTTGGCCGAGTCGACGAGCCGGCGCATGTGGGGGCCAAGGCGGAAGATGGCCGAGCCCTGATCCGTTTCGTAGCAGCGGATGCCTTCGAACACGGACGAGCCGTAATGGAGGACGTGGGAGAGGACATGAACCTGCGCCTCGTCGTACGGGACAAGCTCGCCGTTGAACCAGATGTCGGGCTTCATAACAAGCGGGTGGCTGAGAAGATCGAAACGTGCATGCAAGAACAAAAAACGAAACCTCCGCCGAAAGGTTCGAGCACCCGCTTTGAATTCAGCCGGCCCTCACGGTTTTATCAACCGTTTTCCGGCGAGGAGCACATCAGCGGTCGTGTCCACGTAGCCCTGGAGGTGGCGGTCGATGAAGCGCAGGATGGGTGCGTTGGCGAGGTCCACCATCCACACGCCGCGCGAGGCGTCGGTGCGACGGATCTGCCGCCGGATGGCTTCGGCCAACAGCACGCACGCGATCTGGTGCCGGTGGACGGTGGGTTGCACGAACAGACTGGTGTACTGCATCACGTCGTCATGGAGCCGGTGCACGACCATCCAGCCGGCGACCTCACCGTTGCGTCGCACGCCCACGCTGCAACGCTCGTCCAACCGATCTGGCAGCTGGAATGGGTCAAGTGCTTCGGGGTGGGCCTCGGTCGAACCGCTGCCTCGCTGACGGCGAATGGCGTCGCGCTCGTCCGGGGCCAGGTCGCGCCAGTCAAACAAGGAGGAGCCCTGGGGTAACGCATTCGCTTTCAGGAGCGGCGCGTTGTGGATGGTGCTGAGCCCCGACCGGTACAGGCGCCGAACGGCGCGCGGCGCGTCCCATCCACGGCGTTCGAGAATCCGCTCCAGTGCCGCACGGTGTTCGATGCTGGACCGATAGCTAGCCTGCACCGTTGAGGTGCCCTGCTGCCGGAGGTTGCGTTCCAGCGCGCCAAGGAGCGCCGTTCCCAGTCCCCTGCGGCGGTGATTGGGCACCACGCCCAGCGAGTGCACGGCTGCCGGCTCGCGGCCGGTTTGTGGTGCGCCCAAGGCGAGGCCCACGGGCGTGCCCTCGTGGGTGGCACCGGCTGTGAGCAGCGGCCGGTCGGCCGAGATGCGACCATCGGCCAGGTGCCGGCGGAAGCGCGCGGCGATGAGTCCGCCGAATTTGCGTGCGACCTCCACGGCCGTCATCGTGCCCGTGTACAGCTGGTATGTCGCAGGGCCCATCGATTGGGCTTGAGACTGTGAGGGTGCCATCGGGGTCACCGCACAATGGTGAGCTTGCGGGTCGTGCGGAAGGATGCGCCCGTGATACGAATCACGTACGTGCCGGATGCAAGATTGCTGCCGAAGCGGAGCCGCTCCGGACGGTTGGGGGCCA
>CAYFQN010000158.1:0-7440 GCA_964345285.1 uncultured Rhodothermales bacterium
GATGGCGACCGATGCCACTCCTCGACCACGATGCGACCGTATGCGTTTAGGTACATGCGCCCGGCCACCACCTCGCCAAACAAACACCGCCGCTCGTGGGCGCACACGGTGACGAAGTACGCGCCGGGACGACGGTAGTCCCAACCCTGTAGGCGAATGGACTGGCGGTCGTGTTTATCAGGATCGTAGGGCACGACGCAGCTCAGGCGGTGATTTCTTTCTCCAGATACGTTCTCAACGCCCCGCGTAACGTGCGGATGGACGGCGGCCTCTCCGCGTTTTTGCCTGTCCGTCTTATTTTGCAGCGCGTTGAATTCCCCGCTTGTCGGATTCTGGCGGATGTACTGCCGCACGGTGTGCCATGCCCGTTTATTCCGCTCTGCTCGGAAAGCGCCCCCCGGAACGCGACAGCGGCCCGGTATTCCCCGCCCGCCGATTGCAATTTCGGTGCACCCATTGCAAACGTCGTGTCCACCGTGCACATTATATACCTGCTAGCACGCCGCGGCGTACCCACCCGTGCCACACGCCCGGTAGGACGTGTGCCCATCGATGATTGACCGCATAGATGTCCTTGCTTTCGCTCCTATACAGCAGCGCCGCCACCTATCCCATGACGGATGAGGATCTCGTCGAGATTCTTGAACAGAGTCGCTCCTACAATCGGGAGAACGACATCACAGGGATGCTCCTCTACCACAACGAGTCATTCATGCAGTACCTGGAGGGCGAGCGCGACGAAGTGCTATCGCTCTACGACCACATCGCGCTGGACAACCGCCACACTGGCGTCACCCTCTACTTTGAGCGCGAGATCGAAGAGCGCAACTTTGCCGACTGGTCGATGGGCTTTACCAACCTGGAGAAGGTGGACCCTGCCGAGCTCGAGGGCTTCACACCGTTCTTGGAGAAAGGCTTCACGTCCGAGGCCGCGGCCGAGCACCCCACCATGGCGATGCGCCTGCTCCTCAAGTTCCGCGACTTCGAGTACTGATCTTCTGCCGGCCTCTACGCCCGCTTCGGTAGCACGTGGCTGTTCAGAAACGACGCGGCGCGCGCCTCCGACCAGTACACGCCATTGGAGCGCGTGCGCGCGAACCCGACGTGGCCGCCCTCCGCTGGGATGTCGAGCGTAAGGTGCGGGTGCGTCGCTGCCGTCTCGCGCGGATAGCACGGGGGCCCCAGGAACGGGTCATTGGCCGCGTTAACGAGAAGGGTGGGCACTGCGATGGCCTCCAGCAGCGGCTTGCTGCTCGCCCGCTGGTAATAGTCCAGCGCATCGCGGAAGCCGTTGAGCGGCGCCGTGTAGCGGTCGTCGAAGTCGGTCAGCGTGCGCACCTCGCCCCAGCGGGGGGTTGCGATCCGGTCCGGCCAGCGATCGGCCTTCTCCTCCACCTTCGCCCGCAGCGTACGCAGGAAGTACTGCACGTAATGCCAGTTGGTGGGCCGGGCCAGCTGGCGCGCACTCGACTGCAGATCGACGGGCACGGAGAACGCAGCGGCGGCCTGCACGCGGGGGGCGACGGCATCGCCCCGCTCGCCAAGGTACTTGAGCGTCAGATTACCACCCAGGCTAAAGCCCACGAGCGCAACGGCCGAGTAGCTCTCGCTCAGCGCGTGACTCACCACGACGGCGAGGTCGTCCGTCGCCCCGCTGTGGTACGTGCGCAGGCGGCGGTTGGGCGTGCCGCTGCAGCCGCGCAGGTTCCATGCCAGCACGTCCCACCCGTTGCGGGCCAGTGCCCGCGCCATCCCACGCATGTAGCTGCGCTGCGTGCTCCCCTCCAACCCGTGCGACAGAATGGCGACCCGGTCGTGCCCGCGCCGATGCCAGTCGAGGTCTAGAAAGTCGCCATCCGGCGTGTCAATGCGCGTGCGGTGGTCGTATACGAGGTCCACCGTGCGAGCGAGGCTGGGGTACAGTGTCTGTAGGTGGCCGCCCCGCAACCACGTGGGCGGCTCGTACGCGGAGGACGTCAGCGGCATGAAGTGACGGTGGCTCGTGAGGCGTAAATCGTGACAGGTGGAGGCATAGGACCTAGAACGCGCACTGTCCAACGCGCACTGCTTCAACCGTTCAACCCGATGCAGCCCATCATCCGGCCGGTGGTGCCGTTCTCGCCGCGATGCGAAAAGAACAGGTCCGTCTCGCTCATTGTGCAGTGGGGCGACACTTCGACGTGCGAGGCAGGAACGCCGGCGGCCACCAGCTGGCGCACGATAGACGCCTTCAGGTCGACGTGCGGCTTGGGCTGCCCCGGTGGATGGAGCACGACGGCGTCGTCGAACTGAGCGGCGACTTCCGGCCCCACCTCAAAGCAGTCGCCCGAGATGCACGGGCTCACGTAGGCGTGCACCCGCAGGAGCTGTGCTCCCAGATCGGCCATCTGCTCGATCGTGGTGGCGACGATGCCGCCTGCGGCGCCGCGCCATCCCGCGTGGCATGCGCCAATGACACGCGCCTCGGCATCGGCTAGCAGTACGGCCGCGCAGTCCGCCGCGCTGATGCACAGCAGCAGATCCGGCGTGGTAGTCACCAGCCCATCGCAGTCGGGCACGTGGCCGGGGCCGTCCGCCGTGCATACGGTAGTGCCGTGCACCTGCCCCGCCGTGGCAAGCCGGTCCGGCGTCGTGCCAAAGGCGGCAGCCAACAGAGCCCGGTTGGCGCGGACGGCCTCTGCATCGTCCTCGGTGTGAAGCCCCAGGTTGAACGAGGCGTACGGCGGCGCACTCGCTCCACCGTGGCGCGTCGAGAACCCCGCGGTAATGCCCGTCAGCTGGTTGAGGCGGTCGGGACGCAGCACAGATTCAGGCACGGGTGCGAGGGGTAGGGTCAGGAGGGTGATTACTCGTCGCGGAGCGCGTCGATCACGACATCTTCGGGCATGGGCTGGCCCGTCCACTGCTCGTAGGCTGCCGCAGCTTGGCCGACGAGCATCCCGAGCCCGCCGATGGGCGTGGCGCCCTGGGCTGCGGCCTCGTGGAGCAGGCGCGTCGTCCGCGGATTGTACACGAGGTCGTACACGATGTGCGCGTCTGTGAAGTCGGTGGTGTTCGGCCAGGGCGTATCGCCTTCATTCGGATGCATGCCGAGCGGTGTGGCGTTGACCACGAGCGCGCTTGCCCGGAGGGCGGATCGCGCTTCCTTCATCGGCATGATCTCCAGCGTTGTGTCGGGGCCGTGGGGCGCCATCTCATGCGCGAGCGGCTCGGCCTTGGACGGCGTGCGTACAGCTAGCGTCAGGCGCGACAAGGCGCACTCGGTGAGCAAAGCGTACACGACGGCCCGTGCGGCGCCGCCGGCGCCAAATACCAGTGCGTCGGCCCCGGCGAGCGCGTCGGCATGCGGCTGGAGTGGTGCCCAGAAGCCCGCCACGTCTGTGTTGTCGCCCCGCAGGAATGGCGTGCCCTCAGGCGGCTCCACCCGTACGATGGTGTTCACCGCACCCACGGCGTCTGCGCGGCGCGTCTCGGCGTCGAGCAACGGGCGGACGGCTTGCTTGTGCGGGATCGTGACGTTGGCGCCCAGAAAGCGCATGGCCCGTAATCCGTCAAGGGCAGCCGGCAGGTCATCGCCCAGCACGCGCGTGGCCACGTAGGCCGCGTTCACGCCTTGCGCCTGAAACGCCGTGTTGTGAATGCGCGGCGACAGCGAGTGAGCCACCGGATCCCCCAGCAGCGTGACGAGCCGCGTCTCTGCGTCGATCTGCATGGTATAGCTTAGAAGCGGTGCGCCAGTCCGAGGCCAATGAAAAAGTAGTCGCTCCCCTCATCCAGTTGCAGGCCCGTGTTCACGTCAATCTGCGTGTTAGACGTGGTCAGGTACGTCAGCCCGGCCTCCACGAAGTTGCTATGAGCATTCTCCGTGTAGAAGCCGCCATAGCCCACGTAAAAGCCGGTCCGCTCGTTGATACTCGTGGTCAGGGTCGGGATGAAGAGCCACTGCGTTGCCGCATCGTCGGTGTAGTAGAAGCTGAGGCCGCCGTTGACGGTGAGCGACAGGCCGGTACCCAGCGCGCCATCGAAGGCGAGCTTGAGCGTCTGGCGGACGCGATCATCTCGCGACTCGAAGCGGCCGGTGCCCGTGGGAAGGCCCGTCGTGGCCACGCCGCTGAGCTGTGCCACATTGGAGCGCCACAGCCGCACCTTCGCGCCGACGCTCGTACCGTTGTATCCGTCGTCGGCCTCGGTAAAGACGTACGAGTTGATGCCGCCACGCAGCTCCAGGAAGTCGTTGACGCCGTAGCGGAGCAGCAGCTGGCCAACCTCGTGCTGCGTGGCGCCGTCGACGTCGTTCAAGGCATAGCCCAGTTCAGCCTGGATCGCTTGCGTGCCGACGACTGCAGAGCCGTCGCCCAACCCGGGTCGGTCGGCCACTACCTGGGCTTGCACTGCGCTAGGAGCAAGGGCAAGTAGCAGCGCGCAGAGAAGCGTGGCCAGCGAACGTCGGAACGTAGGGACTATCATAAATGGGCAAGCAATTGGTGAACGCGTTGGACGGGTGGGCGCCGCTGCGCCGGGGGCGCTGCGGCCACGCTATGTCCCTGCGCAGAGCCCTCCGGCTTGTTTCGGGGATGGCGCGGTCGTTCGCGGGTCGTTACATGCATCACGCAGAGACGGAACACATAGCGCGCACGAAGCAGCAGCGCGCACAAGACGGCGGCTATAGACACGGGCTGCAGGTGTTCCTACCGGTCCACGACGACCCCACGTGAGCCCCGGTACAACTCATACAACCGGTCGATGCTGGCCGGGTCGCCGATGATGGTGACGCGGTCCCCCTCGCGCAGTACAGTGTCGCCGCGTGGAATGACGATCTGTCCGCTGCGGCGCACCAGCGCGACCAGCGTGCTTGCTGGGATGTTCAGATCGGCCAAGCGCTGGCCGATGAAGGTATCGGTCGCTGTGTCCGACAGCAGGTGAAGCGACAGATACCGCTCGTGGTGCAGCAGCGTCTCCTTAATCTCTTGCTCATCGCTCGCGGTGCGCCACTCGGCCAGGAAAGATTCCTCATCCACGCGGCCAACGAGCGCGGCCTGCGTGCGCAGGTGCTGACCCTGGTCGGACTTCGGGCTGAGCAGGAAGAAGATGGCGTACACCGGGCCGCCCGCGTCGCGCAGGTCGTCATCGTCTGCAAACGATACGTCGATGCCCGCCGCGCAGTGCACGATGACCATCTCTTCACGGTCGAGGTCGTTCAGGAGCGCGTACGGCAGCGCCGCGCCGTGGGTCACCGTGGTACCGCTGTGCTGCGTCGCCTCCAGGAAGCTCCGAGCAACCTGATCGGCCGGCAAGCTCGCCTGGTCGGCAAAGAGCGCCGCCGCCTCGTCCACGATGTCGCGGTACGGGCGCGGGTTGTCCAGGTGCAGCATCGACGCACGCGCCACGAGGCGGTCGAAGTCCGACGTTTCGGCGCCCCCGTCTTTCTCTTCCAAGATGGTGTGTAGTTCGCTGTCGAGTTCATCGTAGCGGCGGCGGCCCAGGCGCGCAAACAGGTGATAGATGGCGCCCTCGCGTGCCACGTTCTGCTGGGCATAATAGAAGTACCATAGCGCCCCCAACGCGATGATGCCGCCTGTAAAGCGGATCGCCAGGCCACCCATCTCCACGATGAGCACGACGGAGATGATGATACCGGCTAGCTGCGTCCAGGGGTACAGCGGCGAGCGGAAGCCCGGCACGTACGACGGAATTTGACTCTCCCGCATGATGATGACGGCCAAGCAGGAAAGTGCAAAGATGAGCAATTGGAAGGCACTTGCGAGCTTAGCCACGCCCTCTTCACTGAGCCCAAAGATGATGAGGATCATCAGGCCGCCCGTGATGAGCACCGACAGCGTGGGTGTACCGAAGCGGCCCAGCTTGGCAAACGGCTCGGGCACGAGGCGGTCGCGCGCCATGGCCAGCGGGTAGCGCGAGGCCGACAGGATGCCCGCGTTCCCCGTCGACGCAAACGCCGAGACGGCTGCAGCCACCACGAGGATGAGCCCCAGTGCGCCAGGCAGCCAGTCGAGAATGACTTCGCCGGCGGTAGCCACCGGCGTCAGGTCCTCATACAGCGCGCTGGGGTCCAGCACGGCTGCCATCACGTACACGCCCACTACGTACAGCAACGTGGCGGTAGCCAGCGACAGAAACATGCCCAGTGGGATGTTGCGGTCGGGGTTCTGCACCTCCTCGGCCACGCTCGTCGCTTTCGTCAGCCCGGCGTAGGAGACGAACACGAGCCCGATGGTCGACAGGAAGTTATCAAGCCCGAATGGGAAGACCGGGGTCAGCTCCCCTTGTCGGCTTTCGGCGGGCCCAAAGCCCAACTCGATCAGCCCTTGCACCACGTAAAACACCAGCACGCCAACCAGCACCGACACGAAGATGCGCTGCAACCCACTCGTCTCCTTGGCGCCGATAATGTTCAGCGCGCAGAAGGCGACGGTCAGCCCTGCTGCAACAGGCTTGATGGGCAGGTCGACGAAGATCACGAGGTAGGCGCCCATGCCGATGAGGGCGAAGGCGCTCTTGAACACGAGCGCCAGCCACGTTCCCAGCCCACCCACCGTGCCAGCCAGCGGGCCGAGGCTGCGGTCTAGGAAGTAGTACGTCGCACCCGACTTCGGCATCGCCGTAGCCAGTTCCGCCAAGCTGAACATCGCCGGCATAATAAGAATGCCTGCGACGAAGTACGCCAGGATCACAGACGGTCCCGCCGCCGCGGCCGCAATGCCGGGCAGCAGGAAGAAGCCCGAACTGAACATCGCCCCCGTGCTGATGGCGTAGACGTCAAACAGCGTAAGGTTCTTCTTCAGCTTCTTGTGCGAACTTGATACGGCCATGCCTAGCAAGAATACCGAGGAGGAGGATGCAGCACACTGATCGGCTGAAGCAGCGTGTTCGAAGCCTCAGCGTACAACCAGAAACGGAAGGAGTAACAGTGCGGATGCTGGGAGGTGGATTCGAGGTCGTACCTACCCGGCAATGGGCGTCTAGTTCGGCGGCGATCCGGTTACAGATCCCCCAACCATGCCGTCGGATGAAACGATTCCGCAACTGTGGTGCCGGTGTAGGCACGGCGCCCCCTGACATGCCGCCGCGTGCCGAGCCGGCCCGTCCGCCAGCGCCGTTACGACAGCATGGCCGCGTCCTTCTCGTACAGCTCGTACAGCCGGTTGATACCGGCCGCGTCGCCGATGATGGTGATCCGGTCGCCCTCGCTCAGCGTTGTGCTGCCGTTGGGGATATGGATTTGCCCGTTGCGGCGCACCAGCGCCACGAGGTTTCCGGCCGGCATGTTGAGGTCGGCAACGCGTTGATCGATGAACGACTCTGTGGGCGTGCCTGACAGCAGGTGGAGCGACACATAGCGTTCGTGGTGCAGCAGCGTCTCCTTAATCTCCTGCTCGTTCGCTGCCTCGCGCCATTCCGTGAGGAAGGACTCCTCGTCCG
>CAYFQN010000159.1:0-7387 GCA_964345285.1 uncultured Rhodothermales bacterium
TTTGGAACTGGGTCAGCGGGGTACTGATGCTTGGGGTCGCCGTGGGATGTGCCGCTGCCTCAGATCCAGAGCCGCCGCCTTCCGGTTCGCTTGATGAAGCCCCTAGTGAAATGGGGGATTCGGTCTTGGTTGATGGTCGGCGTGCGCTCGTTGAGGCGTCGTCGGTGCTGGCCAGCCAGGGGCGTTTTCGGTACGGCGCCGCGCAGGCTGTAGATGAAAACCGCAAGACTGCATGGGTGGAAGGAGGCGCTGGCGCTGGCGCCGGAGAGACACTAACGGTAGATTTCGGTCGCCCCGTCCAGACGAATGGCTTTGCCTTGGTGCCTGGATATGTTAAAAGCGGGCGAGCCTTCGTGCAAAATGCCACGCCACGGCGAATGCGCGTCCGCATAGACGGCGATTCTCTGGGAGCGTATACCATTCCGTACGACGTAGAATGGACCGAGCCCGATGAAGGTGGGGCGCGCCCGCCCTATCCCGACTGCTATCACATCGACTCGCCGCGCAACCGGGCGAGCACACGCATCGTGTGGTTCGAGCGGCCGCAAGAAGGAGAGCGCGTCCAACTCACCGTTACGCAAGCGCTTCTCGGTGCAAATTACACTGATCTCGCTATCACCGAGTGGATCCCGCTTGCCCTGGAAGGTACTGGCTCGGCCGTGCCCCACTCTGTCCGTGCCGTGCTACAGGCGCTCCGCTCGCCCGTGACGTTCGACACATTGCTGGCCCCAGGAGCACACGTCGAAGACCTGCGGCGCGTTTACATCGGGATGGGCGAAGCTGCGCCGGACATCCAGCATCGCGACGACCCGCCGACCTACCACACCGCCTCCGAACTGGCGCGGGCTGCGCGCCGAGGCCAGCTCCACACCATGGCGTTTCCCTACTTTGCACGCGTAGAGCAGGACGAGCGCCGAGGGGGCGACACCGCCGCTGATCGGTTCCTCCACTACGTTGCCCCTGTGCTGCTGAACGGCGTGCTGACGATGCATACGGAGGGAGGCACTACTTACTTGCTGGGGCCGCCAAGCGTAGCGTACGGAAATGAAGTAGGCGGCGAGCGCTATCCACTCATCGCGCTAAACGAACAGGGCCGCGTAACGACGCTTCGAGAAGTGTCGCGCTACGGCCGTCGCCTATGCGAAAATGTGCTGCCCGAAATCCGTGAGTAGGCAACCCGCCAGCGATCTAAACCGACCGCGTCAAGGCTATGGCGTTCGACATCAACACATATACCGAATCTGAGCGATACACGCTGTTCAAGCGCGTCATCAACCGGGCCGCCGAGGTGTACGGCGAGCGCGACGTGGGCGACGACCCAACGACGGTGGTTCGCGAAACAGGACATTCATTTCGCGAGGAAAACGGTGCTGTTAACCTTTTAGCCGTGCGGGGCTTCCAGATGGATGCCGAAGGCAGCATCGAGATGGTGCCCGACACGGTGAAGGAGTACAACGATACGGTGTTCGTGATCTACCGCAATGCCGACGGCGTCCACGTCAAGGGCTACCCGATGGGCACCGACACGCAGTATCTGCTCCAGGAGGGAAGTAAAGCCTCGGCCTATCTCACGCTTGGGCAGCACCGGTACCGCATCGGGTGCCACAGCAAGCGCAAGACGCGCTGTAGGCTCGACGATATCGTCGTGCGGCATGATGATAGCGAGGACTTCGACCGCGTGGCGAGCCGGGGCGCCTCCAACGATTGGAGCAAGTGGGAAAAGCTAAGCGGTATAGCCAAAGGCCCCATGGCCGACCGCGTCGACTTCAATTCGAAGGACTACGGCTACCGCGCGCTCATCCCGGACCGCGGCGGCGTGCTCATCCTGCGCGATTATAGCGGCAACCGCGAGCTGGACGAGGACGAACGCAACGTGCGCGCCGGCGGGGGCCGGCACTACGGCGACCTCGACACGGAGGGCTACGAGCGCAACGGCACCATCAACATCCACCACGCCGCCTACAAGCACGGTCCCTACTCGCTAGGGTGTCAGACGATTCCTGGCTGGGAAACCTACAAAGACTTTATCCGCCGCGTTGAGCAGGACACGTCCATCAAGCTATCGGATGCCGGCAATGCCAACCGGGAGCTGGCGGCCACCGAGCACGGCAGCGGCGACCGGCCCGTGATCTACACACTGGTCACCGCTGAGTTCGTCGAGGAATCAGCCGATGCGCAGCCCTTCCAGGTCTATCTCCCGTTTTCACGTGAGCGGTTCTTTTCCCGCAACGTCGTGCAGGCCTATTACGACAACAACGAGCGCGGGGCAGGCGGCTGGTATCCGCTCGGAGCGAACCAGACTTGGCACAATGGCGTCCACCTCGTGGCCAGTCAGGGTGACGCCGTGCGCGCGGTGGCGCCGGGGCGCATCGTGGCTGCGCGGCTGGCCCGGAACGATCAGCTGGACGAGTATCCGTTCGGCAGTCCGGGATTTGTGTTGATGGAGCACACCCTGAGTGGCTTTCCTGTGGACGCCGAGGCGACTGGCTCGCGCGAGCCCTCGGATCTGGCGCGCGTGGAGGCCGAGCTCTCGTACGTGCGCGACGAATTGACGATGGAAGGGCGCGGCGATCTCCGGGTGGGCACGCTCCTCAAGCTGACCGACGAAGAAGCGATGACCTTCGAAGTCGGGGGTAACGGCACCACGTGGCAGCGCGTGGAGTGGATGGCGTCCGGCGGCGGAACGCAGGAGGGGTGGATTGATGCCGACGCGCTGGGGGGCGCGTCCAGCCGCCTGCCGAAAACCACCACGCCGGCCAAAATCGCGACGGACGAAGACAGCGGCGGCCTCAACTGCCGGGCCCGCACCGACTTCGGCGACAACGTCATCAAAGTGCTGCCAAAAGGGGCGACCGTCGAGTTATCCACCAAGAGGGTACACGCCAAGGGGTACGTGTGGCAGGCCGTCCGGGCGCCGGATCAGGGCGTGCCCTTTGGGTGGGTCGTGACGAGCGGCGGCCGCGTGGATGCCGCCGAGCAAAAGGACGAAACCACGAGTACGTTTTACAGCCTGTACATGAATGTGGCCTGGGAGCCCGAGGCCCAGTCGGAGACCCCGGTGCCGTGGATCGAGCCCTACTACGGCGCACTTTTCGAGGATCAGCCGACGGACGATATCTCCCTGGCGTATCTCAATCGCGATGTGCGAATGGCTGGACGTACGTTTCCCAAGCACACCATCGTGGAGCGGTTTGGCGACCTGCACAACGGCGCGGAAATGGTGAGTCCGGCCACGCCCACCGAGATGGTGTTCGACTACGTCCCGCAAGACGCGCTCACTGCCCTCTCGGCCACGGGCGGCTACCTGGAGATCGTCACCAACGAGGACGGCGGCGGCCTCAACTGCCGCGCCTTTCCCGATACGGGATACACCGACGAGAGCGAGCTGGGCGTCATCCCCAAAAACGCGTGGGCGACCGTCTACGATACCGAAGTGCAGGCCGGCGGATGGACGTGGCGCCCCGTCCGGGCCCCCAACCACGGCATTCCGTACGGCTGGATCACGACGACGCACACCAACAGGGACGACAACGCGCGACCGCCGCAGGCCGGCGAGCGTGGCAAGGAGCTAAAGCAGGCCATGGACGCGGGCGACTGCCTCGCGCTAGATATTCCCGTAGACGTCGGTGAGCCGGTTGCCAACACCGGGCTCATTCATCCCAAGGAATGGAACGAGCAGGCCGATGATGATGCCTATGGCGTTCACGTCGAAATTTTCTCCGAGCACAACGTCTTCAACGATACGCACCTGCGTCGGGGCGGGTGGAGCGTCATCGAAGACGACTCGGACCCCAACGTGATCTGCGCCTCGAAGCAAGCCATCGCCGTGGTGGCCGATCAGCTTCCGGAAAACGACCCGGCGCGGGCCGTGCTCAAAGGCCTCCACTGGGGCGGGATGGAGGCCAGTGATCGCACCGATGTCATCCAGGCCCGTGCCGATTACGAGGAGGATTGGGGCGCCCTCCGCACGCTCATCACGCGCAACACGTCTTACTGGGCCATCGACTGGGCCAAGGTGCGCGCCAACAACGAGGCCTGGGCGCGCGCCTTTGCCTTCGACGATGCCGCCGAAGAGGCCGCCCAGAAATACAGCTGGTGGCAGGCCTGCAAGGATCAGGATGTGCCCCTTCCTGAAGAACCGCTCGTTTACCACTACCATCCGGTCACTTTCCTGAAGTACGTCGACCAGCAGTTGCCGGAGGTGGAAGAAAAAGAGGCCGAGGCAACGGCCAGTCCCACGCAGCCTGTAACAGCCGAGGCACCGGAGTGCACCGAGGCGCAGTGCCCGGTTGATAAAGCCCTTAGTCTACAGCAGATCTATTTCGAGGCGCTGGAGGCCTTGAAAAACACGAAGAAAAACAATGACAAGGGAGTATCGCTCGTCGACCGATTGCGCATCGCGGAGTTTGTCCGAGGCGTGGCCGAGCGATCTGCAGGAGAGGATCTGCCCCCCGGCAAACCCAAACCGCATCAGCACGATCGCGTCTGGCCCAGTTTCCGCAAGACGGAAGCGGCCCACGGCATTTTGGACGACCATCCCGAACAGTATGAGGAAACCTATCTAAAGACGTACATCGAGCGCACCGAACAGGAGATCGAGGCCAAGAGTAGGGCGGCCGAAGACGCAGCGGAGGCGCTGATCGAGCACCTGGAGTCTGCCGAGTTTCAGGAGCACCTGGAGACCTATCACGCCCATACGCAAATCAGCCCGGGCGAAGCCGAGAACTATTACGGAGCGGGCGAGCTGCCGCCCGCCGACGTAGATACGCTCATTTACAGCGAAAAAAACCACTACACGGCGCTGCTGACGGATCGTCTCATTGCCACCGAGGCTGGAAAGGCGTTCTTCGAGCGCATCATTGCTCCAGCCGATGCGCAGAACAAGGGCGCAGGGGGCGTCAAGATTTTCAAAGACACGCTGGGGTTCACCGGTCACGCACTAAGCCTGAAAGATGAGGTGGGCGTGGATAGCCCTGATCCCGTCGGGCGCTTCTTCTACAACGTAGCGATGAGAGCAAAAAGTGCCATCGACGAACGGGTTGCCAAGATATTGGGACGGGGCGGTGCAGACAGCTCGACCAGTGGCATCCGTCAGGCCTTTGATGACCCCGAGGTGCAGAAGATACTGTCGCAATTGAATGAGGAAACGCAGCTCAAGCTCACCGACTGGCTGGAGACGCAGTCGGGTACCATTAGCGAGCGCGCCGATGTCTTAATCGATACCTACCAAGACAGCCAGAATGCCGATGAGGCGGTGAAGACGGCGTTCGGCGATGTGTGTGCCCCCGGTAGCGTTCCCGATGGATTGGACGGGACGCGCTACGTGCCGGACCGTGGGCCGCAGATCACAGCGGCGCTGGGCATGATGGCCTTCGGGCTCACCCTGGTGGACATTTCGCAGAAATGGAGCAAGCTCAAGGTCGAAGACGTGCTCGGCTTCATGGCGGATGGGAGCGGCCTGATGGAAGGCTATCTGGCCGTCGTAGAAGGACGGGCGGCCACGCAGTTTGGCGTCGCGTGGCTGAACGGGGCAGACGATGTGGCTGAAGCCGCCTCCAGCCGCGTGCAGATTGCCTCCAAAGCAGGGACCGCTTTTGCGATCGTCGGCGGCACAGTGACCGCTGTCATGGGCGCCATCAAGGCGTGGAAAGAATTTCAGAACGAAAACATCGACAAAGCGCTGTATGAACTCGCGACCGCATCGGTAGGCGTGGCGAGCGTCGTAGCCGCCGTGGCCGGGGCCACGGCGGCCTCCGGCATTTTGGCGGTGATTGGAATTGTGCTTATCGTCATCGGGTATTTTCTGGACATCCCCATCATCGACTATCTGGAGCAGACCTACTGGGGAACCAGCAGCGAGCCCGACGACCCGGCAATTGCCATCGCTGAAACGATGGACAAGTACTACGAGATGATGTATTCGCTCGACCTCCGCCTGGATAAAACCGTGCGCGACTGGTACGAGCAAGACTTGGGCCGAGACCCCAAAGACACGAGCATCAAGATCGTCAGCGAGGCGCTATCCGATATCGAGCCCATCTATGTGATGGTGCGCGGCGCCAACCAGTCTCGAAGCGAATCGCCGCACAAACGCATTTATCCGGGGAGCTCGTCATACAACGGGCGCGGTGAACTCGTCAAGGAAGAGTTTACCTGGAGCGGAAGCAAGGAAATCAAAAAGGTGTTCGGGAAAAAGACGCTCCGGATCAAAAAGTTCTGGGAGATCTGGGAAGTGCAGTGCGATGACGAGACCGAATACCACATCGAGGTTATATTGGACCCGGATCACGACGGGACCAGCGAGCTGTACGCCGAGATCGGTCCCGTGACGTTTCCTGAGATGGATGTATAGGTAGACAACCAACTGTATAGGCAGACAACTGACCCATGAGCGAAGAAGAGACGGACAAGAAAAAGGAGGAGCGTGCCTACACGCGCAAGGAATGGGAAGGGAATACCCGTCTTTCAGTCCAGACCGGAGAGAGCACGCAGTTTAGCATCAAAAAGAAAAAATTCTATTTCTCCTTCTGATTATCACAGGCATTTATGCCACCTCAGAACGCAAACACACCATCGATCCTACCGTCCGAGGCAGGCGACCGCTACGGCACGGGCGACCAGCACGTCGTGCGGCTCGGGGGAGCCGATCTCCACGTCATTCCCGTCATCTTCGTGCCGGGCGTGATGGGCACCCGCCTGAAGAACACCGATGGCGAAAAAGTCTGGGACCCCGATGATCTGAGCTTCATGCTCTTCGAATACGGCCTCTGGACGATCGATCCAGCGGCCAAGAAGGAAAAGGTGGTGGGGGGCGCAGAGTACGATCCCGATTTCCTACTGCCTGACGACGACGATCTCCTGCACAACAGTGCCGCTGCCCTGGATATGCCAGCCGTGGCTGCGGCGGGAGACGTTGTTCAGCGAGGCGATGAACTGTCGTCCATCCTTATCGACCTCGGGGTGATGCAGTTCGTGTTCGACGCGCTGAAAGAGATGGATGTCATCGACAAGAACGCGAGCCCTGAAGAGGTTGACGATTGGAAAGGATGGACCGACCTCGAAGCATTTCTGGCCAAGCGCGAACAGGCTGAAGTGCTGTTTCACAAGGCGGGAGCCACCTTCCTGAAAGGATTGTTTCCGGAGGGGGCGCCCTCGGGGGATCCGGTCGGGAAGCTGGCGGAGGTCATCGAGCGCGGATGGGGCAGCCTCTACTGGGGTGGATACGGGCCGTTCATCCGGGCCTTCCAGGAGCGCGTCAAGGTAGCCGTGCGGGCGGGGGTCGAGCAGCGCGCTCAAGGCCTCCCCGAGGACGAGATCAATCGACTGGCCGGCCGGCTCCAGTTCCCCATCTACGGCTTCGGGTACAACTGGACGAACTCGTGCCGCA
>CAYFQN010000160.1:0-7256 GCA_964345285.1 uncultured Rhodothermales bacterium
CCGGCGGCAACCGGACGGCCGCCGCCGAGCTCCTGGGCATCAGCCGCGCAACGCTGTACCGGCGGCTGGATGAATACAATATTGCATAGCCCAATCTGGCCGCTTGACGGGTACCTCCGGCGTAGTCACGTGCCCACGGCTCTGCGGTGCGCGAGGTGAGTGACTAGGCTCTGTTTGAAAACCCTTCGCGACCTGCCCACAGCCGGATAAACGCCCGAGCTCCGTTGTTCTGCCTCGACGGTGCCGACGCTCCGTCTGCTTCGAACGTCTTGCTGGGACGCGTCCCGCCTCGCGCTCGCTTCACCCGCTGACTTTCCAAACAGAGCCTAACGTGTAAGCCCCTCTGAAGCTGTCTCTCCCCTCCCCACGCGCGGGCTGCCCACCACACCGGACCGAGGCCGTGGCCTGGTTGAATTGTATACGCTTTACTGGGGCAGCAGCCCAGTGTCGTCAAGCTGCTGTTCCAAACCCTGGGTTCGGTGTCTGCAGGCTGGCTGGCAGATCGGAATGCCCAGTGAGGTGCCTATCGACGTGCCGTGCGACCTCACGGCCTTCTCCAATGGCCCAGACGACGAGTGAGGCGCCCCGTGCGGCATCCCCCGCAGCAAATACATCATCGACAGAGGTCATCATCGCTTCGTCGGTCTGGATTCGGCCATCTGGTGTGCATTCGATGCCTGCGGCCTGCAGCCCCATCGACTCCGGCCCGGTGAATCCGATGGCGATTAGCACCAGGTCCGCCGGGATGCGCAGGTCCGGGTCGATCACCGTTTTACCAACGCGGCGGCCATCAGCGTCGTAGGTCCACTCCACCCGCTCCGCCTGAAGGACGTTCACACGGCCGTCGCCATCCGTGTCGATAAATGCCTTCGTATTGATGCTAAACGCCTGCTCCCCACCCTCTTCGAGGGCATACGTCTTGCGGTACGTCTGCGGCTCGTCGGGCCACGGATTGTTAGCGGGGCGCGCGTCGGGCGGACGCGCATTGATACTAACCTGCACGACCTGTTGGGCTCCTTGCCGGTGGGCGGTCGCCACGCAGTCGGCTCCAGTATCCCCGCCGCCGAGCACGACGACGTGCTGCCCATCCGCCGCCCTATTCGTCGATCCACCAGCGTGGCGGCGGTTGGCCTCGGTCAGATAGTCCATCGCAAATCGGATCCCGCCCAGGTCGCGGCCGGGGAACTCGAGATCGCGATGCTGCTGAGCACCAATGGCCAGGCACGTGGCATCAAAGTCGGTGCGCAGGGTATCTATATCGACATCGACGCCTACCTGCGTATTGGTGACGAAGCGAACCCCCTCAGCACGCAACTGGTCGATGCGTCGCTCGACACGATGCTTGGCAAACTTGAAGTCCGGGATGCCATACCGCATGAGTCCGCCTGGTGCGTCATCGCGCTCGAAGACGGTAACGCGATGACCCGCCCGGTTGAGCTGCTGGGCCGCGGCCAGCCCGGCCGGCCCGCTTCCAACCATGGCAACGTGGAAGCCGGTACGGTGCGCCGGCGGCTGCGGCGTGATCCACCCTTCGTCCCACCCCCGATCGACAATCGCGCGCTCGATGCTCTTGATGGTCACCGCCTCATCATTCACCGCCAGCACGCATGTATTCTCACACGGCGCCGGACATGTGTACCCGGTGAACTCGGGAAAATTGTTGGTGGCATGCAGTTCGGCGAGCGCTCGCTTCCAGTCGCTGCGATAGACGAGGTCGTTCCAGTTCGGGATCAGGTTGCCGATCGGGCAGCCGCTCATGCACGTCGGGACGCCGCAATCGACGCACCGCTCGGCCTGTGTACGCAGGTGAGACGCACCCCAATCGGGCGCCCATACCTCCTTCACATCCTGCACGCGGACGGTCGGTGGACGCTTCCCAATGGGCATGCGCTGGTACTTCAGGAATCCGTCGGGATGGTTTTCTCGGGGCATGGGTCAAGACCGTTGGTGGCAAGGAGGTAGCCGGTGGGCGGTTTGGGAGGAAGATCGACGCGGAGGTCTTCGCCCTGCTGCATCCGCTCGTCCAGCACGCGGGCGTAGGCGTGCGGCATGACCTTGACGAACCGATCGGCGTAGGCATCCCAATCTGCAAGGATCTGGGCGGCCCGGGCACTGTCTGTATATCCGCGGTGATTCTCGATGAGGCGGCGGACTAGTTTGCGATCCCGTGCGTCACGCATCGGCGCCAAGTTCACCATATCGAGATTCACATGCCGAGCTGCCGTGCCGTCGTCGTCCAGCAGATACGCTTCGCCACCGCTCATACCTGCACCGAAGTTACGGCCGATGGGGCCAAGGACGACAACCGCGCCGCCTGTCATGTACTCACAGCCGTGATCGCCGACGCCTTCCACAACGGCAAGCCCCCCGGAATTGCGCACCGCAAAGCGCTCGCCAGCGCGTCCGTTCACGTAGACTTCGCCGTCGGTTGCACCATACAGCGCTACGTTACCGGCGATGACGCTATGGCCGGCTGCATACCCAGCTGTCTGAGGCGTTTGCAGGATGATTTTGCCTCCGGAGAGCCCTTTGCCCACGTAATCATTGGCTGCCCCTTGGAGATGGAACGTCATGCCACGAGCCAAGAAGGCACCAAAACTTTGACCTGCGGTGCCCTCGAAGCGCACAGCCAGCGTATCGTCGGGCAGACCGCAAAGCCCGAACCGGTCGGCGAGCGCGCTGCTGGCCATTGCCCCCACCGAACGATCGCGGTTGCGGATGGGCAGCTGCATCCGTGCCGTGGTGCCATCGGCCAGCGTGGGCCCCATCCGGTCAATGATAGCCAGGTCCAACTGCTCGTCTAGCCGGTGCTCCTGATCGCGCGTCTTGCGTGGGCCATCGGCGTGCGGTTGGTGCAGCAGAGCCGACAGGTTCAGCTGCCTTGCCTTTGGATGATCGGTCTGGCGCGGCTGGAGCCGGTCGACCCGGCCGATCATTTCGTCCATCGTGCGAAACCCGAGCGATGCCATAATCGTGCGCACCTCCTCAGCCACGAACCGCAAGTACCGGATGACATGCTCGGGGGTGCCGTCAAACTTCGCACGTAGGTCTGGGTCCTGGGTCGCGATGCCGACTGAGCACGTGTTGCAGTGGCACTTGCGCAGCATAATGCAGCCCAGCGAGACCAGTGGGGCCGTACCGAACCCATACTCTTCGGCCCCCAGAAGAGCCGCTACCACCACGTCGCGGCCCGTCTTGAACCCGCCATCCACCCGCACTCGGATTCGCGATCGCAGGCGGTGCTTGCGAAGCAGCTGGTTGGTTTCGGCTAGCCCTAGTTCCCACGGCAGCCCTGCCGACTTGATCGACGTTTTCGGTGAGGCGCCCGTCCCCCCAGCGTGGCCACTGATGAGTACGGCATCGGCCTTTGCCTTGGCGACGCCGGCCGCGATGACGCCGATCCCCGCTTCCGAGACCAGCTTCACGTGTACATCGGCCTGGGGATTGGCACACTTCAGGTCGCGGATGAGCTGTGCCAGATCCTCGATCGAGTATATGTCATGGTGCGGTGGCGGCGAGATGAGTCCCACGCCCGGCGTGGTGTGCCGTGTTCGCGCGATCAGTTCGTTCACCTTCTGTCCAGGGAGATGTCCCCCTTCTCCAGGCTTCGAGCCCTGTGCCATCTTGATCTCTAGGTGCTCAGCGTTGCGGAGGTACTGGATGGTAACACCAAACCGCCCGCTCGCCACCTGCTTAATGGAGCACGTCCTGTCCGTACCAAACCGTTCCACCGGCTCGCCCCCTTCTCCCGATCCGGCGTGTGCGCCCAACCGATTCATGGCAGTGGCGACGGTCTCGTGCGCCTCGGGGCTGAGCGAGCCAAAGGACATGGACCCAGAGAAAAACCGCCGGACAATAGACCCGACAGCCTCTACCTCGCCGAGTGGGAGGGCGGTCTCCGTATCCGTGTCGAAGTCGAGCAATCCGCGCAGCGTTTGAAGCTGTCGACTTTGGGTGTTGACCGCATCGGCAAATGTGCGATACGCTTCGGCATCGCGCGTCCTAACGGCGCGCTGCAGGGCGGCGATCGTTTGCGGGTTCCACTGGTGGAATTCACCGTCGCGTCGCCAGTAAAGCTCTCCGCCTTGATCCAGAGCCAGCGATGCCGCGACGCCAGGCTCAAAGGCCTGGCCGTGCCGCTCGCGCACATCACGCTCCAGCGTCTCGAGCCCGATGCCGCCGAGGCGCGACGTAGTGCCGCTGAAATGCGTGCCGACGAGATCGTCACTGAGGCCGACGGCCTCAAACACTTGCGCCCCCTTGTAACTTGCCAGCGTCGAGATTCCCATCTTAGCCATCACCTTTTGGATGCCATCCTCAAGTGCAGCGCGGTAATTGTGCAGCGCCTCATCGGGTGCTTGGTCGAGCCGTCCACTGGCTGTCATTTGGCGGATTGACGCAAAAGCCAGGTACGGGTGGATGGCATCAGCGCCATTGCCGAGTAGCGTACACATGTGATGGACCGTGCACGCCTGGCCCGAGGCGACCACGAGCCCAGCGCGGGTCCGACACTGCGCCCGAATGAGATGGTGGTGGATGGAACTAACAGCTAACAGGCTCGGAATCGGGAGCCGATTCGCATCGGTTGCGCGGTCAGAGAGGATCAGTATGGTGGCCCCCTCACGTACAGCGCGCGCGGCTTCATACCGCACCGATGCCAGGGCAGCCTCGAGCGACCGATCCGTCGGCATCGTGATATCGATGGTGCGCGTCCGGAAGCCAGGTTGCTCCACCGTACGAACAGCCTCAGCCGCACGGTCGCTCAGGATGGGCGACGGGAGCCGCAACTGCCGGCAGTGCAGCGGGGTCTCAGCCAAGAGATTTCGCTGGCGCCCAATGTGGGTTTCCAGCGCGGTCACCAGATCCTCTCGGATGTAGTCCAAGGGCGGGTTAGACACCTGCGCAAAGAGTTGCTTGAAGTAACTGAATAACGTCTTGTTGCGGTTCGAGAGCACAGCGGCAGGCGTGTCGTCTCCCATGGCTCCGACGGGGTCCTTGCCCTCCTCGGCCATCGGTTCGAGTATTCGACGCAGGTGCTCGATGGTATAGCCAAACGTGCGGTGCAGCGGCGCGAGGTCACCAGCCGTCAATTCGTTCGCAGCATCCGATGCGGTGTTCTCCATGAGCTCGGCTATGTCCACCCGCTGCTCGTCCAGCCACCTGGCATATCGGTCGTCCACGAGGTCATCAAAAACCTCTTCCTCGGTGCGGATCTGGCCGGTTGCCGCCTCGGCGACGAACATCTGTCCGGGCTCTAGCCGATCCATCCGAACGATACGGCTCGGGTCGATATCGAGGGCACCGGCTTCACTCGCCATGATAAGCCGCCGATCTTCAGTCACGCAGTACCGGCATGGGCGGAGGCCGTTGCGGTCGAGGATGGCCCCGACGCTTTCGCCGTCTGTGAAGGCGATCAGCGCTGGCCCATCCCATGGTTCGACGAGTGTCGAGTGATAATCGTACCACGCGCGGCGGGCCGGACGCAGCGTGTCATCTTTCTCCCAGGCTTCGGGGACCAGCATCCGGAGGGCGTGTGGTAACGAGCGGCCGCTCTGCACGAGGAGTTCGAGCACGTTGTCGAGTACGGCGGTGTCGCTCTGTCCCTCTACCGTGATGGGCCGGAGCTTGTCGATATCGTCCCCAAAGGCTTCACTCGCCAGGTCGGCCTCACGAGCCCGCATCCCGTTTAGGTTGCCGCGAAGCGTGTTGATTTCTCCGTTGTGGACGATGTTGCGATAGGGGTGAGCGAGCGGCCAAGCGCCCAAGGTATTTGTCGAGAAGCGACTGTGGACGAGCGCCAGGCAGGAGGCGGTGCGCTCGTCGGAGAGATCGGGATAGTACCAGCGTAGTTGCTCATTTGTAAGGCGCCCCTTGTACACGATTTTTCGGCGATCGAGTGAGCAGATGTAGAAGCGCTCACGTCCTACAATATCACTCTGCTGAACGGCCTGCTCAATGACCCGGCGCAACACATACAGCCGCCGGTCCATCTCCAACGGCGGACAGGGGTCGGCCGGCACCACAAAGCACTGCTGCACGACCGGCTCTTGAGCTAACGCTCCCGGGCCAAGCCGATCGTTGCGGGTAGGCACGGTACGCCAAGCAACAACGTCGAACCCTTCATCGGCGGCACACTGGGCGATGTGTGCGTGAAGGCGAGACCGCCCTGTGGCATCGGACGGCATGAAACACTGCCCCACCCCGTACGCCTCGTGCGCACCGAGACCGTCAACCTCATCAGCGAACAGCGCGTGGGGGACTTGCAGGAGGATGCCCGCGCCGTCGCCCGTATTCTCCTCCGCACCGCGGGCCCCTCGGTGATCCAAGTTTTCGAGGAGCTGCAACGCATCGCGAATGAGGGCGTGGGATCGCACACCTGTAAGATTTACGAGTACGCCCACCCCGCAATTTGAGCGCTCTTTCAGTGGGGCATCTAAGCGGCGAGCCAATCCGGGGAGATCGCCTGCATCATCATCGTAGGATTCCATGGGTACGCCCTTTACATGGTGTTTCACGAGCCGGTGTAGACCCGCTCACACACGATTCTTTAGACGCCGTATGGACGTCCAAGTATGATGGGAGCCTTAGTTTGTGAGAGATAGATGAAGAACCTCAAGCCGCGCGACCATACAAAGCGCTTTCAGTAATATGATTTTCACGTGGAAGCGCTATCAACGCCATCAACTGAAGACGCGCTATCCGTCGGCGTGTGTGTTCGCACGTGGTGCGAATGCCCATTGGCCTGTCGGCCAACACCAGGACTGATCTTTTCCCTTCTTTTTCCGTTGGTAGATGCTCAACGGCCCACCCTCCTCTCCCCAATTAACACTCATGACTGAGCCTGAGTCGTTTGCCTCACTTCCTGACGACGCCCGCCTCTGGGTGTATGCGTCTGCCGCTCCACTCTCTGCACCGAAGGCATCTGCACTGACCGAACACCTCCAAACGTTTTTCGCCACCTGGTCATCACACGGGCGGCCGGTGCGAGGGGCTCTGCGCATTCAAGACCAACGATTGCTGTTGGTCGCTGCTACGCTGCCCGACGGCGATATCTCGGGCTGTGGGATCGACGCCTCTGTCCATGCCATTGACGAGGCCGCATCCGCATTGGGGATCCAGTGGGTCCCTGCACTGCACGTGGTCTACCGAGACGCCGAGGGCGCCGTCCGGGATGCCTCGCGATCGGCCTTCCGTGCATTGGCCCACGAGGGCGTCGTGACGGCCGAGACGCCGGTGTTCGACATGAGCCTTTCGAC
>CAYFQN010000161.1:0-7211 GCA_964345285.1 uncultured Rhodothermales bacterium
TGGGCCACCGCTTGGCTGAAGACCTGTTTCGCGCCAATCGGCCGTTTGTCGTGATTGAGCGGAGCGAAACTGTCATCCAGGATGAAAGGACCGAGGGGATGCTCTACCTCGTGGGCGATGCCGAGGACGATGCGCCCCTGCAACGCGCCGGACTTGACCGAGCCGAGGGCGTTATCATCGCGCTGCCTGACGACAGCCTTAACGTGTTCGTGCCGCTTACCGTTTGTGAGTTGAACCCTGACATCTACATTCTAACTCGCACGGTCGATCATAAAAATCGACGCAAACTCCTCCGCGCAGGCGCCGACAAAGTCATTGCGCCCAGTGAAGTAGGGGCCGACCGCATGGCATAGGTAATCCTGCGCCCTAACGTAGGCGAATTCATGGAACGGGTTCTGCACACCGGCGCACTGAGCCTGCAGATTGAAGAGGTGCGCGTGGAACCCGGCGCTCCGCTCGATGGCGAGACGTTGGCCGGTAGCACGTTCCGGCAGCGATTCGACGCCGTGGTGATTGGCATCATTGACAGTGACACGGGCGATGTGACGTTTCACCCCGGCCCCTCCGACCGCATCGAAGCCAGCGATATCCTCATCGTCATCGGCGACTCGGAGATGATCCGGCGCCTGCGCGACGAAGGGTGTCGTCCGCCTCAAACGGTGTAACCCGGTCGCAGCATGAAGAAACAGCGCCTACCTTCGGGCGTGGCATGATATTCCACTCAGTCGCTCTCCTCCACTAACGGACCAACTCCCATGAGGCGCTTGCTTGCCCGGACTGCGGCGGTCATGTGGGCCGCTGGCCTCCTCGCTGCTCTGGGCCTTCCCCCCCACGCCGCCGGGCAGGGCTACATCAACCAGAACGAGGTAGAAAACATTCTCGAGCGGCGTGTCGACGCGCTCGACGCCCTTCCTGAGGTGTACTATGAGTACCGCGTGTTCGACGACCCGCGCAACAATACGGTGCTCGCTCGCAACACGCTCTACAAGCGACTCGGCGAGGGCGATCAACAACTCGGCAAGCAGCGGGCCCGGCTCGTGGAGCTACTCAACCGGGTGACACTCACCAACCTGTCACTCGGCGACACCCTTGTGGTGCCCACCGAGTTTGGGCTGGATTTCCGGGCCTACTCGCCGTTTCCTCGGTACTACCCGGCAGCGCGCAACTTCGACAAGCTGTTTATCATCCATAAGTCGCTCCAGGCTTTTGCCGCGTACGAACATGGCAAACTGGCGCGCTGGGGCGTGGTGAACACGGGATCGCCAAAGACGACCCCGACGCCGAACGGCCGGTTCAACTTCAACTGGAAGACCGAGTACCGCGTCTCATCGCTGAGCCCCCCCGGGGAGCCGTGGGAAATGTACTGGGTGTTCAACTTCCATGATGCGCGTGGCATCCATATTCACCAGTATGCCATGCCGACCGGCGGCCCCACCAGCCATGGCTGCGTGCGGCTCATCGACGCCGACGCGAAGTGGGTGTACAACTGGGCCGATGCCTGGACGACGTCATCGGGAGGCAGCGGACTGGCCTCACGCCAGGGCCAGCTCATAGAACCGGGCACAACGGTGCTTGTGCTTGGGGAGGAGTTTGAGGGGCGACCGCATCCGTTTCAGTACAAAGATCGCTATCCGGTACTTCGCCGTGTCGATCTACCTACCGATCCGTATGCGATACCCGCCGGCACGCCCCAGCAAGAGCGGTTTGATGAGCTACGGGCCCGGCGCCCCCCTTCCTTGCGCTAGTTTACCACCGCGCTACGGCACAGCGGCCTCAGCGTCAAGCGACGGCGGCGCCTTCTGGAAAAGGGCCCCGTCATCAATCCCACGGAATATGCGGCCAAACCGCGGCAAATTGCTGTCGCTGTCCCACGAGAAGTAGGTGAACAACGCTTTGCCCACGATGTGGTCTTCGGGCACAAAACCCCAGAACCGACTGTCTTCTGAGTTGTCGCGGTTGTCGCCCATCACGAAGTAATAGTCCTGGGTGAAGGTGTACGTTGTGGCGGGTTCCCCGCCGATGAGAAACGCGTTGGGCCCTGTTTGCTGCGTCGAGTGCCCTTCGTACCGATTGATAACTGGCTGGTAAATGGACCAGTTCTCATTCGTCAGCGTGATGGCTACCCCTTCTTCGGGAACGGGCACGGGTCCGTAATTATCCGGCGTATAATCCCGTCCTGCGGGGTACATCAGTGCGCTGTACGTATCATCGCGCGCAACGTAGGGCTCGACGCGGTCGATCCAGGGCCAGGCATTCATAGCCTCGATGGCTCGGCGGGTCCCGAGCACGCGGACGACGGCCGGATCACGAGTAGGGCGCACATCGGAGATGCCCAACTCACGTAGCCGCGAACTGGGCAGCCGATAGCGCGGGTCGCTCTTATAGACGTACCAGAATTGCTGCATGCCTGCAGCCAATGGCAATGGCTCGCCATTGACCTGCACCACCTTGTCGCGCACGCCAATCGATTCACCGGGCATGCCAATGATGCGCTTGATATAGTGCATTTTCCGGTCGATAGGCGCCTCGCTGGGTGGGTAGTTGAACACGACGGCATCGCCCCGCTCGATCTCGCTAAAGCCCGGCAGTCGGGTATAGGGAAACTCGACTCCGGGCAGGTGCCATGAGGTAAAGGGGACGCCCAACGTCAGCGGCAGCCGCGTGCCATAATGCAGTTTCGACACGAACAGGTAGTCGCCCACCAGCAGGTTCTTCTCCATCGACGGCGTAGGGATCCGGAAGAGGTCAAAGAACAGCGTGCGGACGATGAGCACGACGATCGCAGCAAACAGAATCGCCTCGCCCCATTGGCGCAACTGCCCTTTCGGTACCTCCGACTGGCCGTTTTCAGTGCGGGTTGCCTCGGCAGACGTCCGCCCATTGCGCGATCGGTCGCGGCGTGTTGACGTCGATGGTGAAGTGTCTGACTTGGGCAAAACGGCGTGGGGATACGAATGGGACGATTACTGTGAACTCTGATTGGTTGAGGTCGGCGCTGCCTGATCGCCCGCTGCTTGCAACTCGTTGTTCAGCCAGGGCCGCCGCCCCGACACAATCTGGCTGCGTCGTACGGGCTCGATGAAATACCCGTCGCCGTCAAACCCGGTACGATACCATCGCGCCACCTCCACATCGTAAAAGTAGTCGACATATGGATCGCGCACTGACGATTCCAGCACGGGCTCCAGCAGGGCCTTCCGAAACGCGTTTAACTCCGCGCGGTAGGCGCGATCTGTGGCTACAATGACGCCTCGGTCGTACGGTCCATGGACGTCCATCACGATGGCCGGGATGGAATCGTTTACGACGAACCAGTACTCGAACTGGATATAATCATCCACCTCGTCATTCAGCTCAAGGTCGGCGAGCGTCAACGTCGGGGGGCCGAACTGGGCTTCCAGTTGCGCACGTAGCCGGCGCGTGAAGGTGGTGTCGAGCGGCGAGAGGAACGAGCTGTTGCCCAGGAATGCCCATTTGGTATCGCCAAACGTCTTTTGGAACCAACTGCGCTCCAGCCGCTGCACCACCCGGCGCTCGGTGATTTCAAAGGTTGGCTCGGGATCTTCGACGTCTGGTTTGGGTGGCGGAGGCAGTAGCGAGTCAGCCGTTGTGGGCAGGCGCGCTGGCGCGAGGGCCGTCGCGGCTGGGCCGTGCGCGTCTAGCAGTTGGCGCGCCTCAGCCAGGAAACGGGCGTGCAGATACCGGTCGATGAGGCCCTGCCCATCGGCGGCACGCGGAGCACCGCCTATTACGACGGCAACGAGCATGGCGGGAAGCACCACCTGCCAGGCGACGGACCGATCAGCGTGTGAGGATAAAAACCTGAACATAACAGTGAGTGGGTTCAGGGGCGCGCTATTCGTTCATGGACAGCACGGCCAGGAAGGCTTCCTGTGGGACTTCCACCTCCCCGACCTGCTTCATGCGTTTCTTGCCTTGCTTTTGCTGTTCGAGCAGCTTGCGCTTGCGCGTGATATCGCCGCCGTAGCACTTGGCGGTCACGTCCTTGCGCTGGGCGCGGATCGTCTCGCGCGCCACCACACGCCGGCCAATGGAGGCCTGCACGGGCACCTCGAACATCTGCTTTGGAATCAGTTCTTTGAGCTTCTTCGTGAGCTTGCGTCCGACGTCGTAGGCCTTGTCCCGGTGCACAATGGTCGATAGGGCATCCACCGGATCCTTGTTAATCAGGATGGTGAGCTTGACGAGGTCGCTCTCACGGTACTCGATCAGCTCGTAGTCGAACGACGCATAGCCGCGGCTGACGCTCTTCAGCTTATCATAAAAGTCGAAGACGATTTCAGCCAACGGAAGCTCGTACTGTAAGTTAACGCGCTCGGTGTCTAAATATTGCTGAGTGATGTACTGCCCACGCCGGTCCTCGCACAGCTGCATAAGGTTGCCGATGTACTCGGTCGGCGTGATGATGTCAGCCTTCACGTACGGCTCATACACCGCCTCGATATCGCCGTAGTGCGGCATCTCACTCGGGTTATCGACGGTAACTAGCTCTTCTTCACCGTCGTCATCGGTGATGCGCACGCGGTACTCCACGTTGGGCACCGTGGTGATGATATCGAGATCGAACTCGCGGTCGAGCCGCTCCTGAATGATCTCCATGTGGAGCAGTCCGAGGAAGCCGACGCGGAATCCGTAGCCGAGCGCAGCCGATGTGTCGGGCTGGTACGTCAGCGAAGCGTCGTTAAGCTGCAGTCGTTCGAGCGCGCTCCGCAGATCCTCGAAATCATCCGACTGCGTGGGATAGACGCCACTGAAGACCATTGGCTTCACTTCCTTAAACCCCGGGATGGGCGCCTCGGCCGGGTTTTTCTTCAGCGTGATCGTGTCGCCGACGCGTGTGTCATGCACGTCTTTGACCGAGCCGATAATGTAGCCCACGTCCCCTGCTTCGAGAGTGTCGACCTTCTGCCGACCGAGCCGGAGAATGCCCAGTTCCTCGGCATCATATTCTTTGTCGTTCGACATGAACCGCATGGCGTCGCCCTTATGCAGCGTGCCGTCGAACACGCGAGCGTAGACGACCGAGCCCCGATACGCGTCGTACACCGAGTCGAAGATGAGAGCGCGGAGCGGGGCGTCGCGCTTTCCTTCCGGCGGCGGCACACGCTGGATGAGTGACTCCAGCAGCTCGTCCACGCCGTCTCCCGTCTTCGCGCTGATCTGCAGGATCTCCTCCGCCGGGTCGCCGATCAGATCCTCGAGCGACTGGGCGACTACGTCCGGCCGTGCCACGGGCAGATCGACTTTGTTGATGACGGGGATAATCTCCAGGTCCTGCTCCAGGGCGAGGTACAGGTTGGAGATCGTCTGTGCTTCGATACCCTGTGCCGCGTCGACCACAAGGATGGCGCCTTCGCACGCTTTGAGTGCGCGCGACACCTCGTACGAGAAGTCGACGTGACCCGGCGTATCGATGAGGTTGAGGACGTACTCGGTGCCATCCCGCGCCGTGTAACGCATTCGCACGGCGTGGCTCTTGATGGTGATACCACGCTCGCGCTCCAGGTCCATGTCGTCGAGCGTCTGCTCCTGCATGTCACGCTCAGAGATGGTTCCGGTGCGCCCCAAGAGCCGATCGGCCAGGGTGCTCTTCCCGTGGTCGATATGAGCGATGATGCAGAAATTTCGGATGCGCGACGCGTCGGGCATGGGGGTGTACGTCAAACCAAGGCAAAAGAAGCAAGCCGTGACGGTGCGCTATAATTCGCACTTCAGGCAGGGGGTTCCACGGGAGATGGTGCTCGCGGCGCTGCAGCCCCCCTCACAGCCTCCCTGCCCGGAGGCCGCTAAGCACGATCCGGATTGGACGGGCGCACCGTCGGGTGCTCGTCGGAGGATCGTAGCGGGTCAGGTGAGGGCGCGGATTGTGTAGCGCTCGCGTCGGAAAGCGCCTGCTCGGAAGGCGCGTTCGCGGCGGCGGGAGAGTCATCGGTTGCGCGGGGGGATTCAGCAGCCCAGCCGGCTGGCTCGTCGTTCTCTTCTGTCTCGGCAGCCATCTGTTCTTCGTAGAGCTGCTGATGGAAGGTCTTCTGGAAGTACAGAATCCCGACGACCCCAAGCACGATGGCCATATCGGCCACATTCCAGATAGGGAACAGCTCCATGTACGCACCGCCGATGAACGGCACAGTCTCGGGAACGAACCCTTCCCACAAGCTCACATGAATGAAGTCGACGACGCGTCCGGTGAACAGGTCACCATACCCAAGGAGCGCTCCATAGAAAACACGATCGATGATGTTACCAAGCGCACCGCCCAGGATAAACGCAAGGCTGGCACGATACGGAAGATAGCCGTTCCGCACCTGGTACATGTAATAGATGACCAGCAGCGTCGCCCCCACAGCCAGAACCGTAACGGTACCACGCGGCCCAAACTGAATCCCGAAGGCCATGCCTGGGTTTTCGGTGAAAGTAAACTTAAGCCAGTCACCGAGAACGGGGATAGACTGGTACTTCACCATAAAGTGAAGCACCGCTGCCTTGGTTAGTTGGTCAAGCCCTACGACGAGGGCCGAGATCCAGAGTAGCCGCATATTCTGCAAATAGAGAATAGAGAAAAGGGACACTGAGCGAAGCCCTCAGGTAGCGTAGTATCTCCCCCAAAGCCCCTCTTGCATACAAGTGTACGACGGCTAGCTTTGCTTCTGCTTTAGCTTTGCCTCGATCGAAATCTCAGTGTGCGGCACGGCTTCCAGGCGCTCCTTCGAGATCGGTTCGCCGGTCACTTTGCAGATGCCATACGTCTTGTTTTCGATACGTTCGAGCGCACGGTCGAGATAGCCGATGTACTTCTGCTGGCGCGCGATCATGAGATAGAGCTTCTCTCGCTCCATGGCATCGGTACCCGCGTCGGCCATGTGGAAGCTATAGGCGGTGTTATCGCTGGCTTGTTCACTCGCTTCCTCAACCTGCGAACGCATGCGCTCAATGTCGTCCTTGGCTGCCTTTCGGCGCTTCAAAATCAGCTCCTTGAAGTGTTCGAGCTCTTCGTCCGGGAACGGCGTTTTAGGCTCCACCGTGTCCTGCGGCGAGACGCCTTCAGTGCCTTCAGCCGTCGATTCGCCATGCAGCGGAGCGGCCGTCGTGTCGCCCTTGAGGTGCTCAGGCTCTTTATCAGCCATAACTAACGTCGATCAGGTAATTCAGAAGCGCAAAATTGGATGTAGGTGCGTCGTGTGGCCCGAATT
>CAYFQN010000162.1:0-7187 GCA_964345285.1 uncultured Rhodothermales bacterium
AACAACGAAGAAGAGTACGTCTGGGCCACCTCGTGGGGCGTCTCCACACGGCTCGTTGGCGGGCTGATCATGACGCACTCGGACGACCAAGGCCTCGTCATCCCGCCGAAGCTTGCCCGCTGGCACGCCGTCATCGTCCCCATCTACTTTAACGACGACCAGCGCCAGGCCGTACTGGAGAAGGCAGACCAGATTAAGCAGCAGCTTGAGGACGCCGGCCTCTCCATCCACCTCGACGACGACGACACGCAGAGCCCGGGCTGGAAATTCAACGAGTACGAGCTGCAGGGCGTCCCGCTCCGTATCGCCATTGGCCCGCGCGATCTCGAAAACGATAACGTCGAACTCGCCCGGCGCGACACGCAGGAGAAAAACATTGTGCCGCAGGCCGGCCTCACCGAGCGTGTGGAGAACCTGCTGGACACGATCCAGACCACGCTGTACGAAAATGCGAAGGCGCACCGCGAGGCACACACCACCCGCGTCGACTCGTACGATGCTTTCAAAGAGGTCCTTGAAGACGAGGGCGGCTTTGTGGAGGCCCACTGGGACGGCACCCCGGAGACGGAAGCCCGTATTCAAGAGGAGACATCGGCCACGATCCGCTGTATTCCCCTCGACCGCGACGAAGAGCCCGGCGAGGACATGCTCACCGGCGAGCCGTCGAAGGGGCGCGTCGTCTTCGCGAAGGCGTACTAAGTGCGGCGCCGAGGAAGCCCACTCGGCACATGCGTCGAAAGTGTGGAGCGACTGCGCCAATTCAGTGCGCACCGTGGACGACTGCGTGCTAGGTTACGCCCTGTGTAGCAGCAAGGCGGACGCGGTTTGTTCGTGCAGGTATAGTTTTTGGTCTATGGTGCCCTGCCATAGATACGCTGCCACATGCCCCGTAAGCCGCCCCACGGTTCCGTTCGTTCTACCATTCCCCAGCTTGTATCGGTCAGACAGCTACGGCACTTTTCATTCTTACACACGAGCGTAGTTGGTATGCGTTGGATTGCTGCTGTAGCGGTCGGCCTACTGATGCTGGGGGGAACGCCGGAGGCCACCGCCCAAAACTGGGGAGACGTCGCGGGGCGCGTGACGGAAACGGTCGACGACACGCCCATCCCAGGCGTTACCGTCCTGGTGCAAGGCACCGATTACGGCACGGCCACGACCCGCACGGGGCGCTATGCCCTCCGTTTGCCCGCAGGGCGCTATGCGCTGCGTTTCTCCGCCGTCGGCTATCAGACCTGGACCGACTCGGTCGTGGTCGCGAGTGATTCTACCACTGGCCTCGACGTCAGCCTGACGCGCTCTGTGCTCGAGATGGAGGGCGTCACCGTGGAGGACGACCGATCGCGCGAGGCCGGCGTGTACGAGGTAGATCCCGAGGATGTGCAACGCATGCCGACGCCGTTCAAGGATGGCTTCCGGGCACTCAAGGTGGTGCCGGGCGTCGCCTCGAATAACGAACTGTCGCAGCAATACTCGGTACGCGGTGGTGGCTACAACGAGAACCTGATCTTCATCAACGGCTTCGAAGTGTACATGCCGTTTCGCCCGCGGCAGGGCGAGCAGGAAGGCCTCGGGTTGCTCAACCCCGACTTGGCGCGGAGCATCACGTTTTACACCGGCGGCTTCCCAGCTCGGTATGGGGGCAAGCTCTCCTCCGCGCTCGACGTGAATTACGGCGCCCCGGAAGGCGAAACAACCGGCAGCGCCTCGCTCTCTCTCTTGGATGCCAGCGTGCATGCCGGTGGCTCTACGCTCAACGACAAGCTCAGCTGGAACGCGGGCGTACGCAAGGCGCAAGCTCAGCGGTTTTTCGGCACGCAAGAGCTGAAGGGAGATTACGATCCGGACTTCACGGACGTCCAAGGCTTGCTCCGCTACCAGTTCGCGCCGGGACACGCCGTCGAGGCCCTCGGCATCTGGGCCGAACATACATTTCGGCTCGACCCCAGCAATCAGAAAACGTACTTCGGCATCCTCAGCCGTGACCCGGGCGTACCCTCGGACTTGCAGGCCATCTGGGTCGATTACAGCGGCGAGCAACGAGATGGGTATTCGACGCGGTTTGGGGGCGTGCGGCTGGAAAACCGGCTCTCGTCGCGGCTCCGCATGAAGCACGACGTGGCCTACTTCGGCACGGAGGAAAGCGAGTTTTTCGAGATCCAGGGCAGCTCCGAGCTCTTCCAAGTCGATCCGGGCGGCGACCCGAATACCGGGGCAGGCCACTTCGGGATTGGTCGATCCAGTCAGATTGACGAGGCGAATAACTCCGTCACGGTAAATACCCTCACGGGCAGTGGGCGGTACAACCTGACCGTGAACCGCCATGCGCTGGAGACCGGCTGGCACGTGCGGGGCCTTAGCTTCGAAGACGACATCGACGAGCGATCGATCATTGAGGCGCGGGTGACCACGGAGTCACAGGAGACAGTGCGCATCGTGGCCGACAGTCTGGTGGACCGGGCAAGCCTCGGTGCCACGCAGGTGGGCGCGTATGTGCAAGACGCTATCGACGTGCTCCCCACGCGCGACCGGCTCATCGTCACGGCCGGCCTCCGCACCGATTACTACTCGTTTAATGGCGAGTGGACCGTATCGCCCCGCCTCTCGGCCCGGTTCCTCGCGTCAGACCGACTGACGCTCACCGGCTCGTGGGGGCTCTACCATCAGAAGCCGACCTACCGCGAACTGCGTGGTAAACCCGGCCCGGGTGAGTCCATTCTTGACGCCCTCAATCGCGACCTGCAATCGCAGCGATCGATGCAAATCGTAGCCGGGGGCGAGTACTTTCTGCCAGCCCAGCGGCTCTACATCCGCGCCGAGGGCTACTACAAGGATTTGACCGACGTCATCTCGTATGACATCGAGAACATCCGCGTCGAGTATTCGGGCGAGAACGATGCCCGCGGTCACATCTACGGCCTCGACCTGCAACTCCGCGGCGAGTTCGTGCCGGGCCTCGAAAGCTGGTTCAACTACAGCTACATGGTGGCCCGTGAACGCTTCGACCCCGTCTTCCAGACGCGTTATAACCAAGGCCTCATCCCCCGCCCTACCGATCAGCGGCACACCTTCTCCGCGTTCGTGCAAGACTACGTGCCGGGTGATAAAACCTGGAAGCTTCATCTGCGTGCGCTCTATGGCAGCGGCCTCCCGTACACACCGCCCGTACCAGGCCCGCGCGTTGGCTCGGAGGGCGTGGTGCAGGTGCCGGGCCCGCGCATGGCCGGGCGCCTCAGCCCCTACCGCCGGGTGGACTTAGGCGCCACCAAAGAAATCACTGTCGCTGATGACGTCTTCTCTCGGCCCGTTAGGCTGGACCTAACTTTAGAGGTCCTCAATATTTTCGATATGACGAACACGGTGTCCTACACGTGGGTACCTGATGGGGGCAACGAATGGACGCGCATCCCCAAGCGCCTCACGCCCCGCATGCTGAACGCTCGCGTCCGTGTGCAGTTTTAGATACGATCTCCCCCACTAGTCCTGGCCTCGCATGGCTGGAGCCCCCAACATTGACGCCGATACATTTTTTGAGTCGGGCCGTGCCCGCCATGAGCAGCTTAGCGATTGGCTGCGTGCCCGCATCGAAGGTGGCACGTACTCCGTCGATGACCAACTGCCGTCGGAGCATCAGCTGAGCGAGTGGTTTGGGGTGAGCCGCATCACCGTCCGGCGCGCCCTGCAAACCGTCGAAAACGAGGGGCTTATCTATCGCCGACAGGGGCTGGGCTCGTTCGTGCGCGACCGGCGTACCCGACAGGGGCTCGTGCGCCTGACCGACTTTGCGCAAGACATGGACCAGGCCGGCTTGGAGGCGTCGTCGACCGTGCTGCAACGCGATCAGATCGAGGCGCCACCTGAGATTTCGGGCCCCCTCCAGTTGGACCCCGGCACCACCGTGCTGCAACTCGACCGCCTGCGCCTCGGCAACGACACGCCGGTGGCGTTTGACCAGACGTGGCTACCCCTCTTCTACGCACAGCTCCTGGAGGGCCACGACTTAGCGCACGACACGATCTATCGCATCTTGGAGACGGAGTACGAAATCCCGGTGTTGCGCGGGCACTACCGCATCAGCGCCGTAAATGCCCCCGCGTCTGTCGCGGACGCACTGGGCGTTTCAGCAGAGCGAGCCTTGTTGCTCATCGACCGCCTCTCGCTGACCCAGGGCGACAAACCCGTCTACTTCCAGCGCCGCTACTACCGGAGCGACCGTGTGGCATACGAGCTGGAGCTGGAGCGCGACACGAGCGGCCGCGCCGACCCGGCCGGTGGCATGCCCCTCCAAACCTTCGAGCCGGTATTCAGCCCCGATGCCCCTGCGGACCACGATGCGGCCGACTCGCTATCCTAACGCGACCCCGGCCCCAGCCAGCGGCGGCTGCTGTTTGATGCGCAAGGCGTTCCACGTCACGAAGGCGCTGCTTAGCGTCATCACGGCGACAGCGGCGAGAGGATGCAGCAACCCGGCGACAGCCAACCCGAGCCCGATGGCGTTGTAGCCGAACGTCCACGCCAAATTCTGACGAATGATGCGTCCCGTACGTGCTGCGAGTTGGCGGAGCCATGCGATGCCGCGCAGGTCGGGGTTGTAGAGCGCAACGTCCGCGGCCTCCAGCGAGATACGTGCCCCCGCTCCCATGGCAATCCCGACGTCGGCTTCGGCCAATGCAGCCGCGTCGTTGATGCCATCGCCCACCATCGCGACCGTCGCGCCCCTGTCACGGAGCCGCTGTATCGCTTCAATTTTGTCCACCGGCCCCATCGCGCTCAGCACGGGCACGCCGAGACGTCGCCCGACGTGCCCGGCGGCGGCGGACTGATCGCCCGTGATCACCTGCAGGTCGAGCCCTTCTTCGCGCAGCGCCGCAGTGGCTGATTCGGCACCGGAGCGCACTGCTTCGGACAGCACCAGCAGCGCGTCCACAGCATCGTCCACGGTGACGTACAGCACGGTGCGCCCCGCTTCCTCGAGCGCAGTGGCTTCCTCACGCAGAGCCGGGGGCACTGCGATGGACAGCGTCTCAAGCAGTGCGGCTCCGCCGACCCCCACCCGCCGACCGAGGCCTCGGTCTCGCACTTGTCCGACCACCCCCACACCCGGAATGGTCTGTACCGCACTGGCCTGAGGTACCTCAAGCCGACGCCTCTCGGCAGCCGACCGAATCGCGTCTGCCAGCACGTGCTGCGTGCCGGCTTCGACGGCAGCTGCCCAGCTTAGTGCCTGCTGCTTGCTTCGGTCGGTAGCCAAAGCACCGCGCGCGTCCGGCGCCGCACGCGCAGGCTGGACGACTTCCACCGTCTGCTGATCGAGCGCACTGAGGGTCCCGGTTTTATCGAACAGCACCGCCGTCACCCGTTCAAACGTGAGGAGCGTCTCGCCGGACCGGATGAGAATGCCTTCCCGCCCGGCCTCCCCAAGCGCGACAACCAACGAAAGCGGAATGGCCAATCCGAGCGCGCACGGACAAGTGATGAGCACGACACTGAGCGCCGCATAAAGTGCCTTCTCGAAGCCCGCCGCGTAAAACCAACCGCCGAAGGTGACGAGCGCGAGGACGATGACGCCTGGGATGAGCCAGCGCATGATGCGATTGGTGAGCGACACGATACGTGGTGGCTGCTCCAGCGCGCGCCGCATCATCCGCTCGACCCGCGCCAGGCGGCGTTCCTCCTCCACAGCGGTTACGGCAATGGTGAGGGCTCCGTCCAGGTTGGCGGTGCCAGCGAACACGTCATCCCCTGAGGCTTTTCGGGCAGGGCGCGCCTCGCCCGTCAGACTGCTTTCGTCCACGAAGCTGCGCCCATCAACGACCCGGCCGTCCGCCGGGAACACATCGCCAGCCCGAATGCGAACACGGTCGCCCGTCTGCAGCGCGTCGCCGGCTACCGGGCCTGGATCGGGCCTCAAGCGTTGGTAGGTGGTGTTGGGCACGTGGAGCAGGCGGCGCATCACCCGCGTTGCCGTCCCCTTGGCCCGGGCGGTCAGGTAACGACCCAGGGTGTAAAGCGCGAGCAGCATGGTAGCCGTCTCTAGATAGATGGGCCCGGTTCCGCGCGCATACGACGCCACGCTCACCCCGACGGCGCTGGCGGTGCCGAGCAGAAACAGCACCGGGAGCGTAAGGCGACCGCCGCGTAGATCCTGCCATGCACTGCGCACGAGCGGCCCACCCAGCAGTACCAGGGCGGGCCCCGCCGCTGCCAACAGCACCCAGTGCGCCGTGCCAATGTCGTGCTCCAACTGCCGGAGCGCACCAAACCCGTACCCGGTGCTGATAGCGATGCTCAGGACCATCACGAAGCCCGCCATAAGCGCCCCAGCGAAGAACCGGTAGAGCAGCAGTTGCTGCTCCGAGGTGCGCTCCTCGGTGGCCACGGCCTCATCGGTCCCGACGACCTCGGCCATCATGCGGCATCCGTAGCAGCAGTACTGAGCCTCGGGTTCTGCATCGTCGCTCCCCAGAACGACGTGATCAGAAAGGGGTAGATCGCAGTGGTCGCAGCGCTCCATGATGGGGCCTGGAGTGGGTGATCGCAGGTCAATTGTTCACGGCCACACTCGCGGTATCTGCCACAGCTTCTCCCCCCGGAATGCCCGGATTGGCGTTCAGCTCCTCGGCGGTCCACGGCTCGGTGCGGCCTTCCGTCGTCTCTCGTACGCGGCGCACTTCGTCCGCGACCACGTCGGAGGCCTCGTTGCTCCAGCTTTGCCGCACATGCGTGATGACGGCTGCGATCTCCTCGTCGTTTAGCTGGTTGCCCCATGCGGGCATGGCGCCGTTGTACGTTACCCCCTGGACTTCGACCGGGCCCTGCATGCCGTGCAGCAGGATGCGGACGATCCGCCCTTTGTCGCCTGTCACCCAATCGGTGCCGTCAAGCGGCGGGAACGCGCCGGCCACGCCCTGCCCGTTGCCCTGATGGCAGGTGGAGCAGCGCGAGTTATAGATCTGCGCGCCACTGATGGTGACCTCGGCTTCGGCACCGGCGGACTCCACGACGGCCAGTTCGGGCGCTTGCAACCACGGGTTCGGGCTGAAGTCGCCGATGTAGTTGCCGAGGTAGTACGTGCCGAAGAGCACCACGCCGAAAATGATCATCCACAGCCACATGGGCGGCGCCTCGGCTCCTTCAGGACGGAGCGGCTCCTCTCGAAAGAGGGGCGCCAGTAGATCAATCGGCTC
>CAYFQN010000163.1:0-7177 GCA_964345285.1 uncultured Rhodothermales bacterium
CCGATGGGCTGGCGAGCGGCGTCTACTTGCTTCGGCTGCAGGCGGGAGACGCCGTCGAGACGCGCCAGCTTACCATTGTGCGTTAGGGGGAGCGCGTCAGCGGCGTGTCCCTGCTTCGCGGCGGGACCGTCGAAACACGGCGTGTCCCGGTTGTGCGTTGACCCGGACAGCGCTACGACGCCGATCCCGCATCGGGATCGGTGTCGTCGGCGAGGGCTCGGCCCAGCCACGCCCTGGCCTTGCGCCAGTCGCGCCGCACGGTGCGCTTGGAGACGCCCAGCAACGTTGCGATCTCCTTTTCCTGTAGGCCGCCGAAGAAACGGTACTCTACCACCCGACCGAGGCGCTCGTCCAGCTCGGTCAGCTGCTTCAGCGCCTCGTCGAGGGCCAGGAACACCTCGGCCGACATATCAGCGGAGATGATGGCATCGTCCAACCGAAGGTGGGGGCTGTTGCCGCCGCGCTTTTGCGCCGTGCGCCGCCGTGCGTAATCGACCAGGATGTTGCGCATGATGCGAGACGACATCGCGAAGAAGTGGAGCCGATCCTCCCACTCGACCTCTGACTGATTGATGAGCTTGAGATAGGCCTCGTGCACGAGCGCCGTGGTGCTCAGGGTGTGGTTCGCGCGTTCTCGCCGAAGGCGATGGTGCGCAATGCGGCGCAGCTCATCGTATACTTCCGCCCAGAGTCGGTCGGCTGCGGTCTTGTTGCCCTCCTGAAAATCCACAAGGAGCTGAGTGACGTTCGGGGGCGTGCTCATTGGGGAGTGTGTGCGCTAGGCGGCGAAGCAGGTGACGAAGCCTCTTCGGACGTTATCGGAGCGTCGGGCGATGGCCTTAAGAGCCGCCGGGGGTGGGCCGGCAAATCGTCCATGCCACGGACGATCCGTGTCGCGATGAGTCATAACAGCGAATCTATGATAATAAAACAGGGTTGAGGGATGAAAGAAAGAATGTGCCAGCTCGTCCAACAATAGGTGCAATGGATCTGGGGCGTTCTGCTGTCGTTTAGAAGGGCAGTTTGCATACTGTCTCCCCCCAAGCAAGCACGTACCTATGCGTCGGCTCCTGGCTGGTTGGTTACTCATCGGAGTCCTCATCCTGGGTGCTGCACCTCCGGCCGCTTCGGCCCAGGACCTGGGAGGCGGCGTCGTGCTCGGCGCCAATGTGGCTACGCTGAGGGGGGGCGGGCCGGCCGATCTGGGGTACCGCACGGCGGCCTCGGGTGGATTGTACGCGCGAGTTGGAGTGCCCGGGCCGTTTGCGGTACGCACCGAATTGCTGTTCAGCCAGAAAGGAGTCAAGCTGAATACCCCCAATGGCGAATTGACCCTGAAAGCCAACTATCTGGAGCTGCCCGTCTTGGTGGTCGGTCAGTTGCCGTTTGCTCGGAGCTACACCCCGCACCTGCTAGCCGGCCCGGCGTTGAGCCTCAAGCTATACGAGCGGCAAGGCGCGCCGGGACTCAGCATAAACACCGAAGACACGGTGTTTGAGCGTACCGATGCAGGCATCATGGTGGGGGCCGGTGCGTCGTTGGGCGGCCCCAGCGCCTTACAACTTGAGGTGCGTTACACGGTTGGACTGCGCGACGTCACACAGACCGTGATGAACGAGCCGCTCGACACCCTGCCCACCGATGGCGCGAACGGCGTGTGGTCCATTGTAGCGCGCTTTGGCATTTAAGGCGAGCTGCAACAATAACGGCTCACCTGCGCCAGTCGACCAGTCTGCGCGTCCTAAACCCTGCCCGACCCGGCTCTGCACCGGCTATACTGATTTTGTACGTAGCGCCGTTTGCGGTTGCAAAACGGCATTCCGCTCGTTTTATTATTGAAAGGCCTGTACCCGTCGTCTCACCGTGACCGCGGCGTGCGGGCTTTCTTTGCAGACGCCTCCCCCTGATGCATGTACCTGAGCAAACTCGAACTTCAAGGCTTCAAAAGCTTCGCCGAAAAGACGACGCTGGACTTTGACCCCGGCGTGACGGCCATCGTCGGGCCCAACGGCTGCGGCAAGTCGAACATTGTCGACGCCGTGCGTTGGGTCATCGGTGAGCAGCGGCCCACCGCCCTCCGGTCGGACAAAATGGAGAACGTCATCTTCAACGGCACGTCGGACCGGCGGCCGCTTGGAATGGCCGAGGTGCAACTCACCATCGAGAACAACCGCGGCGTGCTGCCCACCGAGTACTCGGAAGTCACCATCGGGCGGCGGCTCTTCCGCGACGGCAAGTCGGAGTACCTGATGAACGGCACGCAGTGCCGGCTGAAGGACATCACCGACCTGTTCATGGATACGGGTATGGGCGCCGACGCCTACTCGGTCATCGAGCTCAAGATGGTCGACGAAATCGTGTCTGAGAGTGCCGAGGATCGGCGCCGCCTCTTCGAAGAGGCAGCCGGCATCACCCGCTACAAGTCGCGCCGGCGGCAGGCCCTCCGTAAACTCGATAGCACGCAGGCCGACCTCGATCGCCTCCGCGATCTGACCGATGAGATCGGTACGCAGGTGCGGCGCCTCAAGCGGCAGGCCGAGAAAGCCGAAAAGTACCAAACCGTCACGGGTCGGCTGCATCACCTGGAACTGGTGCTCGCGCAAATAGAGTACGACCGCCTGCAAGAGAAGCAGCGGACGCTCCAGCAGGAGCTGGACGAGCTGGAGGCCACCGTCGAAGCCAAGACGACCGAGCAAAACGCGGCCGAAGACCAGCTGGAGCAGCTGCGGGAGCGACTGGACGAGCGTGAGCAGCGCCTCGCCGAGCGAAGGGATGCGCTACAGGCCCATCGCGACAAGGTTAACGAACTGGAGGCCAACCAGCGGTTGCAGCGCGAGCGGCTCGACCGCGCCCGCCGCGACCACCACCGGCTGCAAGAGGCGCAGGAGGAGGCGGCCGAGCGGCGCGACCATCTGACTCACGAAATGCAGCGGTTAGAGGCAGCGCTGGAACAAGCCGCCCCGGCGTTGGAAGAGGCTGAACACGAGCTAGAGGCGGCCCGTACCCGCCGCGACGAAGCGCAGGAGACAGCCGATACGCAGCGTGAGCGAGTCCGCGTCCTGCGCAGGAAGGAGCAGGCGGCCGAGGAGGCGCGCACCGAACAACAACGCCGACTCGATCGGCTGACGAGCCGGCTCGATGTGCTGGAGCAAGACCAGCAGCGCACGCGCGACCAACGCGATACCCTCTCGTCCGACGCCGGTGCGCTTGATGACCGCGTTGAAGCGGCCGCGTCAGAACGAGAGGAAGCCCAGGTGGCCCGCGATGCGGCGCAGAAACAGTTGGCCGAGGCCGAGGCCGCGCGCGAGCGCCATCAAGCGGCCCTGAACGCAGCCCATGAGGCCCTCCGCGACGTGGAGCGGCAGCGGGATGCCGCGCGCGCTGAAGAGGAGCTGCTCAACAGCCTCGTCTCCTCGTACGACGATTTCTCCGACGCCGTCCAGTTCCTTGCCACCGACGACGCTACGCCGATCGACGACCTACGCACGGTGGCCGACGGGTTGGCCTGCGACGACGACGTACGCGTGGCGCTCGACACAGCCCTCGGCGAACTCGCGGGGTGCATCGTGGTCGACGACGCCGAGGCGGCACAGGCCGCCATTGCCCGGTTGCGCGACGAGGAGCAGGGGCAGGCCACGTTCCTCATCCGCGATCGACTCCCTGAGCCTGCCCCGACGCCTACCATCGACGGAGCCACACCACTTCGCGACGCCGTTCGCACGACCGAGGCTAGCTTCGACCGCCTCGCCGATGTGCTGCTGCAGCATGTCTACCTCACCCACTCGCTGGATGCATCCTCGTCACTTGCCAACCACCTGCCGCCCCGAGCCCGGGTGGTAGCGCGAACCGGCGAATGGATTGATGCCCGTGGCCTTCGCCGGGGGGGCAGCCGGCAGACGAGCACGTCGCCCATTGCCAACCGGCTCGGGCGGCAGGAGCAGCTTCAGCAGGCGCAGGACGAGGTGGAGCGTCTGGAGCAGGCCTGCGCTGAGCAGCAGGATGCGGTAGCCGATCACCAAGCAGCACTCGACGCTGTAGACGTAGCCGCCCACCGGTCGGCGTTGCGCGAGGCCGATGAGGCGCTGACAGCCGCCGAGAAGCACCTCGAGCGCGCCCGCTATGAAAAGGAAACGCTCAGCGACCGGCGCCATGAACTGGAAGACCGGCTGCGCGAACTGCATGACGACTTAACCGACGGGCGCGACCACGCCGAGTCGCTGGAGGAAGCCGCTGCTGGTGCCGAGGCCCGCCGCGACGCCCTCCGCGCTGAGCGCACCGAAGCCGAGGAGGCACTCCAGCAAGCCGAGGCCGCCGAGCGCGACGCCCGTGACGCGTTCAGCGATGCCAACGTCGCCGCCATTGAAGCCCGCAACCGGCACAACAACCTGCAGCGCGATCTGGCCCGCACCCGCGAGCGCCTCGATGACCTGAACACGCGAACGAAAGAGCGCGCCCAGGAGCTGGAGGATCTGCAGGAGACCATCGAAGCCGCGCTGGACCGGCAGTCCGAGTTGGACGCGAAGATCGAGGCAGTGCGCGCCGAGCGGGCCGAGCACGATGCCGCCGTGCAGGATGCCGACGACGCGCTGCAAGAGACGAAGTCGGCCATCAACGAGGTGGAAGCGGCTCTGCGCCGGCTGCGGCAGGAGCGAGAGAAAGCCATGCGCGAGGAGAACCAGCGCGCCGTACGCCTCGCCGAGGTCGAGACGCGCACCGAAGACCTGCTCGAGAGCATCGAGGAGGACTTCGAGATCGACTTCCTCGACACCGCCGTCGACATCCCCGAAGACTTCGACGAGTCCGACGCGCGCGATGAGGTGCAGTCGCTCCGCCGCAAGGTGAAGCGGCTCGGCAACGTCAACCCCCTTGCGCTGGAAGAGTACGAGGAAGAAAAGGAGCGCCTCGACTTCCTGATGGAGCAGAAGGAGGATCTAGAGTCCGCTGAGGAGACGCTGCTCGAAACGATTGACGAGATCAACGAGACGGCGGCGAATCGCTTCTTCGAGACATTTGAGGCGATCCAGAACAACTTCTCCGACATCTTCGCCAACCTCTTCGGCGGCGACGCGCGGGCCGACATCGAACTCGAAGACCCGGACGATCCGTTGGAGTCGACCATCCACATTCGGGCCAAGCCGCGCGGCAAGCGGCCGAGCACGCTCGCGCAACTCTCCAGCGGCGAGAAGGCGCTCACGGCTACGGCGCTGCTGTTCGCCATTTACCTCGTGAAGCCGAGCCCCTTCTGCATCCTCGACGAGGTCGACGCCCCACTCGACGACGCCAACGTGCAGCGCTTCATGCGGCTCATCCGGCGCTTCGAAGACGACACGCAGTTCATTCTCGTGACGCACAACCAACGCACGATGGCCCTCGCCGACCGCATGTACGGCATTACAATGGAGGAGCAGGGCGTCTCGAAGCTCGTCGGCGTCGAGTTCGACGAGGCGATGGAGATGGCCGAAGTCGGGTAATGTGGAGACGAAAGGCGTCTTTGGGCTGCCCCCTCGCTGCCCGGAACCTTCTATTCGATAGGGGGCAGGTCGGTATGTATGTTGGGCGGTGCTCGTAGTGGACGGTGCCCGCGATTGTGCGCTGCTTCCCATCAGTGAGTGAGCCACTGCGTATCCAACGCGTCATCCCGAGCAGAGCGTACCGGGGCCGAGAGATCCCCGCCGGTAGCACTAGACGCGCGTATCGGAAGGGGGCGCTGTCGGTGGAAATCCATCCCAAGGGTACTATTTTGCTGCGCTCAGGACGCCTCGACGCCACATTGTTTTGCTTGGGATGACAGGATCAGCCATCGTTTTTTAGCTCGCTCCATCTTGTGCCATGGACCTTCTACTCTCCGACGCCGAGTCCGGACTCCGCGTGCTGCTGATTTTGGGCGCAGCGGTCGTCGCTGGGTTCGTGCTCCACGCCGCCCTCTTTCGCGTCGTGCGCACCGTGGTCCGGCGCATGCCGTCCGTGCTCGTCTTCGACGGGGCGGTGCTGGAGCGGGTACGCGGGCCGCTCCGGTTCATTCTCCCACTGGCGGCCGTGTACGCGGCGTACCCGTTCGTGCAAGACGACCTGTCCGCAGACGTGGCGGCCCTGCTGGATGGGCTGCTGCACGGAGTCACTGTGCTGGCCGTAGCGTGGCTGCTGGTCGCCCTCGTGATGATGGCCGAGGACCTCATCGCGCAACGCTACTCCGTCGAGGAGGAAGACAACCTGCAGGCGCGCAAGATCATGACGCAGGTCCGCATCCTCCGGCGGATCGCCATCATCGTCATCGGGGTGCTCTCGTTGGGGGCCGTCCTGATGCAGTACGAGCCCTTTCGCGAACTGGGCACGGGAATTTTGGCCTCGGCCGGCCTCATCGGGATCGTCATCGGCGTGGCGGCGCAGCGCACGCTCGGCAACCTGATCGCCGGGATCCAGATCGCGTTCACCCAGCCCATCCGGGTGGACGACGTGGTGATTGTGGAGGGCGAGTTCGGCTGGGTCGAAGAGATCACGCTCACGTACGTAGTCGTGCGCGTGTGGGACCAGCGGCGCATCGTGGTCCCCATCACGCAGTTCGTCGAAAAGCCGTTCCAGAACTGGACGCGGACGACGTCGGAGCTGCTCGGCACGGTCTTCCTCTACGTGGACCACACGGTCCCTTTCGATGACCTCCGCACGGCGCTGGGTGAGATCGTGGAGGCGTCCGACTACTACGACGGCCGCGTGTGGCGCCTGCACGTCACTGACAGCTCCGAAAAGACGGTGGAGTTGCGCGCGCTCATGAGCGCCGACAGCGCCCCCAACCTGTGGGAGCTGCGCTGCGAGGTGCGCGAGAGGCTGATCGCCTACGTGCAGGCGCACTTCCCGGAGGCCCTGCCGCGGATGCGGGCCGAGGTGCGCGAGAACGGCGTGGAGGGAGGGAGGAGCGGGCGCGCGGGAGAACGAGAGCAGGGAGGCGAGGGGGTGGGGGGCGGCTGAGCAGCCGATTGCATCTTATGGAGGCCGGAACTAGATTGCGCATGCAGGGGGGCGGGAGCGCAGGCATAGTCGCGCCGACATCACACCGTGAGAGCAAAGCGGATCGCATCCGGGATCGCCCAGCCCATCTCGCCGGCATGTTGTTGAGATCGCCCGCGTTAGCTGCTGCCCGGCGCCGGTCATATGCCGCCGCCATCCGTAGAAAATAAGTTAT
>CAYFQN010000164.1:0-2582 GCA_964345285.1 uncultured Rhodothermales bacterium
GCCTGGATGCGCCCGACCTCTTGAGCAGTCTCTATCAGCAGGCCGCGTACCTATATCGCAGCCTGGAAACCCACGTGTATGGCAACCACCTCTTGGAAAATGCCCGTGCCCTCGTGATGGCCGGCGCCTACCTGGCCGGTCAGGGCGAGAGCGAGGCGTGGATGGAGCGCGGCCTCGCGCTCTACCGGCAGGAGACGCCGGAGCAGATCCTCGGTGACGGCTTCCATTACGAGCGCAGCCCCATGTACCACGCGCTCATGCTGGAGGGCTACCTAGACGTGCTGAACACACTGCCGGAGGGCCATCCGGAGCGGGAAGGGCTCGCGGAAACGGCCCGAGCCATGACGGACGCGCTGGCCGGCATTACGCATCCCGACGGGCAGATCGCCCTCTTCAACGACAGTACGCTCGAAATCGCCCCGCCCCCTGCCGATCTTTTGGCCTACGCGGGACGCGTGCTGAATCACGTCCCGCGGGCGCGTCGCCGGTTTCCGGTGGCCGGGTACTTCGTGTACGAGGACGATGCGGCGTGGCTGATGGTCGACGCGGGCCCGGCAGGCCCCGAGTACCTGATGGCCCACGCGCACGCCGACATCTTCAGTTTTGAGCTGTCGCTTCAGGGTGCGCGCTTCGTGGTCGATACGGGCGTGTACGAATACCCCGCTGGTCCGATGCGTCAGTACGTCCGGGGCACGGCCGCGCACAACACGGTATCCATCGACGGCACTGATCAGATCGAGTGCTGGGACAGCTTCCGGGTGGCGCGCCGCGCCGCGCCGCACGACGTATCATGGGCGGAGACCGAACGTGGCGCGGTGTTCGAAGGAACGTACAGCGGGTATGCGCGCCTCATTGGGGATCAGCTCGCCCACCGGCGTCGACTCACGATAGATGGCGACCGCCGAACCCTCACCGTAGAAGATGAGATCACTGGCGAGGGCCAGCACCACGTGGCCAGTCGCCTCCACCTGCACCCGGAAGTGACGGTGCGGGGCGGACCCGACGGCTGGGTCCTGCAGCGGGAGGGGCGCACGTGCAGGGTGTCTGTGGACGGCGCGCCGGCTCGGTGGGAGACGGGCTGGTATTGCCCGCGATTTGGGATTCGCAAGAAAAATAAGGTGCTCGTTCTACACCTCGACGCGACGCTGCCTAAACTGGTGCGCTATACCCTCCGATACTAACAACGAGCCCTCTGACCGACTTCCTGCCGCATGCGCATCCAGTTCGTAAGTAATTACTTTCCCCCCGAGGTCAACGCGCCCGCCACCCGGCTCGACGAACACGCCCGCCAGTGGGTGCGCGACGGCCACGACGTGGAGGTGCTGACGAGCGTGCCCAACTTCCCGGAAGGCGAAGTCTACGAGGGCTATCACAACCGGTACACCGAGGAAACACGGGCCGGCATCGACGTGCGGCGCGTTCCCATGTACGTGTCGGCGAACGAAGGGATCGCCCGGCGGACGCTCAGCTACCTCTCGTTTATGCTATCTGCGATCTGGTACGCGCGCCGGTCGCCGACGCCAGACGTGGTCGTCGCCACCTCGCCGCAGTTCTTTGCCGCTGTGGCTGGATGGTGGATCGCCCGCCAGCACGGCGTCCCGTTTGTCCTGGAGATTCGTGACCTGTGGCCCGAGTCGATTGTAGCAGTGGGAGCTATGGAGCGGAACGCCATTATCCGGGTGCTCGAGCGCGTCGAGCGGTTCCTCTACCGGGAGGCCGACCGCATCGTCGTGGTCACCGATGCCTTTAAACGGTCGATTGCGGCGAAGGGCGTCCCCGAATCGAAAATCAAGGTGCTCAAAAATGGTGTGGACCTGGACCGGTGGGACGAGCCGCTGGATCAACACAAGCTGGCCCGCATGCGGCGCGAGCACGACCTGAGCGGACAATTCGTGGCGAGCTACATCGGCACCATCGGTATGGCGCACCGCGCCGACGTGCTGCTGGAGGCCGCCATGCGGTGCGACGAGCCCGACGTGGCATTCCTCGTGGTCGGCGCCGGGGCGCAGCGGGAGGCGCTCGAACGGCGCTCCAACGAGGTGCAGGCGCCCAACTTTCGCCTTCTGGACAAGGTCCCGAAAGACGAGGTCCCGTACCTGCTCGCGCTCTCCGACGTGAGCGTGGTTCACCTACGAGACTCCGATCTTTTCAAGACGGTGATTCCTTCCAAGATCTTCGAGGCCATGGCGACGCGCACGCCCATCGTGCTCGGCGTCCGCGGCGAGACCCGAGCCATCATCGAGGACGCCGAGGCCGGCGTCTTCGTCCCGCCCGAAGACCCCGACGCGCTCGCACACGCCGTCGTGCAGTTGAAACGCAACCCGGACCGTCATGCCGAGCTCGCCCACAACGCCTATGCGTACGTGCACGCCCATTTCGACCGCACCGACCTAGCCCGCGAGTATGCAGCGCTTCTGGGTGAGGTAGCGGCTGGGTCAGCCCATGAACCGATGCCTAGGTAAACCCCGTCGGGGCGAGCCTCATAAGGAACCGGGTCGGCCCCACAACGGGTTGAGCCCCGAGGGCAGCGCATCGCGGCCGCTCTCGTCCCGACGCACTATTCGCGACGCACTATTCGCGAC
>CAYFQN010000164.1:2682-7108 GCA_964345285.1 uncultured Rhodothermales bacterium
CGACGCACTATTCGCGACGCACTATTCGCGACTCACCATCTACCGAAATTCGAAGACGGTACCCTATGAAAATCATCAACGTAGTTGGTGCGCGCCCCAACTTCATGAAAGTGGCCCCGCTCCACCGCGCCTTCGAGGCCGATCCCGACATTACGTCGCTCATCGTTCACACCGGGCAGCACTACGATGAGCAGATGAGCGACGTATTCTTCCGCCAATTGGAACTGCCCAAACCCGACATCTACCTCGGTGTCGGGAGCGCCTCCCATGCCGAGCAGACGGCGCGGATTATGACGGCGTTTGAGCCCATCGTGGACGATGAAGAGCCGGACCTCGTGGTGGTCGTGGGCGACGTGAACTCGACGTTGGCCTGCGCGCTCGTCGCGTCGAAACTCCACGTGCCGGTCGCCCATGTGGAGGCCGGACTGCGGAGCGGCGATCGCCGGATGCCCGAGGAAATCAACCGTATCCTCACCGACCGCATTGCCGACTACCTCTTCGTAACCGAGGAGAGCGGGATGGTCAACCTACAACAGGAAGGGGAGCCGGAGGACGAGATCTTCTTCGTTGGCAATCTCATGATCGACTCGCTGGTGCACTTTCGCGAAAAGGCCTCGCAGACCGCCATTATGAGTGACCTGGGCATCGCCGACGGCGAGTACGTTTTGATGACGATGCACCGGCCTTCCAATGTTGATCACCCAGATCGTATCGGGCAGCTTCTCCAGTTGATTGAGGGCCTCGCGGCGGAGCGCCCGGTCGTGTTTCCGATGCATCCCCGCACGCGCAACCGGATCAACGCGTTTGGGCATGCCGACCGACTGCACGCGATGGACGATCTCGTGTTGCAAGAGCCGCTGGGCTACTTGGAGTTTCTTCGGCTCATGGAGGGGGCGGCCGTCGTCGTCACCGACTCCGGCGGCATTCAGGAAGAGACGACCTTCCTCGGCGTGCCCTGCCTGACGTTGCGAGCGAATACTGAGCGCCCCATCACCATCGACGAAGGCACAAACGAACTCATGCCGCTCGACCCAGCCGCCGTGCTTCGACGTGTGGCCGAGGTCACTACGCACGACTGGTCACCGCAGCGCCCTCCGAAATGGGACGGGCAGACCGCCGGGCGCATTCGAGACGTCATCAAGACCGCCGCACAGCCGACGGCCAACCTGTAACGATCGAAGATTATTACCAATCATAAAGTAAAATTCACCTCTTCGCGGTACAGGCCTCTTTTGTTTGTTGGCTCACCTCCATAAAGCAAGCCAAATATAATCCTTTGGATTACTAAGGTATAGTGTTTGGGTGACTTGCCTGGTGATGCCTCAACTGATCACACTCGATGAAAGGCCTGTACTCATGTCACGACGGTGTTTCCATTTCGTCTTCGCAGTCGTCCTCACGGTCGGATTGATAGCGGATCCCACAGCGGCTTATGCTACTTCAGCTGCGATCAACACGGAATCGGCTGCGATCAGGCCGGTCCCCGCTGAGGCGTCGCGTCCTAATGACGATGCTCTACTTCCTCAGCGCCACGCGTACCAGGTGACGCTCTATGACTGGCTCGAAACGCTCACTGTCGAGGACGTGACGCTTCCTGACGGCAATATCACGTGGGACGGAACGTATGAGGACGTCGACCATCTTGCGGACCTCTGGCTTCAGTTGGACGGCGCGAGTGCGAGCCGCGTGGTGCGCGGGGCGCCCGAGTATTACGTATTGGATGACGGGCAGGGCGGTGGTATCGAGGGGGCGGGTACCGTCCGCATCCTTCACACGACAGGATACGGGGAGAACAAAGCGTGGGAGAACGAAATTGCCCACCTGTACCAGTTGGATCTTCCGCTCGCCGATGGCGAACAGGGCAATCCCTACTACCAACACCAAGCCGTGGCCAACCGCGCCTTGGTCGTGATGGCCGTTGACATGATGATGTATGACGAGGTGCTCTCTACGCCCGGCGGCGGAGGCCTCAAGTGGTACGACATGTACGGCAAGGCATTCCTGTCCTGGGTGCAGGTATACGAGTGGTGCAAGGAAGCAGCGCCTCCTCATGTCCGCGAGGCCCTGCTTGACGGCCTGTCGCGATTCGTGAGCCGGATGACGTGGGACCGCCCCCGCGATGCGAATACCAACATGGATATGTTTTCCGCGCATGGGCTTGCGCGCCTGTACATGGCGACCGCCGACTCCACCGTGCGCGCTGATGCCCTTGCTGCGTTCAAGCGCAACGTGTTCGGGTACAACGATGGCGTGCTGGGCACGCATCACGATACGGACAACGGAACGTTCTTCCCTGCGGGGTACGTCGGTGAGAACGACGGGCCCGACGCGTACTACAACGGGGAGTCGTTCTATCATATGGTGGGGGCGCTGACCGCCGTGACTGACCGAGAGACTGGCGAGGTAGATACGGAATGGACGTTTTTGGAAGAGATCGTGCGGCGCATGAGCCGCTGGCGCACGATGCAAATCGTGTGGGACCCCGCGTACTGGAGCGGACACGGGCAACGGCTGGAGCGGCTCTACACGTCTGGTACGGGCTACTCGAATCGTACTAGCGGTTCAGTTGTGAAGGGGCAGGCGCCGGAGCTATGGCGTGACATTAGCGCAGCCAGTAGCGTCGCTGAAGCCCGGCCCCTGGTCTTCATGCCCGACAAGGAGCGCCTGAAAGGCGAAGGGGGAATGATTAGCGATATCAACAATAAGGTGGGAGACCTACAGTCCCATTACAATGACGAGTGGACGGGCACCGTACCCGAGTGGAACGGATGGGAGTCATGGGTGAAGGAGACGCCGTACCTGCCGCCCGAGGGCTGGTACTCGACGTTAATGGCTCTCCATGACGCCGATGACCCAAGCATAAAGCTACCCATGGACGGCGATGGGCACAGCACCGCACTGGGCGGCCCGCCCACGGGACCTGAATTCTGGTCGTATAAAGGCAGCGACGGAACACGCGACTTTGGGTTCTTCGTCGAGGCCGACCAGAACCAAGGCACATACAAGGGGTGGTACGGGGGTAAGCTGGAATCTTTCTGGACGCCCGAAACAGGCACAGTTATCCTGAACCGCCACAGCAAGGCCGGGGACGAGCCGCGGTTCGAAGACTCCTCGGATTGGAGCCGCCTGCCGTTCTATGGCGCGCATCACGTGTGGGGCTATCTAGTCGATGATGCCGGTGAGGAGGTCGGATTCTCGACCACGCAGATCCGCGATCGCGAGCACGGGCGCACCGTCACGTGGGATGACCCTGACAGCCCCATGTGGGTCGAGGTGGAAAATGACTTTAGCAATCCGCAGGATCTCGATGATACCGGCCTTCAAGACGATCGCCGCGACGTACTTAACGGGGCATTGACAATCACCAATCGTTTTGATGCCGTCGCTGATGGGGTCCAGATCACCCACACCGTCCAGTCCGATCAGGCGGACGCGGCGACTGCGCTTTACGTGGGGCTCCCGATCTACATGCGCGCCGTGAGCTATAACCGGTTTGGCAGCCTCACCCGGGGGAACCATCCGCAAATCGGCTTAGATGACACGACCATTGACTACTGGGACGGCAACCAGTGGCGAGAGCTTCCGGACGCGCCGGATTACGAATGGCCCACCGCCGTCACGACCACGGCGCTGCGGCTCGGGCGCGATTTCCGGACCGGAGAGGGGCCCCAATACGCGTACGTCGACTTCGAGAGTCCGACGTCGCTGCGCCGTTCGCCGTTCTACCAGCATGACGTGTATCAGACCAAGACCCGCATCCGTACGATTCAGATGGATTTGCACGGCAACCCGGGGACGGCCCAGCCGCTGCCGGCGTCTAGAAGTGTAACGTACACCGTTCAGACGACGGACCCGACAGCAGAAGATACATCGTCGGGAGACGTGCACCAGATCGTGCTGCAGAAAGGATGGAATATTGTCTCGTCGCGTGTCAGCCCTGATCCGGCCGACTTGGATGCGCTGTTCGGCGAGCTGGTCCCGGATGTTGCTCTCGTCCGCGACCAGTCCGGCAACGAATATGACCCCATCGCAGGCACCGATGAAATCGGCTACTGGGAAGAGGGGAAGGCCTACGCCGTCTTCGCCACCTCGACAACGGCGCTCCGTATCGCTGGGGCAGCGATCGACCCTGATGGGCGCTCTATTGACTTGGAAGCGGGCTGGAACTGGGTGCCCTACTTCGGGCCCGCCCGAATGCCAGTGACCCAGGCGCTTGCTTCCGTTCAGGATCACCTTGTCATCGTGAAAGACGGTCAGGGCCGCGTGTATTACCCCGAGCTCGACATTGAGGATCTCGTTGACATGGTGCCAGGAGAGGGGTATAAGATCTTCGTCAATACGGCTACGACACTGACGTATCCCAGCCCCTGACCCGGCACCGTCGAGCAGGGCGCCGATTGTTAGCGTCTATCTGGCCTGCTCTCTG
>CAYFQN010000165.1:0-7105 GCA_964345285.1 uncultured Rhodothermales bacterium
TGGTCTTCGCGGGCGTCTTCGGGCGTGACGTGGAGCGCCAGATGGGCCAAGGCCACTGGGCCACGTCTCCACGTGGCGATGCTGTCGGGGCCGCGGTGGGCAGCAGCCTGCGTCATGGCCTGGAGCGTCTCTGCCGCGACGGGCCGGCCGTCTCGATGGATGATGCCACATAATCCGCTCATAGAACGCGTCGAACGAGCATTTCGCTGCTACGAATTCGGTAGCCTCTTGGTGAATCAGTAAGCCGGGACCGTGCTCGACTTGTCCAGTAGATAGGCACCCGGGTCCCACATTGTTTTCATACGGTTGCCGCCGAAACCAGACGGCCGCGCGAAATACGCTACAGCACACACTCGGTCACATCCATGGGAGCAGGTGTGTCTCCCGACCAGCTTGCTGATGCTCCAGCTGACTCCAGCATATCACTCTGTTGTACGCTCATCAACCGGTCAGGTATGTGATCAATTTCCTTGCGGAGGCAAAAGCTACATACTGTGCCTTCGGGCGCATCCCATCTTGAATTAGCAGCTGAAAAGCGATACGATCGCTTGCCCCATCTTCGTTGGTCACATGTCTCGCCTGTAGACTGCTCCTGGAGATCTTCAGCAGTCCTCTCATTTTACCGTTGTGCTGAATCGCGCGGTCAATAGAGGCCGGCAATGACGCGTCATACAGTTCGCTTCCGAGAGCTAGGCCGAGCTTCAGCAGGGTCATGGACTTTGCGTGACGTGCACGTGCACTCGCTGACGTCCAGTTGAGACCGGATTGCATACATCCGACAAGGTCGCGAACGTATTTGAGCGCATTCCATTTGTTTTTTGCGCCCTGGAAGGCCAGAAGGAGTAGCGCATCCTCGGGCGCAAGTGTGTGAAACGTGTGTCCTCCAATAGTAATCTTCTCAGAACGCTCCCAGAGTTCACCGAATGAAAAGGGGTAGTGGTACCCCGGAGGAATCAGGCGGGTATGTAGGTCGATTACTATCGAGCCGCTCACATGCCGGTAAGGGAACTGTCCCGCCGACCAACGCGCCAGCATTCTAGAAACGCCATTGAGGCGTGCAGCACGCCCCACAGGTTCAAAATCGTTTCTGAGTAGCACCGACTCCACCTCTTGAAACGACGTAGGTGAAATCAAAAGATCAAGATCTCCGGATAGGCGAAGCGCCATGTCGCCATCGTACGCCTGGCAGATGAGCGCCGGCCCTTTGATGACGAGCGCTGGAATCTCGCGACGAGCAAACAGCTTTAGGAGGTCATTGAGGCGCCCCACCTGGAACATGTTATGAGTCACCACCGCTCGCAAATGGCGTTCGATGGATGCGACGTGCTCTGGTTTCAGCGTGGCGGCGCATGTCTCTTTTAGCGTGTGCAGGACGAGCGACCGGACGCCGTGCCGAAACGCAAAACGATTCAGCTCCTCCCAATCCCACGTTTGCTCCGCCATAAGCGCGCAAATACGCCGCCGCTGTAGCCTGTGCCCCTTAGGCTGGGTGCATCGGCGAATCAATTCAAACAGGCCACTGGCCGATTCACTTTTTCGTTGCACGGGGTCAGGACGAGGCTCCGCCTCTGCAAATCTATTCACTGATGGCTGATTTTCTGATCGATGGGAAGCGCCTGCATGAAACAACCCGTCAATGGACACTGCGGTCCGGCGCGCGAGATGATTACCCGTTTTGACACGTGTAGGTGCATGGACTTATGCGGTTAGGGCGCAATGCGGTTAGGGCGCCCGGCGACGCGCGTAGACAGCCACATCGTAAGGCTCGGCAAGCGATCGCCCCAGGAACTGCGTCACCGCTTGCTCTTCCGGGCGGGTACGGCCCAGTTCCTCCCAGCGGTCGCCGAGCAAGCGTACGACGGGAGCGGCGTACCGCGGCGAGACCACGAGTTTATTGATGTGCCGTAGCTCTCGCTCCTTGGCGGGCGAGAGCGCCCAGAGGTATTTGGGCAAATAGACCGCTGCCGCTTGCCTTTTTGTCGCGTAGAGTACCCCGCATACCAGGTGAACACGGTGTCAGATGGAGCGACGTGCTGCTCCACCAGACGCGTCACCGGCGCATAGGACCGCGCTTCCCACTGTAATACAGCAACCCCCGCCCGCGCCGGCAGTCCGACAGCGATGACGCCAGCGAGAACTGCCCCACCCAACGCAACCCCCCACCGGTTCCATGCCACCCGGTCGGCAAGGACGGCCCCACTGACCACGAGAGGAATGAAGGCCATCCACGCGTAATACGCTGGATATTTCCCCGTGAGATGTAAGACAATCGGCGCAAGCCCAGCTAGAACGGCGGGCCCCCAGACCAGGGGATGCCGGAACGCGGCCCGGCCGTCCGCCCGGACGACCACGATTCCAAGGAGGACGGCCCCGAGGAGCGTGTAACTTGGATCGACGACCGCCAGCGCGGGAAGCTGCATTAGTTTTACAGTCAGACTTTGTTCAGCCGCTGTGTGGCGGGTGATCGATTACAGAAATGCTGTCCAAACATCGTGATATCGGTAGTACGCGACCAGCGCACCGCCTCCAATGAGCCCTCCGCCCCCTATGGTCGCCCCAATTCGCAGGAACGCGCCGGGGGCGGCAAAAAGTCCCACTCCGACCAGCAAGACGGCAAACGGGATAACCTGCAAGCCGGCTATCGGAATCAGGACGCCGATCAGGGCGAGCGCGACGTAGCGGGCAGCCGGGCGCGGCAGGGTCCAGGCCCACAAGGCCGCACTGAGCAGCAGAAAGCCCAGCATGTCGGGCCGACCAGCGCGGTAGCCGTACGTGACTCCATACCCAGATAGCACCGTGACCACGAGCAGCAGCCGCACGACCGGGCTTTTCACCCAGCCCGCTCGTCGGAGGGCACTCCACAGCAGTGCGCCTGCCGCTACAGCAAGGACGTACCCGAGGGAGCGGACGGGCATAATGCCAATACCGAATAGCGTCAGCCATCCGCTTAGCAGCCACTGGTACGAAGGCACGTTGCCCGCCCAGTGTTCGTCACTGTGCTGCACTTCCCATGCGGTGGACGTGAAGGCATCATCCTGTACGACGTTCACAGCCGGATCGGCATAGGCAACCTCGTCGGTCCAGACCGTCGGAGACCGGGACCCCGTCAGCAGGTTGAGCACGAGAAAAAGGAACAGGAGCGTGACGACACCGGCGCCTTCGTGGCGACGGATACGGTCCATAGCATGGCGCATGAAGGGAGGCGGTTCGATTAGGGGACGTGTCACGGCGAACGGGGCAGTCGAAGCGCCTCACCCGTACCGGCCTGCCATCGTAGCCCCTCGCGGCACCCTGGGGGACTCCCTGCCCAGAGCGTGAACGACATCGGCGGCGATACGGATGCTGTTGTTGGTGCTGCGTTCATCGGGATAGACGTGCGGCATGGACGCTACGTACAACCCGCCGACCGGGGCCGTATAGGCCGGAATCTGGCGGGCGAATCCGAGCTCCATCTGCGGTGCGGCGTAGCGGGCCTTAAAACGACGGCTCCAGCAAAGACGCGTGCGCAGCGGACGGCCCATGAGCGCTTCCAGTTGATCAAGCTGGCGAGCGGTAAAGGCGTCTTCATCCATCTCCCACAGCGGATGCCCCGGCTCGAGATACCGCGACAGGTAAACGATATGCTGCCCGCCGTAGATCGCCGGCGGGACGAGCCGAGTCTGCTCGATGACCCCGCCAAAATCAAAGCCCGGGTCGGCGACGTTCAGCCAGTAGACTGGTGAGACGGACTCGTCGAATGCAAGTACCGTGCAGACCGCACCCATATACCGAATGGCTCGCAGCGAGCGCGCATAGCCCGCAGCGATGGGCGCAACCATGTCGGCCAGGATCGGCGTGGGGACGGTTGCCACCACGGCATCAGCGGTGAGGGCCTCCCCCCTGGCGCGTACGCCTGCAATGGAAGGCCGCCCATCCACTGGGGCTGCCGGCACGAAGGCCTCTACGGGTGTCTGCAGGCGCATGGTCACGCCGCGGTCGTGGAGCGCGTCCACGAGCCGGTCGACGAGCACCTGTAGGCTGCCCCGAAGGTAGCCCAGCTGTTCGGTCGTGCCGGAGCGCGAGCGGACGCGCTGGCGCGGCCGGCCCGCCAGCCAGGCCAGAGGCACCTGAGGAGCGGCCTCACCGAACTTGATGCGCAGCATGGGCGTCCAGATGGCTGCCGTGGCCTCCGGCCCGGCCCAGCGCCGGACCCAAGCCAGGGCGGACTGCATCTCGGCGCGGGTATACGCGGGCCCGTACGCCAGCAGGGCGCTACTCACGCCAAATCGAAGACGGGCCCACGGAGAGATGGCGTCGAAGCGCAGCAGGTCGCGGGGCCCGTCGAATGGATAGATCTGCCCGTCGCGACGAAGCCCCATCGTGGTCGGCCGGTACGTCACCGCCTCAGCCAAGTCGAGCTCGCCGAGGAGCCAGTGGAGCTCGGCGTCGTGCGTGAAAAAATGATGGTAGAACCGCTCGAGCCGCGCCCCGCCCGCCGCAAACGTGGCGAGGAGCCCCCCGGCTCCGCCCCGGCCTCGAGCACAGTGACCGAAGCGCCGGATTCTGCCAGCAGGTATGCGGCGGTGAGCCCGGTCGCGCCGGCTCCGATCACAATGACATGCTTTGCAGATGGCTCAGTCATGGGTTGGCTGCACGGGTGGGACCGGGAACAGATGGGTCGGGCGTCGGAGCGTCATCGCTGGTGCCGGGCCAGCCGATCGTCTCGCGAATCACCCACGGCGGGCGCCCTTTGACCTCGTCGTAGATGCGCCCGACGTACTCGCCGATAATGCCGACGCAGATCAGCTGGACCCCGCCAATGAACAGGATCGAGATCACCGTCGTGACGAACCCCGGCACGGGCCGGAGGCCGTAGGTCGCGAACGCGTCCGGGAACAGCCCTTGTGCCAAGGTGAAGAGAGCGCCCAGGAAGGCCACAGCCGAGACGCCAAAGCCCGCGTAGGTGGCCAGCCGCAGCGGCGTCGTCGAGAAAGAAAAGAGGCCGTCAATCGCCAGCTGAACGAGCCCCCTCAAGGTATACTTGGAACGGCCCGTGTGCTGGGCTGCCCGCTCATACGGAATGCCCACCTGCCGAAACCCCGTTCAGGCACGGAGGCCACGGACGAAGCAATTTTTTTTTCAGGCGTCTGGTTGAGTACGTCGACGACCCGCCGGTCCATGAGGCAGAAGTCGCCACTATCCAGTGGAATGGGGTGTCGGGCGAGCCGGGTCAGCAGCCGATAGAAGCTGCGATACGCCCGGCGTTTGAGGCCGTGTTCTTTGCGGGCGCGGCGCACCCCGTAGACGACGTCTGCGCCCTCGACCCAGGCGGCGATGAACTGCCCGACCACGGCCGGCGGGTCCTGCAGGTCGGCATCCATGACGACCACTGCATCGCCGTTGGCATGGTACAGGCCGGCGGAGACGGCCGTCTGATGTCCAAAGTTGCGAGAGAGCCGGAGGAGCCGCCACCGCGGATCCTGGTCATGAAGCGCCTTCATCGCCGTCCAGGTGCCATCTACCGAGCCGTCATCGACCAGGATGATCTCCAGCCGCACCTCCCACGCTGCTCCGGCCTGCGTGAGCGCGTCGTAGAAGCGCGACAGGCTCTCGGACTCATTATAACAGGGCACAACGATTGAGAGTAGCGGCACAGCGTCAAGGGTCGGCATGGAAAGGGCGTCAAGCCATCGATTCAGAGCGACAGGGTGCGTCTGTGGCGGAGCGCCGCGGCGGCTATGGATCGGCGAGCCGCAGATGGAGATCGGCCACAACGGGCCGGTGATCGGACAGCGTGGCCGCGGACGGGACCCAGGCGCCGAGCACCTCCCAGTGCGAACTCGCCAGGATGTAGTCGATGCGCACGAGCGGCGTCACCGCCGGATACGTAGCGCCCCACCCGTGGCCGGCTGCAGCAAACGTGTCCTGCAGCCCCTGCGCGATATGGCGATACGCCCAGTTGTACGGCGTGCTGTTAAAGTCGCCCGTGATGATCAACGGCCCGTCGACCCGATCGATCAGGCGGCGGATGCGCCGGGCCTCTGCAGCGCGGCGGAGCGCTCCCTCCCGGTACGCATCAAGGGAACGCCTCCAGTCTACGGGATGGTACCACCGGAAGCCCGGCGCCTCCCAGGGCTTCTCCATGGCCACCGTGTGGAGATGCACGTTGATCAGCGTCGCGCGTACGCCCTGCCACGCAAAACGCACCTCTGACACCGCGGTCGGGCGGAACATGCCCCACGGAAGGGGAAACCGGTGGGTGATGAGGCTATCGAGCGGGACATGTCCAAGCAGGGGCTGCTCGAGATAGTCAGGGGGCGACGGGAGGGGCGGTGGCCGATACCGCAACTGCGAAATGAGACCGATCACCTGCGGCGTGGTGCCGACGCGTTGCCCGGTGGAGTCGGCCCGCACGTCGGCCTCTTGAAGAGCAATGAGGTGCGGATGCTGTGCTTCGGTGAACTGCACGAGCCGCCGAGCGGAGGCGTACCGGTCTGCGTGCTCGCCAGGGGTATTTAGGCTCATGACCCGAAGCGCATCTTCAGCCGGCGGGGCCTGCGTCCGGCCCGGCCCGAGCGCCACGTGCGGGGCTACCCGCGCGCCGACCAGCACGAGCAGCGCGATGCCACTTAGCAGGAGCCCGTACCGATGCGTGCGTCTGGCCCACACGAGGGCGCCCCCCACGGCGAGAACGGTTGCCCCCGCGGTGACAGGCAATACCGATGCGAACGGGCCGGTCCACCAGAACCAGGCCGGCGGCAAGAACGCCGAAAAGGCGCCGGCCAGCACAGCGATCGCCAGCATGCCTCCCACCAAGACGCCTCCAATCACTGCGATGAACATGGGCACGACCACTGTGAGCTGCTACGCGCCAAAACGAAGAGCCTCCCCATAAACATGAACACAGGTCCCCAAAGGCGCAAGGCCGTGTACGCCCGGACGCAGCGGGCACTTCGATTCCTGCGGGCCGCACGCGGCAGCCATCAGACGAGAAGCCGCTCGTTCAGGCCAGGCAATCGGCGGTAGGTGCGCGGCGAGGTGGACCCGCCAATCAGCACGCGGCCGCCCCGCTCGATCCAGGCGTGGGCCAGCAGCTCGCCGTCCTCTCCTTTGGCCACGCCGATGT
>CAYFQN010000166.1:0-7067 GCA_964345285.1 uncultured Rhodothermales bacterium
GAAAGGAGGATGGTCTGAGGCCACTCAGGGCGGTGCGGGCTCCGGCGTCGGAAGCATCCAGCGCGCCAAGGCTACTCCAAGGGCTGCGAGTCCGGCGCCGAGGGCCACGAGTCCGCCCGGCAGCAGCGGCAGCACGCCGTTCGTGGCGAGCGTCAGGTGCTCCAGCCCGATGCGGCTCAGCAGCGGCGCGAGGGCGAACCCCGCCAGGGCGTTGTAGCCCGTGTGGAGGGCGACGCTTGGCCACAGCGAGCGCGTTCGCACCACGAGCCAGCCGCCAAGGAGGCCCATCGCAAACGCCGGGACAAACTGCCATGGGCTGACGTGCGCGGCGCCAAACAAGACGGCACTGCCTATGATGGCCCACCGTGCGCGGTAGTGACTGAGCAGTCCGCCCAGGATGACGCCGCGAAAGAGCAGCTCTTCCACGAGCGGCCCCACACCGGCCACGATGATAAAGCCGACGAGCCCCGATCCCACCGTGACGTCTTCAAACACCGTGTAGAGGGCTGGCGGTACAGGCAGCACTTGTGTCAGCAGGGCGAGACCCTCAGCCGCCAGGATGGTGAGGCCTACAAGTAGTATAGCGACGCCCGGCACGATGCGTAGTGAAACGGACCGCAGCGCGAAAACCGTGCGCAGTGGGCGGTCCGCAAGGCGGTAGCCGACCCACGCAGCCGCTCCGAATGTAAGCACATTGGCAAGGCCCATCGACAGCGCCAGTGGACCGTCCACGCCGAGCAGGTTCAGCCCGACGCGTAGACTGCCCCACGCTATGGCGCCAAAGAAGCCGGCGGCGAATAGTAGCGCAATCGCCCCCGCGAAGTCTGGGAAGTAGGCGTCCGGCTCATTAGGCATACGGACGATACAGCCGGTTCATGCAGTCGACGCGTCAGGGGGTTGTTGCCGCGCGATCTCCCAAACGAGGTGCTTGAGCTCAGGGAGGATGAGCTTCGTCATCGCCAGCTTCACCGCGTTGGTCGAGCCCGGCATCGCAACGACGAGCGTGTGGCGGGCGACGCCGGCCGTGGCGCGCGAGAGCATGGCGCCCGCCCCGATCTCCTCGTACGAGAGCATGCGGAACAGCTCGCCGAACCCAGGGAGCGGCTTCTCGACCCGGCGTTCCACCACGTCCACCGTCTGATCCCGTGCACTAATGCCCGTGCCACCGTTCAGCAGGATAGCATCCACCGCGCCGGGCAGGGCGTCGAGCAGCGCGTCGATGCGGGCGGGCTCGTCCGGCACAATCGTGTAGTGCGCTACAGCGAAGCCGGCATCGGCCAGCGCGGTGCGGATGAACCGACCGCTCGTGTCGGTGTCCTCGGTGCGCGTGTCGCTCACCGTCACCACGGCACAGCGGACGGCGGTGTCATCGGCTTGTTCTTGGTGGTCAGCGTGAGGCATGGTAGAAGCACAAGCGTTCAGAATAAGTCATTCCTAACTCGGTGGGAAATCGGAGATGAAGGAGGCGCCTTAGTCTTCCCGTTGCACGCTCTCATGCCGCTCCTCCCCAAACCAGCGCGGCGGGTCGATGCCGTGGCCGCCCCACGGGTGGCAGCGCAGGAGGCGGTGGACGGTCAGGATCAGGCCCTTCAGGGCGCCATACTGCTCGAACGCCTGCAGCGCATAGTTTGAACACGTCGGCTGGTAGCGACACGAGCTGGGCAGGTGCGGCCCGATGACAAGTTGGTAGCCCCGCACGAGCCCTTTCAGCAGGAGGCGCGGGAGCCGGTACAGGAAGCGAAGCACAGCCATGGGCAGGCCGTCGGCAATTAAAACGAGGTTCGTACGTTAAACAAAGGGAAAAGAGGCGGTTCCGATGGACCCTGCGCCCACATCGCTAGTTTGCGCCTGCCACATTATGCTTCCAATCCCACACTTTTGTATCCCATGGATGCCCAAGCGCTCATCGATGCCATCTCGTTCGACGATGACGGGCTCGTGCTCGCCATTGCCCAGGACGACGCCACGAAAGACGTCCTCATGGTGGCCTACATGACTGAGGCGACTGTGCGCCAAACGCTTGACACCGGCCGAATGACGTACTGGAGCCGCTCGCGCCAGCAGGTGTGGACGAAAGGCGAGACGAGCGGCCACGTCCAGCATGTCCGCTCTGTGCGGGTCGACTGCGATGGCGATGCGCTGCTGTTTCGCGTCGAGCAGGTGGGCGATGCGGCCTGCCATACCGGCCACCGCTCGTGCTTTTACCGCCGCCTCGACGATGGTACCCTCATAGACGCCGGCGAGCAGGTGTTTGACCCGGATGATGTGTACGGCTGAGCGCTCGTCGCGCCCGCCGCTTTGATTGGTACCGTAGTATCTCTCCGTGATGGAACCGTCTTCCAACCACTGGCTACAGCGCTGGCCCGGGGTCATCCCCATCGTGTTGGCCTGCGAGGGCGTCGGGATTCTCGCCGCCCTCGCCACGCAGTCGTCCGTCGGCACCTGGTATCCGATGCTGGCCAAGCCGGCCTTCACGCCGCCGGGCTGGCTGTTCGGGCCCGTGTGGACGGCGCTCTACGCGCTCATGGGCATCGCGGTCTGGCTCGTGGGGCGTCGCGGGTGGCGCACAGAGGGCGTCCAGCGCGCTGTCGGGCTGTTCGTCCTCCAGTTGGGCCTCAACGGACTGTGGTCGTTTGCCTTTTTCGGCTTTCGGTCGGTCAGTGGTGGATTCGTGGTGATCGTGCTGCTATGGACCGCCATCGTCCTCGCCCTGTGGTGCTTCTTCCGGCTGCAGCGCGTGGCCGGATGGCTAATGGTACCGTATCTGCTGTGGGTGACATACGCCGCCGTGCTCAACGGGACGATCTGGTGGATGAACTGACCGAGGTGTGGGAGGCGTGTCTGGGCGCCCAACGCCGCAGTGCAATCCGGAACAGGGCAAGCCCGGCCATGCCCAGGGCCAAGCCGCCAAGGACATCGGTCGGGTAGTGCACGTGGTGGACGAGCCGGCTCCACCCGACGGCTAGCGCCCATCCGCTGGCGATCAGCACGAGAAGCCCCCGCACGCCGGGTGTCCACCGGTGCCACCCGAGCAAGACGACGCTGCCGAACAGAAACGTGGTCGTGAAGGCGTGGCCGCTGGGGAAGCTGAACGTGCGCTCCAGCAGTCCCGGTGCGGAGGGGCGCACCCGGTCAACGCTCAGCTTGAGGGCGAACACCACCAGCTGGCCGCCCGCATACGCTGCCGTCCAGAGTAGCGCGCGAGTCCGTTGGCGTTGGTGCCACAGGTAGCCCGCGATGCACAGGGCCGAGGGGATGGCGACGAATTGGCTGCCTCCGTATCCGACGACGTTGAGCGCGTCAGCGAGTGGAGCAGGCGTTTGGGTGTGGATGCGCTCCAGCCACGTAGCGTCGAGGCGATGCCATGCTGGAGAAACCTGCCAGAGCACGGCGAGCACCGCACAGCCAGTCGCGCCCAACAGCGCCGTAAGCCACGTCCAGCGGGCCCGGGTTAGCGTCGTCGGGTCGTCCACAGCAGGGCGGGGAGGTTCTTATGATTGCGACACGGACGCCATGTCGCGCGAGGTAGTGGCCGGTTCCGTGCGCGATATGGCACGCTGCTCCGCCCGGTCGGCCAATGCGTCGATCAGGTCGCTGAAGATGTATCGGTGGGGGAGGGCGGCCGCGTACCAGTACAGCGTGCCCGTCAGGCCCTTCGGCTCGAAAAAGTTGGTCTGCACGATGTGCGTCTGCGACTCGTCTTCTGTGGCAGGGAAAACGTCATACTGTAGCCACGCGCGGCCTGGCATCTTCATCTCGGCGCGCAGGCGGAGGCGGCGCTCCTCCTCGATGGCCTCGACGCGCCAAAAATCGACCGTATCGCCCACGCGCAGATCCGTGGGGCTCCGGCGGCCCTGCCGAAAGCCCACGCCACCGGCGAGCAGGTCGAAGAAGCCGCGCAGCTGCCACAAGCCCTCGTGGGGCCAGTCGTATGTGCCGCCCAGCTCTTTGATGACCTGGAAGGCCGTTTCGGGCGAAGCCGACACGGTGCGCTGCCGCGTCTCGCGGATGAGGCCCTCCGTGAACTCGAACGCCTTCCGCGCCCGGGTGCCTGTCGGGGCCGATGACAGGGCACTGTTCCAGACCGTCGGAATATCACCCGAGGAGGCGCGGCGCAGTGCTAATCGGACGGCCGCTTCATAGCTGATGGGACGGACGTCGGGGAAGAGGCGCTCAGCCTTTTGCGGGTCGTCTACGGTCACCTCATTGTCGAGCCCTTCGATGAGCGGCCGGGCGATGCGGTTGGAGATGGGTGTGACGAGCCCAACCCAGTGCGACGACAGCCGCGGTGTGAGTACGGGCACGTTGATGATCGGGCGGTTGAGGCCGCGCACCTTCGCGTAGCGCTTGAACATCTCGCCGTACGTCAGCACGTCCGTCCCGCCGATCTCGATGATCTCGCCGGCGCTCTCCGGCGCCTCCAGCGCCGCGACCAGGTACTGAATCACGTTGCGGATGGCGATGGGCTGCGTGGGCGTCTGCACCCAGGTGGGGCAGACCATCACCGGAACGTGCTCGGTCAGGTAGCGGATGAGCTCGAACGACAGGCTGCCCGAGCCCACGATGACGGCCGCGCGAAATTCGGTGACGGGCACGTCCCAGTCGCGCAGGTGGTCGCCTGTCTCCATCCGGCTGCGCAGGTGCTTCGACTCGCGCTCGCCCTTCGGCTGCAGGCCGCCGAGGTAGATCATGCGGCTTACGCCCGCCTCACGGGCCGCGCGCCCAAAGTTGTTCGCTGCGCGGCGGTCGAGGTCAGCAAACTCGTCTTCGCCCGCGCCGAGCGAATGGATCAGATAGTAGGCCGCGTCGACGCCCTCCATAGCGGGCGGAATGGTATCGTATTCCAGCGCGTCGCCCTCCACGATCTCGACGTCATCGGCCCAGGGGCGGTCGCGCAGTCGCCCAGCATCACGGACGAAACAGCGCACCGCATACCGGCCTTCGCGTAACAGACAGGGGATCAGCCGGCCGCCCACGTAGCCTGTGGCGCCGCTGACGAGAATTCGGCGGGGCGAATCCGACGAAGTGGAGCCGGTCGTGTCCATAGCAGATCAGCGAGGCAGTGGGAAACAAACGTGCTTCGCTTACAACGCCTTGACGACCGATTCTGTTTGTGCCCCAGCGTCGAAAAGCAGCGCGGAAGCGTAAGTTGCAGTGCCGTTACCATTGGTGCGCGGGCATAACGAGAATATTGCACCACCACTGGACCCCATTTTATAGGTTCTGCCCATGCTATCAGTTGACGTTACGTTGTCAACCGCAGTATTCTTATTTATCGTGCTCCGCATTAATTATTCACGAGGTACAACTCCTTATGGCAGACTCCAACAAGAAAGGCACCGAGACGTGGCCCGAACTCGCGATTGGCTTGTACGACAAGCTCACGGGCCGGGGTGCTGAAATCACGTATGAGTTCGACGACTTTGAACTGCATGTGCCCAGCAAAGTGGGAAGTGGCGCCGACCACGCCCAGTGGCGCATGAACGGCAAGCTACGTATCCGCACCAAAGACAACGCCAACTAGACGATGGCCCGCGCTCTTAGCGTTCTTGCCGACCTGTCGCTGGATTTAGACGGTGAAGACATTGCCATCCGAGGCGACGGCGACCGCGTGATTATTGATCTGCCGAGCCTGCAAGCGGGCCGTGCGCTGGCCCAGGCCGGTCCGTTTTCACGGAATGGGCGGCGAGCAGGCCTCGCCACGCTGAACGTCTTCCTCCGCGAAACAGACCTCACCGTCGATGTGCGGTACGCGGGGGAAACGGTGGTTCGCCTCGGCGCACAGGCTCAACCCAATGCAGTGGCTCGCCTGCTCAACTTGGGCGATGTTGAGGTGCGGCCGGCCAAGTCCGTCCGCGCTGCCTTCCGTCGCCGGCCGGGCCTTGCGCTCGGTGTGCTGGCGGCCGCTGCCGCACTCGCTGCATTCATCTACTTCCGGTCGTCAGGTGACGACTGACCACCTGTTTTCAACACGCAGTCTACCCCCTGCGTTCTCAACCCCCGCATCCGATTGCGTGATGCGGGGGTTGAGTGGTTTAGGCCGCCGGCCCCGGATCTGTATGGCCGGGCGGTGGCTTTAAAGAATTGCACCCGCTTCATTATCCAGTTTGCCCCTCACACCATGCCCCGTGTCCGCCGCCCTCTCCATCTCTTCGCCTGTCTGCTGATTGTGCTAAGCGCCGGGTGCGGAGCCCCCGATGATGCTGAAGAAGCATTCCGCACACTGGTCGAGGGGTCGTATTTGACGGCGGACGTATGGGATGATGGCCAGGCCGAAGTGGCGTTCTACCGTGTCGAGCGCGATTTCAACCAGTACGGGCAGCCGGCTGAACAGTCGTTCGTCGTCGGTTCATACCTTGTCAAGCACAACTTCAGCGTAGGCCAGATGACAAAGGCGACGGACCGGATTGCTGGCGAGCCGGCCTTCAAATACGCACTTTTCTACGAGTTTGAGAGCGACTCGTACCAGTACAAGCGCAACTATGTGACCAACGCGCGCCAGCGCGACCTACGCCCGTTCAAGCAGTCGTTCACCAGCTTCGACTGGTGCTCGAACGTGTACGAAGAGTTTGCCTTCCACATGACGGGGGCCATCGACTACCACAAGCGCAGCGACGACTATGGCAATGAGCAGGGCCGGTATATCTTTCAGCCACGCGCCTTCCCCGCCGCGCAGATTCCGCTTCTCGTCCGCGCGCTCGACTTTGCGGAGCAGGATGCGCACACGTTTACGGTGCTGCACCCGGATGGCACGTTCCTCCCGGTAACGGCCCGCTTCGCCGGGCGCGACTCCGTACAACTGGCCATGGGCACGTTGCCCGCTGAGCGGGTGCGGCTCACGTACAGCCAGCGCACGCCGTCACCCATCGCCGAGACGGTGGATTCGACGGAGACGTATTGGCGTGGCACCGGGGCCGCCCGCCGGCTGTTGCAACTGGAGGGCGGCAGCGGCAGTTACCGGATGGAGCTTGTGGAGCATCTGCGCAGCCCGTATTGGGAGGAGAACGTATGGACCCAGTTGGAGCGCATCGAAGAGCGACCGTAGCGGAGCGACCGTAGCCGGCTGC
>CAYFQN010000167.1:0-7054 GCA_964345285.1 uncultured Rhodothermales bacterium
ACATCAAACGCTAAACCCAGAACTCTGACCCTCTTCCTTCGTGCATCATCACCGACCTGATTCACCCAACCCTACCAACTGCCATGCAAGTAGCCGATTCTGATGCGCCCACCGCCCCCGCCGACCGCACGCAGCGGCTGTACAACTTTTCGGCCGGGCCGGCCGTGCTCCCTGAGCAGGCCCTGCTCGAAGCCCGTGACGAACTGCCTGTGTACGACCACGTCGGCGCCTCGATCATGGAGGTCAGCCATCGCTCGGCGGCGTACGACGAGGTGGAAGAATCTGCGCGGCGCCTCATCAAGAAGCTACTTGGGCTGGGCGACGACTGGCATGTCCTGTTCCTGCAGGGCGGCGCGTCCATGCAATTCCATCAGGTGCCCCTTAACTTCCTGCCGGAAGACGGCTCGGCAGATTACGTCGTCACCGGCCGGTGGGGCAGTAAGGCCATCAAAGAGGCGCAGCTCATCGGAAACGCCCGTGTGGCCGCATCGAGCGAGGCCGACAACTTTGCGCACATCCCGCCGGAGTCGGAGTGGGATCTCGATCCGGAGGCGGCCTACGTGCATGTTACGACGAACGAGACGGTAAACGGTAATCAGTTTTCGTGGGACCCGGACCTCGATGTGCCGGTCGTTACCGACGCCTCCAGCGAGTTCCTGAGTCGCCCCATGGATTTCGATGGGTACGGGCTGATTTATGCTGGCGCGCAGAAAAACGTGGGGCCGGCAGGGGTGACTGTGGTCCTCGTTCGGGAGTCGTTCCTGGAGACGCGCAAGCAGCCGCTCCCGACGATGCTAGATTACGGCACGCACGCGGCGAAGCGGTTCAACACGCCGCCCGTCTTCCCGATCTACATAGTAGAGAAGGTGTGCCGCTGGCTGGACGACCTCGGCGGCGTGGAGGCGATCCACACCATCAACCGGCGCAAGGCCCGCAAGCTGTACGACGCCATCGACGCGACGGACTTTTACCGTGGCACGGTGGAGGAGAAGGACCGCTCCACGATGAACGTAACGTTCCGCCTGCCCAGCGAGGAGTTGGAGACGACGTTCGTCAAACTCGCCGACGAACGTGGGCTCCTCTCGCTCAAAGGCCATCGCTCGGTAGGCGGCATCCGCGCCTCGCTCTACAACGCCCTGCCTGAAGCCGCTGTCGATGCACTCGTCAACTTTATGAGCGATTTTGAGCAGCGCTACGGCTGATTCGTGACAGTAGAGTTGCGTGTTGGGCGATAGCGGCGTTGCAAAGGGTGTCTCTTTTGCGTTGTTTATGAAGCGCAGAAATATCCCCCAAGCAACAACCGGTTGTATGGCTTTATCCATTGGTGTGCCGGCCGAGTCCCGTGCTGGCGAGATGCGTGTTGCGCTCGTCCCCGACGTCGCTGCACAGCTTGTCGAGCAGCACGACGTGGCAGTCCTTGTGGAGCAAGGCGCCGGAGCACATGCGTTTCATACCGATGCGGATTACGAAGCGGCGGGTGCCCAACCTGTAGATCGGTCCGAAGCCCTCGGCGCGAAGGTCGTTTTGTTCGTACAGCCGCCTACGGAGGCTGACATCCAGCAGCTCCAGTCCGGGCAGATCGTCATTGGATTTCTGAGTCCGCTCGACGAGCCGTCCATCTCCCAGCAGTTTGCCGAGCGGGGCGTGACGGCGCTCAGCATGGAGTTGGTGCCGCGTATTTCCCGCGCGCAGAAGATGGACGCCCTGTCTGCCATGAGTTCATTGGGGGGGTACCGCGCCGTGCTCAACGCCGCGCAGGCGCTCCCGCGCTTCTTCCCGCTCCTCACTACGGCCGCTGGCACCATCAAGCCCGCGAACGTGCTCGTCCTTGGCGGCGGCGTGGCCGGGCTGCAGGCCATTGCCACAGCCAAACGGCTCGGCGCCCGTGTGGCGGGATATGACATCCGCCCGGCCGTGCAGGAAGAAGTGCAGAGCCTCGGCGCGGGGTTTCTGGAACTCGAAATCGACACCGAGGACACGCAAACGGAAGGCGGGTACGCGAAGGAATTGCAGAAGGAACTGGCCGAACAACAGCCCACTCTCCTGGAGCCGCACGTCGGCCGGGCGGACGTCGTGATCTCGACGGCGCTCATACCAGGCCGTCCGGCGCCGCGCCTGATCACTGAAGCGGCCGTGGAGGGCATGCGTGCCGGCTCGGTGATCGTTGACCTTGCTGCAGCCAATGGCGGCAACTGCGACCTCACGGAGGCCGGCACCACTGTCACCGCACACGACGTCACCATCATGGGGCCGACGAATCTGCCGGCCGAGATGCCCGTCCACGCGAGCCAGCTGTATGCCAAAACGCTATCGGCGTTTGTCGAAGAGTTCGTCGAAGACGGTGCGTTCCACGTCGACTTCGACGACGACATCATCAGTGGGGCATGCGTCACGCACGACGGCCAGATTGTCCACGACCGCGTGAAAGAACTCGTTTGACTGAGGGGACGGCTGGGCGCACGAACGTCCGCCATCCACTCATCTGCATTTCCACACGTCAAGCATTACCACACGTCAAAACGTTTTACCGATTTCATGCTGAACAATATCATCATCTTCGTGCTGTCGGCATTCGTGGGCACCGAGGTGCTAAGTAAGGTGCCGCAGACGCTCCACACGCCGCTCATGTCGGGTGCAAACGCGATCAGCGGTATCACCATCGTTGGTGCACTAGTAGCTGCGGGCATGGCCGGCACCGACGGTGGCGTATGGGTTACATGGATCGGCTTTGGCGCGCTCGTGGTAGCCACCATCAATGTGGTGGGCGGCTTCCTCGTCACCGACCGTATGCTGCAGATGTTCGCCAAAAAGGAGCCGAAGGCCGTTGAGGGTGAGCCAGACCGTGCTGCTATCGCCTCGGGAGATGGGCAGGCGTCGTCCCCGGCCCGTATGAAGCAGAAAGCGACGCCCTTCAAGTAAGCCGGGCAGACACCCTCCTGCTCGCCGTTCGATCAGTTGTCCCACCCTCAAGCTGTCCGTCCCTATGCAAGCCGTGATCAACCTGGCCTACCTTGCGTCGGCTGTGCTTTTCATTTTTGGCCTCAAGCGCCAGCAGTCGCCCGCCACGGCCCGCACGGGCAACGTCCTCTCGTCGCTTGGCATGCTCGTCGCCGTCGTAGCGACGCTCTTTCTATACGATATCCTTGATCCCTGGATGATCGTTGGCGGACTTGTGCTGGGCGGTGGCATTGGCGCTGTGCTGGCTCGGCAGGTGGAAATGACGGCCATGCCGGAGCTAGTGGCAGCATTCAACGGCTTTGGCGGGCTGGCCTCGGCGCTCGTAGCGGGCGCAGAGGTTGCACGCTACGTGGAAGGGTCGGCCATTGAGATGAGCCCTTTCGGGAGTGTGGCGGCGCTGACCATCGCTCTCAGCATCCTGATCGGCACAGTCACGTTTTCAGGCAGCTTCATCGCGTACGGCAAGCTGAGCGGTATGGTGTCGGGCAACCCAGTGTCGTTCCTCGGCATGCGCGCCATCACGGTGGTCCTGCTGCTGGGTAGCGTAGCAGGCGTCGCCTTCATGATGCTGGAAGCGCCCGTCTTCCCGGACGTTCCGTTCCGGATGGTCTACGCCGTCTCCGGGCTGGCCGTTGCGGCGCTCGTGCTCGGCGTGCTGCTCGTAATTCCCATCGGTGGAGCCGATATGCCGGTGGTTGTGGCGCTGCTCAACTCGTACTCAGGCCTGGCCGCCGCCGCGACCGGGTTTGTCATTAATAACACGGCACTGATCGTGAGTGGTACGCTCGTGGGGGCCGCCGGCTTCATCCTGACCGTCATTATGTGCGAGGCGATGAACCGCTCACTGGCCAACGTGATGCTCGGCGGCTTCGGCGGCGACGCGGACACGGGTCCGTCCGCCGACGTGCCAGACGGAAAAACGGTCAATGAGACGTCGCCAGATGACACGGCCATCCAGCTCAGCTATGCCGACCAGGTGATCGTGGTGCCGGGGTATGGCCTTGCCGTGGCTCAGGCGCAGCACGCGGTCCGCGAGATGGCCGATCTGCTGGAGAAGCGTGGCACCACGGTTAAATACGCCATCCATCCCGTTGCCGGCCGCATGCCGGGGCACATGAACGTCCTCCTGGCCGAAGCGAACGTCCCGTACGATTTACTTTACGAGATGGACGAGATCAACAACGAATTCGATACGACGGACGTGGCCCTGGTCATTGGCGCTAACGACGTGGTGAACCCCGCCGCGCGTGAGGATGAGTCGAGCTCCATCTATGGAATGCCCATCCTTGACGTGGACAAGGCCGACACGGTGGTGATCATCAAGCGGAGCCTGAGCCCGGGCTACTCGGGCGTGCCGAACGACCTATTCTACCGCTCGAACACGCGCATGCTGTTCGCCGACGCCAAAGAAGCCGTCAACGAGATCGTCGACCAGGTGAAAGCGCTCGGGTAGGCCAGCAGTCTACGCAGTTCATGGGTAGGAAACTGCGTGTTCGTGCGTGCCCACCGTTGAGCGGGTAGAGCGGCGAGCGAGCGGAAGATACAGACAAAACGTCGCGCCCTGGCCTGGCGTGCTCTCGGCCGTGATGCGGCCGCCGTGCGACTCGGCGGTTCCTCTTACGAGGTGTAGCCCCAACCCCGTACCGTCTGGCTTAGTCGTATAGTGGCGGTCGTACATCCGGCGTTGCACCTCCGGAAAGATGCCCGCGCCCTCGTCGTGCACTGCGATACAGGCCTCGCCAGCGTCGGCGTGCAAGTGCAGGCTGAGGGTGCCGCTTTCCGACATCGCCTCGATGGCATTGGTGGCTAGATTCAGGATCGCCTGCTTGAGCCGAAACCGCCGTCCATGAACGGTAAGGGCGGTGTCGGTGATGTCGGTATCGAACCGGAGGCCGGCTTTTTCGACCTGCGGCCGGATCAGCCGTGCCACGCCATGGACCACATCGTTCAGTACAATCTGCTCTTCCGTATCCTTCGGCGATAGCTCCCGAAGCAGCAGCTGCAGTGAACTGTCTAGCTCTTTCACTTCTTGGCGGATCGTATGGATAGCGTCTTGATACGGAGCCGCTAGAGCGTCGACGCCCGAGGCTGGAGCACCCATCTCTTCGAGCACCTTCAGATGAATCAGAATGGCGCCGATGGGCTGCCGGAGGTCGTGCGCGACGGCCTCGTAGAGCTGTCCGGTGTGGCGCATCTGCATCGCCAGGCGCAAGCTGTGCTCCACCCGTAGTGCTGCGTCCTGATCCTTCACGATTGACAGGTAGCCCAGGTGCTGATCGTCGGGGTCGTGCAACCGATACACATCGAGGACGACCTGTTGACCGGCGGGCGCCTCGCCCATAAATACCGTCTCGTGCACGGCCCCTTCGGGCGCGGGACCAGCCCGGTCGAGCACGGGGTCAATCATGGAGCGCACCCGGCGCCAGCATGCCGCGTCACTGTCTTCAGGGGGGCACTGGAGCAGCATCCGTGCCCGCTCGTTGACAAAGTCGACGGTCCGGTCGGGAGTCAGAATGAGGACACCCAGGTCAAGCACCTGAGCGAGCGCGCGGAAGGCAGAGTTGTAGCTCGGTAGCTCGGTTGGCTGCATGGGCCCAAATTCAGAAGAGGGAAGGGCAGAAGAGGGAAGGGCTCATCCCGAAAAACGGAAAAAAATGGACTACTCGCAAACCTGTAAGCCGATGCCAATTCAGGTCGTGGCCCGCATGGACTGCAGCACCGGCTTGAGCGTCTCCCACACGTTATCCGCCACGATGCGCTGTCCCTCAGCGGTGGGGTGGATCCCGTCGGACTGCATGAGGCTGTCTACGCCGCCCACGTCTTCCAGTAGGAACGGGATAAGGCCGACATCATTGGCCTTCGCCAGATCGGGGTAGAGCGCCCGAAAGCGCTGCGTGTAATCGAGGCCGAGGTTTGGCGGGAGTTGCATACCGGCCAGCACGATGCGGACGTTTGGGTACTCGGCGCGGGCCTTGTCGATGATGGCCTGCAGGTTCTCTCGGGTTGCATCGAGGTCGGTGCCACGCAGGCCGTCGTTTCCACCGAGCTCCACGATGAGCACGTCGACCGGTTGACGTAGCAGCCAGTCGAGCCGCCGCAGGCCGCCGGCTGTCGTCTCGCCACTTACCCCGCCATTCACGATATTTACGTTCCAGCCGAGCGAGTCCACGCGCTCTTGCAGGCGGGCGGGGAAGGCCTCTTCAGGGTCCACGCCACTCCCCGCTGCGATGCTGTTCCCAAGCACGAGCACGCGAATGGCATCGTCTGTAGCTGTTGAGCCGGAGGGCGTGGTTGCCGCCGAATCGGCTGAGGTGGGTGGGCCGGAGGGGGCAGCAGCCGTGGCGCTGGAGGAAGAGTTTGACGATTCCGTACCGCATCCCGCCAGTACGAGAACACAACCGAGAAGAAAAAGGTACAGAGGGCGCGTTTGCATCGGGCTTACTTCTGATCAACGGTCCGAGGGCGCGATGCTCAACCCTCGATCCATTGCCAGGTTTCGTTTCTGCTTCTTATCCCTTCTGTCTCCTCATGGCCCAACCTGTACTGGCTGCTAACCACCTCACCAAGCGATTTGAGAGTGGCGATCAGATGCTCACGGTGCTTGACGATGTGTCCTTCACCATGCACGAGGGGGAGACCTGTGCCGTCGTCGGCCCGTCTGGCAGCGGCAAAACGACGCTGCTCGGCCTCTGTGCGGGGCTCGACCGGCCCAGCGATGGGACCGTTGAGCTGTGCGGCATCGAGCTCACCCCCCTCACGGAGGACGAGCGCGCCGAAGTACGCAACCAGCATGTCGGCTTCGTCTTCCAGACGTTCCGTCTCATCCCGACGCTCACGGCGCTGGAAAACGTAATGGTGCCCGCCGAGCTGCGCGGCAGTGGCAACGTAAAAGCGCGCGCCGCTGATCTGCTGGAACGCGTCGGCCTCGGCGACCGGCTCGATCACTACCCGGTACAGCTCTCCGGCGGCGAACGCCAGCGCGTCTCGCTGGCCCGGGCCTTTATCAACGAGCCCCGCATCCTCTTCGCCGATGAGCCGACCGGCAACCTCGACGTGGAGACCGCCGCAACGATCGAGGATCTGCTCTTCGATCTGA
>CAYFQN010000168.1:0-4621 GCA_964345285.1 uncultured Rhodothermales bacterium
CGCATCGTTGACTTGAGCGTACAGGGCGCCGGGGAAGAGTCCCGTCAGCCCGAGGGCGGAGCAGCTTTCGAGGAAGCGGCGACGATCGAGAGACATCGTTGGGGGATGGGTGGTTGGGGGTGTTGGGTATAGGGGTGTAGGGGTTTAAGATACGTTCATCCTCACAAACACCCAAACTCCCAAATCCAACTCAGTGGTGCTCTTTTGTCGACGTGAAGGTGATGTCGGGCCAGTCGTCCATCATGCGGTCGAGGCGGAATTGGCTGGAGGCGAGGTAGGCGAGGTCGCCCTCGGCGTCGGTGAAGAGCTGGTTCTGGTTGGCCGAGCGGAACGCGTCGAGCTGCTTCGGGTCGTCGCACTCCACCCAGCGGGTGGCGGCATACGGCGTGCCGCTCAGATGTGCTTCCACGTTGTACTCGTCTTCCAGCCGGTCGAGCGTCACATCGAACTGGAGCACGCCAACGGCCCCGAGGATGTAGTCGTTGCCCCGCAGCGGGCGAAAGACCTGCACGGCGCCCTCTTGGCTGAGCTGCTTCAGCCCCTTGCCGAGGTGCTTGGCCCGGAAGGGGTCGTCGAGGTGCACCTTGCGGAAGTGCTCGGGCGCAAAGCTCGGCACGCCGGTGAACTCCAGCGGCTCCTTCTCGCTGAAGCTATCGCCAATCTTGATGGTGCCGTGATTCTGAATGCCGATGATGTCGCCCGGATACGCCGTGTCGACGCCCTCGCGGTCTTGCGCCATGAAGATACGGGCATTGTTGATGCGCACGTCCTGCTCCAGCCGGTGATGGCGCACCGTCATGCCGCGCTCGAAACGGCCCGAGCAGACGCGCAGAAAGGCCATCCGGTCGCGGTGACGCGGGTCCATGTTCGCCTGGATCTTGAAGACGACGCCGGAAAACTCCTCCTCATATGGCGAGACGGTGCGCGATGTCGTGGGGCGCGGGCGGGGCGGCGGGGCGATCTCGACGAAGCTGTCGAGCATGTCGCCGACGCCGAAGTTGCTGAGCGCGCTGCCGAAGAAGACGGGCGTCTGCTTGCCGGCGCGGTATTTTTCCATGTCGAAGTCGTCGCCCGCCTCCTGGAGCAGCTGCACGTTGAAGCGCAGGTCTTCGGCGCGGTCGGTGCCCAGCACCTCGTCGAGGCGCGGGTCGTCGAGGCCGTCGATGGCGAGGCGGCGGTGCTCGCCCTTGGCGTCGGCGTCGGAGAAGAGGTGTAGCTCCTCGCGGTGCAGGTTGTACGTCCCGCGAAAGCGGTCGCCCATCCCAATGGGCCACGCCAGCGGCACCGTCTCAATATCAAGTGTCGACTGGATCTCGTCAAGCAGCTCCAGCGGCTCCTTGCCGTAGCGGTCCATCTTGTTGATGAACGTGATGATGGGCGTCTCCCGCATCCGGCAGACCTCCATCAGCTTCTTCGTCTGCGCCTCAACGCCCTTCGCATTGTCGAGCACCATGATGACGCTGTCGACGGCGGTGAGCACGCGGTACGTGTCTTCGGAGAAGTCTTTGTGGCCCGGCGTGTCGAGCAGGTTCATCTCGAAGCCGCGGTACCGAAACTGCATGACGGAGGAGGTCACGCTGATGCCGCGCTCTTTCTCCATCTCCATCCAGTCGCTGTGCGCGTGGCGGTTGGCTTTGCGGGCCTTGATTTCGCCGGCCTCGTGGATGGCACCGCCCATCAGCAGCAGCTTCTCGGTCAGCGTCGTCTTCCCGGCATCCGGGTGGCTGATGATGCCAAACGTGCGCCGGCGGTCGATCTCCTTCTCCAGGACTTTCTTTGTTACGGGTTGACTCACAGGGGTCGGTGATCAGTGGGACTCGGTGTAGGGATGGCGATGAAAGCTCACCGTCAGTCCATAGTAACGCGGCAAGGAACGGATGGGTTTTGCCGCCACTGCGCCCGGCCTACTTCCACACCACGAAGATTCGGCTAAAGCCCTCAGTGTACACCGTCGCGGATCGGCTCGATGGCGTAGCCGCGCAGTCCCACCTCGCCAACGCTGCGCCCGTCGCGGAAGGGAATCCAGAAGAGACCGTCGTGCTCACCCGTTTTCATCTGCCCGGCCTCTAGCACGCCCGTTACGGGCTCGACGTGCTCCTCGCCCCGCCACGTGCGAAAGACGATGCGAAACCGGTAGCGGATGGGATACGCGTTGCGGTTGTGGAGCCGCACCACGACGCCGTTGTTGACGTTGTCGGCCTCGCTGTAGAAGATGTACGCGAAGGCCACGCCGTCGTGCGTGATGATCGGCTTCCACACCTCGTCCGACCAGCGTCGCTCCGTCTCTTGCGCGTGGGCTGTGCCCGTGAGTACCAGCAGCATCAGGCTGGCGCTGAGGACCTGTTTCCACCGGGTCGTCCACATACGAAGTGCACCGCTCGTTCGTACCATACGTCCTGCCCATTGGGTACGAACGAGCGGTGCGATCTGTCCCGACAGAATGTGGGCCGTCGCGGACTAACCGAGCATCGCGCGCACTTCGTCCACGACATCCTCGGCGGTGAAGCCGAACTTGGCCATGTTCACGTCGCCCGGCGCGGAGGCGCCAAACCGGTCGATGCCGATGATGCGCCCGCCGAGGCCGACGTACCGCTCCCAGCCTTGCGAGCGGCCCGCTTCGATGGCGAGGCGCGCCCGCACGTCCGATGGGAGCACGGCCTGTTTGTAGTCGTCCGGCTGCTTGTCGAAGAGCGCCCACGACGGCATGCTCACCACGCGAATGTTGAGGCCGTCGTCACCCCGCAGCGTGTCGGCGGCGGCGACGATGTGCTGGACCTCGCTGCCGCTGGCCAACAGGATGGCATCGGGGGTGGCGTCATCGTCGGAGAGGACGTACGCGCCGCGCAGGAGGCCGTCTGCGGAGGCGTTGTGGCTGCGATCCAGCGTCGGGAGCCCCTGCCGGGTAAGGACGAGCGCCGTCGGCCCGTGGTCGTTATCGAGGGCGGCCCGCCAGGCCTGCGCCGTCTCGTTGGCGTCGGCCGGGCGGATGACCGTGCAGTTCGGAATCGCCCGGAGCGCCATGAGGTGCTCGATGGGCTGGTGGGTCGGGCCATCCTCGCCGAGCCCGATGGAGTCGTGCGTGAAGACGTAAACGACGGGCTGCTCCATAAGCGCGCTGAGGCGCAGCGAGGGCCGCAGGTAGTCGCTAAAGATAAGAAACGTGCCGACGTACGGGCGCACGCCGCCGTGGAGGGCCATGCCGTTGGCCGCTCCCGCCATCGCGTGCTCCCGCACTCCGAAGCGGAAGTACTGCCCCTCGGGGTGATCCTTCTGGAAGTCGTGCCGCCCCTCGATATCGGTCTTGTTCGACCCCGTGAGGTCGGCCGATCCGCCGATCAGCATGGGCAGGTGCGGCCCGATGGCGTCGAGCGCTTCGCCGCTGGATGCCCGCGTGGCCATCGACGGGCCGGCGTCGAACGTCGGCAGCGCATCGACCCAGCCCCCTGGCAGATGGCCGGCCATGGCGGCCGTGAAGGCCTGGGCTTTGTCGGGGTGGACATCTTCGTAGGCGGCGAAGCGGTCGTTCCAGTCGTTTTGCGCGTCGGCGCCGCGGTCGAGGGCGTTCCGCATGTGATCGCGCACGTCGTCCGGCACGAAGAACGTCTCGTCTTCGGGCCAGCCCAGGTTACGCTTCGTGCGCCGGACTTCGCGTTCACCGAGCGGGGAGCCGTGGGCGGCGGCCGTGTCCTGCTGATTCGGGCTGCCGTAGCCGATGTGCGTCTGCACGCTGATCAGCGACGGGCGACCGGCCTCTGCTTTGGCCGCCTGGATAGCGGCGTCAACGGCGTCGAGGTCATTGCCATCCAACACCCGCTGCACATGCCAGCCGTATGCCTCGAAGCGCGCGTCCACGTCTTCGGTGAAGGCGAGATCCGTGCTGCCGTCGATGGAAATCTCGTTGTCGTCGTACAGGTAGATCAGCTTGCCGAGCCCGAGGTGCCCCGCCATCGAGGCAGCCTCGTGCGAGATGCCCTCCATCAGGTCGCCGTCCGAGCAGATGGCGTACGTGTAATGATCGACGATATTGTGCTCGGGCGTATTGAACCGGGCGGCCAAATGCTTCTCGGCGATGGCCATCCCCACGGCGTTGGCGACGCCCTGCCCGAGCGGACCGGTCGTCGTTTCCACGCCGGGCGTGAGGTGTGCTTCCGGGTGGCCGGGCGTCATGCTACCCCATTGGCGGAAGGTCTTTAATTCTTCCATCGGCAGGTCGTAGCCCGTCAGGTGGAGCAGTGCGTAGAGCAGCATCGAGCCGTGCCCGGCCGAGAGCACGAAGCGGTCCCGATCGGGCCACTGCGGGTCACGCGGGTTGTGCCTCAGATGACGCATCCAGAGCACGTACGCCATGGTGGCAGCCCCCATCGGCATCCCGGGATGACCGCTTTCAGCGCGCTGCACCGCGTCAACAGCCAAAAAGCGGATCGTGTTGATGGAACGTTCGTCGAGGGCAGTATTGAGAGCGGACGAGGCAGCGGTAGGCATGGGCGGGGGTTCCGTTCAGGGATGCGAGGGACGACGCGGCATGCATGGCAGCAGTCCAGCATCACACCGTTACCGGCAGAGGCTGAGCCGTTGATGGTGGCACGCGGCGTGCAAGGTACGTGCGGCGTGCAAGGTACGT
>CAYFQN010000168.1:4721-7013 GCA_964345285.1 uncultured Rhodothermales bacterium
GCGGCGTGCAAGGTACGTGCGGCGTGCAAGGTACGTATTGTGGAGCGGGAGCGCCAGACTTATCCGGAGGAGGTCGTCGTGGCGTTCTCGTGGGCCGCGTCGATGAACTCGCCGATGCAGCGCAGCGTACGCGAGCGGCCATCGACGAATCGACCGTTGACGAGCACCGTCGGCGTGCTGTCGACACCGATATCGATGGCGCGCTGGCGCTGCTGCATGATCTGACTGCGGTACGTGTTCTGCTCCACCCTTGAGGCCAACACGTCCGGATTCATGTCGACCTCGCGGGCGATTTCCTTCAACTGCTCCATCGACAGGCCGCCACGCTGCTGCCGCGCGTACTGCGCCTCCAGCATGGGGATAAACTTGCCTTCTTGCGCCGCCGCATACAGGGCCTCAATCTGTGGTACCGAGAAGCCCCACAGCGGCATGGGCTTGTAGACGAACTGCGCCTCATCGCCGTACCGCTCTACGGCCTGCTTCGTGACCTCGTGCATCGTCTTGCAGTGCGGGCAATTCGGGTCGAAGTACTCCACGATGGTCACGGGCGCGTCGGCGTTGCCTTCGGAAGGGTCCTGGAAATCGACGAGCGAAGCAGGATCAGCCACGGGCTGTTTCTCCGCGTCGTAGTAGCACCCTTCGGCAACCTGTGTGGTGTCCGCACCGGTAGATGACGCAGTGGCGGGTGAGGCTTCTGGCTCGGCCGCTGCATCGGCGGGCGAGGTGGCAGCGGGCGCGGCAGCACGGGCCTCGTCCGACGATGTATCGGGCGATGAGCACGCCCCAAGGAGGATGGTCGCAAGTCCGAGGTAAGCCACGAGCAGCGTGGCGGAGCGGCGAGCAATACGGGCAGGCTTAAACATGAACGCTGAGGGTTAAGCTGAACGGATAGGAATAGAGAGAGCGGCCACCTGCAGCACCGCGAGCACCAGCACGAGGCCGGCGGAGGCAAGGCACGGCGCACACAGCGTATCAAGGTAAGCAAACTGGTAGAACGTGAGGTAGCCAGAGTACAGCACACCGACCCCGACGCCAGCGGCGCGCAGTCGATGGATGATGCCCCGCCAACGCGGAAGCAGAGCGACACCTGCCACAAGGAGCGCAATGCCGATATAAAAGGCCGCTCCCCACACGATATTCGACACGCCCAGCAGCGTGCTGGCCGCGCTACTGGCTGCCGCTGCGCAGTCGAACGTCGGTGCAGCATCGAGCGGCCCAATGCTGCATCCTTCCTCGAAACCCTGGGCTTGCTGCTGCCCGAGGTAGAGCACGACGCCCAATCCGGCTGTCGCCACGGCCCCCATCAGCCCGTTGAGCACGGGGCGATGCGACGCCCACCGCGCAAACCGGCCTCCAGCTTGGGGCGCGCTTGAATCGGACGTGCGACGCGTCTCTGGCATGTTCGAGAGGGCAATGTGGAAGGACACCGGCTTTCTGGCGCGGCTGACCTGTATCACAAAACGCGAGCCGGATTCGAGGTTCCGCTTCGCAGCTCTTCTTGTGGCGTGTGCACTCGCCGTACGTTTCTCGAATCCCGCGGTGCCTGTGCGAGTAGGCTTCGCTGGCCCATTCGCCGTCGCCACGCTCCTACGCCCCGCCGCGTCATACGATGCGCCCTGCTCGCCTGCCCAAGTCAGCCGTTCCCCGCACATACCGGCGGATCGCACCAACGCACGACACACTGGCGGTGCTCGTCGAAGCCCGCGCTCGCCGTCTCGGCCTGACGTGGTTCGGTGCCCGTGATGGCGAGACACTGCTCGAAGTGGCCGTGGGCACGGGGCTGTCGTTTCAGCAGCTACTGCGCGCGAACCCGCACGGGTGGACGGAAGGGATCGACCTGACGCCCGCCATGCTGCGCAAGGCCCACCGCCGCGCTGAGCGTGCGGCGACCGACCGCTATCGCCTCCGCCAGGGCGACGCGTACGCGCTCGATGCGGCAGACGATACGTTCGATGGCGTGCTCAACAGTTACATGTTCGACCTGCTGCCCGTCGACGACTTCGTGCCTGTACTGCGCGAGTTCAAGCGCGTCCTCAAACCGGGTGGGCGGCTCGTGCAGATGAACATGACGCCGCCCGAGCGCTGGTATCAGCACGGGTGGGAGCTGCTTTATCGCCTGCATCCGGCCCTCTTGGGCGGCTGCCGCGGCGTGCGAACGGCACCGTTCCTGCGCGAAGCCGGCTTCGTGAACGTGCGCCGCCAGTTTGTGAGCCAGTGGACGTTCCCGTCGGAAGTGGTATATGGCGAAAAGCCGGCGCCTCCCGACTGACGGCGCGCTGCGGGTTGCGCGTT
>CAYFQN010000169.1:0-6961 GCA_964345285.1 uncultured Rhodothermales bacterium
AATTCTGTTTACACCAGTATAGGGACATCACCGCCCAGCGCATTCGACCCTTGGGTACCATCATGGATGAAGCATTGTTATATCGGTTCGGGGTTGCATTGGTCATCGGGCTGTTCATCGGTCTGCAACGTGAGTATGCCTTCCGCCATCGGGATGGACGGCTCGCGGACGAACTGCTCGCGGGTGCTCGTACCTTTCCCCTGATTGCCCTGCTGGGCACGTGTAGTGCTCTAGTGGCTGATGAGGTGAGTGCACCCTTGCCCATTATAGGGGCACTGGTTGTGTTGGGAACACTGCTCGTGGTAGCCCACTACCGGCGCAGTCAGCACGCCGAAACGGGGCTGACTACAGAAGTCGCAGCGCTCCTGACATTCTTCATCGGGACACTTGCATATTGGGACCAGCTAGAAATCGCTGCTGCATTGGGCGTGACGACCGCCGTGCTACTGGCTCTCAAGGTCCAAACACACTCTTTCGCACGCACCCTCGACCGCGAGGATGTGTATGCGACCCTGAAGTTTGCGGTGATTACTGTCATCGTGCTCCCTGTGCTGCCTCGTCAGGGCTACGGACCCTCGCCGTTCGACGTGGTCGTGCCGCATAACGTATGGCTGATGGTTGTCCTCATTTCGGCGATGAGCTTCTTCGGCTACATCCTCATCAAGGTTGTTGGGCCACACCGTGGCGTCGGGCTGACCGGTGTTCTTGGGGGGCTGGCATCAAGCACTGCCCTTACGATGAGTTTCGCACAGCGCAGCCATGATGCGTCTTCACTGGCTCGGCCCTTCGTGTTGGCGATTGTGCTTTCGTGGACGATCATGTTTGCACGTGTCTTGGTTGAGGTGGCAGCTATCAATTGGGCTTTGCTCGCTGCAGTGTGGAAGCCTGTTCTTGCCGCTATCGTCGTTGGGATGGGGTATTGCATCTATTTGTATCGGCTTCAGGAGCCGAAGACGCAGGAGGAGCCGGATCCTTTCGAAAACCCGTTCCGGCTGCGGCCGGCAATCACATTCGGGCTGCTATACGCCGTCATCCTAGTGGCGGCAAATGCCGCGAGGACCTCGTTGGGTGATGCGGGCGTGTACCTGTCCAGCTTTGCTGCAGGGCTGGCGGACGTCGATGCGATCACGTTGTCGATGGCGCGGCTGAGTGGAGATGGCACTATCGGTCATGCGCTTGCGGCCCGTGCCATCATCCTTGCTGCGGTCGCCAACACGTTGGTTAAAGGGGGAATCGTGCTTGTGTTTGGCAGCCGCACCCTGCGCTCGCATGTCGTGCTGGGCACGCTGTTCATCGTGATAGCGGCGCTGACCACCGCGTTCGTGATGTGACACGGTGCGGCGGCGCGCTCCCCCGCTGTGCGCGTTCTTCCCACGCTTTGGGCCATGGCTTCCCCTACGTCGGGTGTGGGCAGACGGGCTGGTACATATCCATGCTGATTCCTAGCATGTAACCCAGCCTGTCTATAGGGCTGTATGTTAATGACGGTGTGTTCTCCTTCAGCAGGTGGTAGAACCCTTATGGATGAGCACGAACGAGCCCATCAGGACGCCCGGCGAGAGGTCCGCCGCCTCATCGAACAGATCGTGTCGATGCTTCACGAGGGTGAGCATATGGGCTCTCCCCATCGGACTGGCACACAGATTATCATTCCGATCGAGACCTCCTCGAGCGCCGACCCAGAATCCGGGGATGAGGCGTCGGTGCGGGCGTTGCTGGCGGCCTGGCTGGACACGCCGCCCCACGCCGACTGATGCCGCCATCCTGCAGTGTTTCTTGCCGCTCTCATAACGGGTACCGATTATGGCCGAAGTTGAATGGACATCCAATGACGTCGATCAGGATCCGTGGGCCGTTTCGGAGCATGAATTTCCGAACCAGGGCTCGATAGACGAGCAGCTCCGGTTTCTACTGAAATATGCAATCCTCGCGCCTTCAGGGCACAACACGCAGCCCTGGCTCTTCCGGCTGGTCGATGAGGGCATCGAAATCTACGGTGACCGTCGCCGGGCGCTCGCGGTGGTCGATCCATCCGACCGAGAACTCACCATGAGCTGTGCTGCTACGCTCTTTCATCTACGCGTCGCGATGCGTCACTTTGGCATCGATCCCGTCGTGAACCTGTTGCCTCGCAGCGACCATTCGGATCTGATGGCCCGCATTCGCCCCGGCGCTGCCTACGAGCCGACCCTAAATGATCATCGGCTGTTCATGGCCATCAAAAAGCGCCGAACAAACCGCCAGCCGTTCGATGATCGAGCTGTTCCGTCGCCGGAGCTTGATCACCTGCAGAGGGCTGCGCAGAACGAGGGCGCTACAGTGCACGTGGTGCGCCGCGCCGCGCTGAAGCGGGATCTCGCCGCTCTCATCGCCGAAGCCGACCGCCGGCAGGCGAGCAACCCCAGTTTCCGGCGTGAACTGGCGGCGTGGATTCACAGCAACCGGTCGAAGAGCCGCGACGGCATGCCCGGGGCGGCCTTCGGGCTTGGCGACCTCCTGTCCCTGGCGGGGCCGTTCGTGGTGCGTACGTTCAACTGGGGAAAGGGACAGGCAGCCCACGACCAGCAGCTGGCCGAAGGCTCACCCGTGCTACTCGTGTTCACCACTCCCGGCGATGAGCCGCTGGACTGGTTGCGCGCCGGGCAGGCGCTGGACCACGTGCTCTTGCAGGCCCAGGCTTATGATTTGCATGCCTCGTACCTGAATCAGCCCGTTGAGGTCTCAGCATTACGTCCGCGGATCGCCAAGCTGCTCAGCACCGACGAACACCCTCAGTTAATCCTGCGAATGGGGTACGGATCGCCCGTCGACGCCACGCCTCGTCGCCCCGTTCAGGACGTACTCATCGATACGCCGCCTCCGCAGTAGCGGCGGACGCCCCGTTCACCTCACCATCAACCACAGCGGACCTTATGGACACGACGACCCCTGGTACCAAGGATGAGCTTATCGAAGGGCTGAACACGGATTTAGCCCATGAATATCAAGCCGTGCTTATGTACACGTCGTCCGCCGCCGGGCAGCCGAAGTCTACGGCGACTATGGACTTGCTGCTGAACTGGACGATATCATCCGTGACGAGACGCGTCACAAAGAGGAAACCGAAAAGCTGTTGAGGCACCTCAAGGATTGAGTCTCCACACTGTACCCTTTGCATCGTGACCCCTCTTGCTTACCAACCTCACCAACCATGCTGAACATCAACACAATCCTCGTTCCCACTGACCTATCGGGCTGTGCCGCTGAGGCCCTTCGCCACGCCGCGTACCTGGCCGATTGGCACGATGCCGACCTCCACATTATCAACGTCGCCTCGCGTAGCATGCACCAATATGAGGCCATGCTGGAGGGCTTCCCGATGGAGGAGGCCGACCTAGACGCGCTGCTGCAGCCTGGCGATGGCAGCGGTCGCTCCTTGCCCCAGGTTGCCGACCTGCCCATCTCGCAAACGCGGATTGAGCACGTGTCCGCATCCGTTGCGATCAAGGAGTACACGGAGTCACATGATGTCGACCTCGTCGTGATGGGAACCCACGGGCGACGGGGGACGAGCCGGCTGCTGATGGGCAGCGTGGCGGAAGGTGTCGTGCGTACGGTGACGTGCCCGGTGCTCACGGTGCGCGAGGAAACCAGCGTGGCGCCCGGGCAAACCATTCGGCGCATCTTAGTCCCCGTCGACTTCTCTGAGCCATCGCAGAACACCCTCGACCATGCCAAGGAATTGGCCATGACGTACGGCGCCGAGATTCATCTGCTGCATGTCGTGGAGGAGGTGGCGCTACCCGGCGCGTACGGGATGGAGCCCATCAGCTTTGTCGTGCCAGAAATCATCCAAAGCACCGAAACGGCGCTGGCCGACATGGTCAAAGAAGAAGTTGGCTACGAACACGTCCGGGTTGAGTCCGTGGCAGGCTATCCGGCCACGACGATCCTCGACTACATCGACGAACACGACATCGACCTGGTGACGATCGCGACCCACGGGCGAACAGGCCTCGACCGGCTACTGCTGGGCAGCGTGGCCGAGAAGGTCGTCCGTCGAGCGGCCTGCCCCGTCTTCACCGTGAAGGCGTATGGCAAGTCCCTCGTCGACGCGCCCTCGTCGCAGTCCACCCAATCCGCAGCCTGACGATTGCAGCCCATGCTTGATATTGATGCCATCCTAATGCCGGTCGACTTTTCGCCACACGCTCGACTGGCTGCGGCCCATGCGGCCCACCTGGCCACGACGCACGACGCCACGCTACATCTACTGCATGTGCTGGAGGCGCCGAGTTTTCCATCGTTTTACAGCGCCGGTTCAGCCGTCATGTACGACGAGCCGCCCGACTTGGAAGCCCGAGCGCGGGCGGCGCTTCAGGACCTGGCGGATGCGATCACCGACGGCCCAGGGCCTATCACTGATGACGCAATGCCTTCCGTGCAGCTACAGGTGGCCGACGGAGAGGCCAAACTCACGATCTTGGAGATGGCAGAATCGCTTGGCGTCGACCTTATCGTTATTGCAGGCCTTGGGCGCACGGGCCTGAATCGGCTCCTGCTAGGTAGCGTAGCGCAAGATGTGGTGCAGCATGCCCCGTGCGCTGTCTTCGTAGTTAAAACCAACCACTCTTCGCTGGTGCCCGGGTGGGAGCCTATCGAGAGTGCGGCGCCATCTGGAGCCGAATAAGCCCCTGTTGAGACCCCGCCCCGTATGCCTCTCGCCTGATCCATGCCGACCCGTTCCACCCCCATGAACGTAAACCACATTCTCCTCCCAACGGACTTCTCACCGGCTGCCGAGCATGCGCTGCAATGGGCGGTCCATTTCGCCCGTCAGTACGACGCGACCCTGCACCTCTTACACGTCGTGGCTCAGCTTGATGCCGATTGGTTTGAGACAGACGAGGCATCGACGCCTGTGGGGCGTGTGCAGGCGCAGGCCCAGCAGGATGCAGAGGAGGGGCTCAAACGCATCGCACCCGACTTGGGCCGTACCGGCGTCCAGACACAGACCGTCATCCGATACGGCGCTGACCCCGCCGCGTCGATCCTGTCGGTCGCTGACGAGGTGGAGGCGGATGTCATCGTAACCGGCACTCATGGGCGGGAAGGCCTGGCGCATGTTATCCTCGGGAGCGTTGCCGAAAAGGTGGTACGCGAAGCGCATGCCCCCGTACTGACCGTCGGTGCGCAAGCGCCCGACGAGCCTACCATCCAGCGCGTGCTGGCCCCTATTGACTTTTCCGAGCCGTCCAAGGCGGCCCTTCGCTTGGCCAAGCGCATCGCATCGGCAAACGAGGCCACTCTCGACCTCTTGTTTGTGGCTGAAGAACGCACGATGCCCGTATTTAGCGATACCGGTATCCCGCGCGTCGGTCGCATCAAGATGGACCCGGAGATTGTCAACAACGCGGCAGAGGGCCTGGAGCAGTTGAACCGGTCGATGGGTGGGCCCGAGGTGCCGGCGCACGGCCATGTGGCTCAAGGAAAGGTGCCCGATCAAGTCGTCCAGTTCGCCGAGAGCCACGAGGTCGACTTGGTGGTCATGGCCACTCGTGGCCTTTCGGGGCTGGATCGCTTCTTGTTGGGAAGCGTGGCCGAGCGGGTGGTCCGAGCCGCCCCGTGCCCGGTGCTGACTCTCAACGCGCACGAGCAAGAGGGCGCGCCGGCCTCCTCGGATGCTGCTTCCGCTGAATCAAGCTAGCGCGCGGCCGGCTCTGCAGAGACTATTGGGATAGATACGGTGAAGCGAGAGCCCACGCCCGTCTCACTGTCCACGTCGATCGTCCCTCCCATGAGTTCGACGAGCTGCTGGGTGATGGCCAGGCCCAATCCACTGCCGGACTGATCGTCGGGCGCTTGGGTGTCGCCTTGCTTAAACGCATCGAACAGGTAGGGGATAAACTGCGGCGCAATGCCCACCCCCGTGTCTTCAACCTCAATAATGAGGGTGCCTCCGGCGTCGTGGGTGCGGACCGCAACGCGCCCTCCGTCACGCGTGAACTTGACCGCGTTACCGACCAGGTTGTCCAAGATGCGCTCCAGGGCCTTTTGGTCGACGCGGGCACGAAGCGGGTCGCTGGGAACCTCTACCTGCAGCTGCACCGATTTCTGTGCCGCGCGATGACGAAACAATTCGGCTGTCTGCTGAACGATGGCACGTACATCGACACGAGCTGGCGTGAGCTCCAGAGCGCCCGTCTCTAGCCGCGACAGGTCCAAGACGGAGTTGATCGTGCGCAGCAGGCGCTGACTGCTGCGTTCGATGTACGTGGCGAACTCGTTCCAGGGGCCGAGGTCATTTTCGTTGAGGATCTCCGCGAAGCCGATGATGGTGGTTAGCGGCGTGCGGATCTCGTGGCTCATCTGCGCCAGGAAGCGAGACTTCAATTGGTTCAGGTGCTCGGCCTCCTCCTTCTCCGCGAGCAAGGCCTGCTCGCGGGCCCGTTGCGGCGTGATGTTGCGTAGGACCATCTGCATGCCATAGCGGCCGTTGATCTGAACGGGCTGGGACCGAAACTGAACGCGGCGCTGGTGGCCGTCAGGTCCGGTCAGGTCGACCTCCAGCGGAGGGGGAACTTCACCACACTCGGCCAGAAAGCGATGTTGTTGCATCAGTTGGTGGCTGGCTGGTGGCACGAGGTCGAACACCGATTGGCCCATCAACGACTGGGAATCGGGCTCGTGTACGAGGGCAGCGGCCGATGCGTTGGCGTAGTAGATCTGCGCATCAACACAAACGATTATGCCCTCGGGGTGGGCGTCAACGAGGGCTTTCCACGTTGCCGGCGGTAGGCCGTTCGGGGCAGCCGTGGGCGTGGCGCCCGCGGGGAGTTGGGAGAGAGAGACCACCGCCGCTTGCAGTCGACGGGAAACGTCGTTATCAGAAGGGGGCATGAAAAGAGAGCTGAGTGGGCGGGCGAGGCGCCAGCCAGTACGAGCTTTCAACCAGTGTCAGAGGCCGGTCGCAGAGCCAAAC
>CAYFQN010000170.1:0-6835 GCA_964345285.1 uncultured Rhodothermales bacterium
CCGACGCCGTGGTCCACGTGAGGCGGATGGCGTCGCCGTCACGCTGGGCCGTGAAGGCGACCAGCTCGACGGGGAGCTTTGTCTCTTCGCTGCGGACGGCGTACCAGAAGCCCGCGCCGAGATACAGCGGCGCCCCATCGCCAACAATCGCGGTGGCGGGCTGCCCGGCACTGCCCTGCACCTGAAAGGCGCCGCCCGTCATCGGGCCGTGGCCGGCGCCGGCGTGCGTGGCGCGCAGCGCGTACGACTGACCGTGCGTGGGCGGAGCGCCCAGCGCGGCGGCGACCAGCAGAATCGCGCCGGCGAGCGATGCGGTGCAGTAGCGGGTGACAATTCGCTGGTGGCAATTCAGCTGATGGCCATTCATCGTACGAAGGCGTTGGGTCGTGGCGAGCGGTCGAGCCAGGAGTGAGGACGGAGCACGCGCATTAGCGGTGGGCGGTGGTTGTGGCGCGCTGCACCAGATCGCGGAGCGCCTGCACCTCCTGGCGGAGTGACCGCCCCCGCCGCCGATGGTGCTTCGGGGGCCGCTGGCAATGTTTGATGTACCTCCCCCGACTGTGGCGTACGTGCTGTCGGCCGTGTTACCGGCCCCGCCAGCGACCGTAGCACTGCTTCCGCTCACGGTGTTCCGAAACCCGCCCCCAACCGCGGCATTGGGCGCCCCTGCGGTGTTTTCAAATCCGCCGCCGATCGGGGTACTGCTCCCCATCGCGGTGTTTCCGCCTCCGCCACCGATCGTGGCGCTGTTCCCCCTTGCGGTGTTCATGCCCCCGCCACTGATCGTAGCATTGAAGGCCCTCGCCCGGTTATCGTACCCGCCGCCAATCGTGCCACTATTGCCTTCAACCACATTCGGAAGCGGAGAACTATCGTCTCGGCCCCCGCCTGAAATGGTAGCACCCAATACCCCTTCAGCCACCCGATTCGACGGGTGGCCCCCAACAATATTCGGCACGAAATCGCCGTTGGTGTCTGTCGCAGGTTCTACCCGCAGGATGCGCTCTCCATTTGCCCGCAGCTCTAGCGGCGTGTCGTCACTCGTGCCCAGGTAGCCGCTCGGTGGATCGGTGCCCGCGTTGCCGCCCAGGCTCCACGCGTTGCCGCTGCTCACCCCCGCTGTCGTCTGCGAGGTCCCGTCCGGGAAGATGATCCCGCCCGTCGTCGTCTCGATCGCGCCGCTCACCGTCAATTCGCTCGACGGCGTCTCCGTGCCGATGCCGACCTTGCCGTCGGCGTCCACCGTCACGTTCGGCAGCGACAGCGCCGTGAGGGCCGAGGGTGCCGGGCGCAATGCCTCCCGCGGGCTCAGCGTCGTGTAGCCTCCGGAGCTGCCCCCGTCGCGCACGGCCACCTCCAGGTAGCGCAGATCCGCCCCAAAGACGGCGCCGAAGTCGAGCTCCACGGCAAACACGCCGCCCATCACACTCACATTCTCGCGGGTGGCCGTGTCGCCGACCTGACTGCCGCCGGATTCGCTATCGTAGAGGATGAAGCGGAAGTCATACGTGCCGGCGGCTGGGCCGCCGTCCTCTTCGAGGTAGCCCTGGTAGGTGAACACGGTAGCGGGCCGGGCGTGGACGGCACGCGACGTGAGCAACACGGCAACTAGCACGGCGAGCAGAGAGCGGAGAATACGCAGGGCAGGGCAGAATAACCGGTGGATAGGGACAGGACGAGACCCCAACGTAGCCCGATGGGGCCAGCCTCACTTCAGTGAAGCGTGGAACTGACCCAAACCCCGCCACCGAGCGTTATCACGTTTCCCGCTGCATTCCCCCAACAACCAAGAGCCGCCGCCTCCCCGGAGGAAGACGGCGGCATCCTGCGCTCGCAATGGCACTTTACGCTAGGCCTCGACGGGCGGCGCGCCGTCGCCAGACGGCCCAGCGGGCTCGGTGAGGTCCGCCTCGCCCGCTTTCAGCGTCGTGAACGTGAGGCCGCCCCCGTCTTCGGCTCGGTCGATGCGGACGGTGTCCCCATCCTCAATCGTGCCGCCAAGCACCTCTTCGGCCAGTGCGTTCGACACGTTGCGCTGCATGACGCGCTTGAGCGGGCGCGCGCCAAAGGCCGGGTCAAAGCCCCGCTCGGCCAGCCAGTCTTTGGCCGCGTCGGTCAGTTCGAGCGTCAGGCCATGGCTCCGCTGGGCGATTCGCTGCAGGCGGCTGAACTGGATCTCGACAATCGCGCGGATGTGGTCGCGGCTCAGCGAGCGGAAGGTGACGACCTCGTCGATCCGGTTCAGGAATTCGGGACGCAGCCGCTGGCGCAACATCCGTAACAGTTTTTCTTCCAGCTCCTGTCGCTCCATGTCGGAGAGGTAGCCGCCGTCGACGGTCTCCATCTCCTGCGCGATGATCTCTGACCCCATGTTGGAGGTCATGATGATGATCGTGTTCGTGAAATCGACCGTGCGGCCTTGGTTGTCGGTAAGGCGGCCATCGTCGAGCACCTGCAGGAGCACGTTGAAGATCTCCGGGTGCGCCTTCTCGATCTCGTCGAGCAGCACGACGGAGTACGGCTTGCGGCGGACGGCCTCGGTCAGCTGGCCGCCTTCTTCGTAGCCCACGTACCCCGGCGCCGCGCCAATGAGGCGGCTGGCGGTGTGCTTCTCCTGATACTCGCTCATGTCAATGCGGATCATCGCATCTTCGTCGTTAAAGAGGAACTCGGCGAGCGACTTTGCCAGCTCCGTCTTGCCGACGCCTGTGGTGCCCAGGAAGATGAACGAGCCGATGGGCCGCGTCTCTTCCTGCATGCCCGCGCGCCCGCGCCGCACCGCGTCGGAGACGGCCGTGATGGCTTCGGGCTGACCAACGACGCGCTTTGACAGTTCATCCTCCATGCGGAGGAGCTTCTGCCGCTCGCTCTCCAGCATCTTCGAGACCGGGATGCCCGTCCAGTTGGAGACGATCTCGGCGATGTCCTCGTCGTCGATCTCCTCCTTCAGGAGCGCGCCGTCCTGCTGGATCTCCTCCAGCTGGACGTTGGCTTCTTCGGCCTGCTCTTCCAGCTCCGGAATCTTGCCGTAGCGGATTTCGGCCACTTTGTCGTAGTTGCCCTCGCGCTCGAGGTTTTCGGCCTGGACGCGGAGCTGATCGATCTGCTCCTTGGCCTGCTGCACCGTCTTGATGAGGTCCTTCTCCTCGCTCCAGCGGGCGCGCAGTTCATCGCGCGTGCCCTCCAGGTTGGCGATCTCCTCGTTGATGCTGTCGAGCTTCTCCGCGTTGTCGTCGCGCTTGATGGCCTCACGCTCGATTTCGAGCTGGCGGATCTGCCGCTCTAGCTGGTCGAGCTCGGCCGGCATGGAATCGATCTCGATGCGCAGCCGCGCGGCCGCCTCGTCAATGAGGTCGATGGCCTTGTCGGGCAGCTGGCGATTGGTGATGTAGCGCTCGCTGAGGTCGGCGGCGGCCACGAGCGCGCTGTCGGTGATGCGCACGCCGTGATGCACCTCGTAGCGCTCCTTCAGGCCGCGCAGGATGGACACGGTGTCCTCTACGCTTGGCTCGTCGACCAGCACAGTCTGGAAGCGGCGCTCCAGCGCGCGGTCCTTCTCGAAGTGTTTGCGGTACTCGTCGAGCGTCGTCGCGCCGATGGCGCGGAGTTCGCCACGGGCCAGTGCCGGCTTCAGGATGTTGGCCGCGTCCATAGCGCCCTCCGCAGCGCCCGCGCCGACGAGCGTGTGCAACTCGTCGATGAAGAGGATGATCTCGCCGTCCGACTCACTGACTTCGTTGACGACGGCCTTCAGCCGGTCTTCGAACTCGCCGCGGTACTTGGCACCGGCCACGAGCGCGCCCATGTCGAGCGCTACAATGCGCTTCGACTTCATGCTCTCGGGCACGTCGCCCTGCACGATGCGAATCGCAATGCCCTCGGCGATGGCCGTCTTCCCGACGCCGGCCTCGCCGATGAGCACCGGGTTGTTCTTGGTGCGGCGTGATAGGATCTGCAGCACGCGGCGGATCTCTTGATCGCGCCCAATCACAGGGTCGATCTTGCCTTGTCGGGCGAGGTCGTTCAGGTCGCGGGCGAAGCGGTCGAGCGCTTCGTAGCGGCTCTCGGCGTGCGGATCGTCAGCGCTCTGCCCGCCGCGCACGTCGCCCACGACCTGCGTCACCTTTTCTTTTGTGGCGCCCTGATCGCGTAGCGCCTGGCCAATCTCATCTTTGCTTTCCACAAGCGCAATCACGAGGTGCTCGCTGGACACGTACTCGTCATCCATCAGGTCGGCCTCAACGCGGGCGCGGTCGAACACCTTCTTCGTCTCTTCGGCAAGGTACTGCCCGGAGACGCTCGCGCCGGTCACAACGGGGAATGTCTCCATCCGCTCGTCGGCCCTCCGGCGCAGCGCGTTGAGGTTGGCGCCTATCCGACGCAAGATTGACACGACGATGCCGTCGGCGTCGTTCAGGAATGCCTGTAGCACGTGGGCGGGCTCGATGCCCTGGTGATTGGCGGACGCCGCCAGTTCGGTGGCCGCCTGAACGGCCTCCTGAGCCTTGACGGTAAATTTCTGCAAGTTCATAAGCGCTAGGTGCTGTGCTTCGAAGGGGTCGCGGGTCGCCCGCCGTGCGGGCAGAAATGGCCATGTAACTGCGACCATTACTGATTGCCCCTGAGGAACGAAAAGCATACCACTCCGCAGCGTGCTGACAGGTTGGCAGCCCCGAGCCCCGGCAGCCTGCCCTATTGTGAAGGATCAGGGAATACACCGCCATAACGCAGCGCGTCACAACTAGATGGAAACCTAATGACGCGCTGCGTTATTCCAACTACGAGTCTTGCGCTGCATAGCCCGGCGCAGCCTTCGTTTGCCATTTAAAACTATACTGGGGGACCCAAACCATGACAGACAAAGAACGCAATGATCAAGACACGATCGGGTTTGCCGATCTTCCGAGTGAGCTGTCCGAGCGCGGCCGCGACGTATGGCTGGCTGGACTGGGTGCGCTCTCACGCGTCGAGGAGGAAGGCGAGAAGCTGTTCAAGAACCTTGTCGAGCGCGGCGAGCAGTTCGAAGCCCGCGGCCGCAAGCAGGTGGAGGCGTCGCTGGACGCTGTCAACAAGCAGCAGAAGCGGGCTACCGACAGCATGTCGGCAGCCACGAAGACGTTTACGGACGCGGCCCAATCCGTAGAACGTGCCGTGTCGAACACGCTGACAGATACCCTTGGCCGCGTTGGCATGCCAACGCGCGACGAAGTGGAGGAGCTGTCGGGCAAAGTGAGCAAACTGTCTGAGAAGCTTGATGCCCTCTCGGCCGTGTTGGAGGCACGCCAAGGCGGCGTGGCCACCGTGTACCACGTACTACCGCACGAGAATGGGTGGGCCGTGAAGCGCGAAGGCGCCGAGCGAGCCACAAGCGTTCACGACACGAAGAAAGAAGCGGTCAGTGCCGGCCGCGACGAAGCCAAAGGCCACCTGCCAAGCCGGCTCATCGTCCACAAGCAGGACGGCGCCGTGCAGGAAACCTTCGCCTACGACGACGAAGACTAGCTGCGCGCACCCAATACGGTAGCGTGCTTCATCACGCGACCGGGCCCGCTTCCTCTTCCTGAGGGGGCGGGCTTTTCTGTTGGTTGACCGCCTCTCTATCTGCAGTTTCTTTCATTGCGCTTGCCCGTCATGCGCCGTACCACCAGCCTAGGCGGCGCATCGCTCCTCACCCGCTCTATCTGCCACATGGCCGACTCGTTTCATTATGCCCTCGACGGGTTCGAAGAAGGTGTGGCATTACACGGCGCCCTGAGCCAGCAACCGAACGATGGGTTTTGCCGAACGCTGCACGGATGCCAGCGGTCAGTGGGCCCGTTTCACGATGGTGCTGCCCGCAGACTGAGACTTACTCTGTCGCCCGGTGGAAGGCGTCGACCCATGCCTGTGCCATACGCTCACTGCCCGCCAGCGAGGGGTGCACGCCATCCGGCGCCCAGTAGTCGACGGGTGCAGCATTGAGGGCGTCTTCAAAGAGCGACTGGTAGGGGATCCAAACGGCCCCGTGGTCGTCAGCAACGCAGCGGGCGGCGGCGCGGTAGGCACCGAACGCGTTCCACTCCCTGCCAATGGCGGACCCGCCGGGCACGGCGAAGGGCTCGCCGATGATCAGCGTGACGTCCGGCAGCACCTCGCGAGTGCGACTCAGCAGCGCGCGATAGCCCTCTTCATAAGACGCTGCCGTGCTACTGTAGCCGTGCGTAAGCGTGTGCCAGAAGTCGTTCACGCCTACGAGGATGCTGAGCACATCAGGCTGCAGGTTGATACAGTCAGCCCCCCAGCGGGCAGTGAGTTGCGGGATCTTGTCGCCGCTGATGCCTCGATTGTAGCAGCGCCACTTGGCCTCAGGGTGCGCCCCCAGCACCTGCGCGGCCGCCAGCGCGGCGTAGCCATGGCCGAGGCTGTACGCCTGGTTCGGCTGTTGGTCGTCCCGACTGCGTCCCGCATCAGTGATGGAATCACCCTGAAAAACGATGATTCGCTCGTCTGCATCGCCGGGTGGCGACCGGAGGCGATCTGCTGGGGCCGCCAGCGACTCCACCGCCGGCCAGCTCATCCCCAACCCGATGCCCCACACCGACTGGTGAAGGAATCGACGGCGATCAATCGATGATGGATGCTCAGGCATGGCCGCCATAAACAGGGGGAGGGATTGCAGTGCGCAACTAGGTGCAGTATACGATCGCACGCGCTAAATGGGGAGAGGCCCCGCACGACGATTCGGCAGGTTGGGCCATTGACTCGGCCTACCGATCGCGCTGTCTTTCGAACCACGCCGGCTGAGCCATGCGCACGCTGACGGCAGACGCCGACTCGACGCACGTCGGCGTGCAGC
>CAYFQN010000171.1:0-6829 GCA_964345285.1 uncultured Rhodothermales bacterium
AGTTTGTACGTGGCCGAGACCCAAATCAGCCGCTCGGTCTGCGGCGCCCCCAGCACGTCCACCCGGTCGGTGTTGAACAGGTTGGTGACGCTCGCTTTCAGACTGACGCCCGTATCCGGGATCGTGTAGCCGGCCGTCAGGCCCGCCACGAAGCGACTGGGCACCTCGCCGTCCGCGTAGAAGGTGGCGCTGTCCCAGTAGCCCGAGCGGAACGCGTACGCGCTCTGCCAGCGGCCCGAGAGGCTCACGAAGTAGCCCTCGAAGCCGGCGTCGCGCAGCGTGACGGAGCCCTTCAGCTTGGTGCCCGGTACGTTTAGCAACAGATCTTGCGTGCCTTCTCCCTGCTCAAAGCTGGCCAGGTCGATGAAGGACACGCTGCCGGAGAGATTCAGATAGTCGCTGGCGTACACGTCCAGGCCGATGTCGAGCCCGCGCACCGTCGCTTCGCCGAAGTTTAGGTACGTGCTCAGGGCGTTGAACGTGTCGTCATCACCCGGCGCGTCGACGGGCGAGCCATCCGCGTTGAACGGAATCTGGGTGATGCCATCGGCCACGAGCGTCAGCGGGCTGATGAAGTTCTGGTACCACGAGTTGTACGCCACGATGTCCACGAACACGCGCCGGCCAAACACGCCCTTATATCCGATTTCGAGGGAGTTGACCTCCTCGGGCTCCAGCGGGTCGATGGTCCGGAGGATTTCGTTCGTCGTCGCGTCGCGGATCGTGTAGCCGCTGTAGTTGCCCAGCGCGTTCACGAAGTACCCCGGCGCCACGTTGAACGCGGGGATGGGGATGAACAGGTTGCCTTCCAGCACGGTCGGGCTCTTGAACGCCCGGTTGTAGCCGACGCGCACGTTGTGGCTGGGCGCCACGGTATAGACGAGCGCGGCCTTCGGGCTGAACTGCGTGTTGTACTCGCTGTGACGATCAACGCGCGCCGCCGTGTTGATGCGCAGCCGGTCGGACGGGCGGTAGTCCAGCTGCAGGTAGCCGCCCGCCTCCGTCGCGCTGATGTCTTCGTCGTTCGCATCGGCGAGGAACGTGCCGTCGGAGTCGGGCTGGTACTCGCGGAGCTGCCCACCGGTCACGACGTTGAGCGTGCCGCCGCCGAGGCCGAGTGTGTTGCGGTACTGGATCTCCGAGTCCCACAGCTCGCCGCGGTCCACGAACTCGTTCGCTTCACGAAGCGCGGGCAGCTGCTCCCGGATCTGATCGCGCGACATCCCCTGCAGCAGCATGCCCGTAGCGACCGTCGCCACGTTGTTGATCTGATACGTGTCGCCTGCGTCGTTCGAGGTGTGCGTGGCCTGCACGAACCAGTGGTCACTGCTGAGCTGCAGGTTCTGGTACTGCACCTGCCAGTCGCGAATGCGGTTGCGGCCGTTGTTCGTCAATCCGAAGTTATCGTTCTGCGAGAAGCCGTAGCTGCCCGTCGCCATCCAGCCGTCGCCAAACTGGACGTAGAGGCTTCCCTCCGCGCGGATCGAGTTGATGTCATAATCCTGCACGAGGTCGCGCTCGTTGAACGGCGTGCCGAAGAAGTGCGTGGAGTCGGCCGCTGAGGCATCCGGCCCGCCGGTGGGCGGCTTGTAGTCGGTGGCCTGCATATACTGGCCCGTCACCTTCCAGCCCAGGTTTTCGTTGATCGTGCCGGCGAAGCGGCCGTTCAGGTCCAGCAGATCTTGCTGCCCGCCACGCACGTCGAGCGCGGCGCCCGACTCGTCCCACGGGTTCTTCGTGATGACGTTGACGACACCCGTGTGGGCGTTCGGCCCGTACAGCGCCGACGCGGGTCCGATGACGACCTCGATGGTCTTCACGTCCAGGCCCGAGGTTGGGAGGAAGTTACCCTGCGGCAGGCCCGTGCCGGGAAGCTGCGCCACGCGACCGTCTTTCATCTGCAGCATCCGCGTGTTGAAATGGTTGTTGAACCCACGCGCCGAAATGCCCTGCCCGTTGATACCGACGTTCACGAAATCGACGCCCTTCAGATTGGAGAGCGCCGACAGGTACGTGCCGCCGCCCGTCGTGTTCAAGTCGCGCGCCGAAATGGCTTCAATGGTGACCGGCGCGTTGAGGATCTTTTCCTGCTGGCGGGTGCCTGTGACGACCACCTCCTCGCCCACGAACGCGGGTTCTTCCAGCGCGACGTCGACCGTCGTCGTCTGCCCGGCCCGAACGGTAATGGGCCGCTCAGCGCTCGCAAAGCCGACGAACGAGACGCGCAGCGTGTACTCGCCGGGCGACACGCGAGGGATCATGAAGCTCCCCTCCGCATCGGTGCTCACGCCGAACGTCGTGCCCTGTAACACCACATTGGCACCTGGCAACGGCTCCTGCGACACGGCATCGCGCACCACGCCCTCAACGGCACCCACGGATTGCGCGTACGATGGAATCGCAAGTCCGAAGCTCAAAAACACAACATACCAAAGCACTCGTAGCCGGTTCATGGCGTCCTTTCCACAGTCTATTTCCGGATGATGGGCAGTCTGTCATGCAGCAGTACGGCTTCGTTTTTAACGTTTGATAACTTTCAAACGCTACAAACAACGCTAAAAAGCGCTTCCGATAATGTCAAGTCTGGATGAAGCATTGGGCTCACGAATACCTCATTTTCACGGGCCGTCGGTTACGACGTCTGTGTCTCCTGCTCGCGCCGCTCCCGCTTCACCTTCTGCCACTGCTCGGAGAAGTCCTGGTAGAAGGCTTCCATGAGCCGGTAAAAGGCTTTCATGTGCTCCAGGTTGGCGATGGTCTCCTCGCTGCCCGCCGCGCCCTCCGCCCGAATGCGCGTCAGGAAGCGCTCCGCCAGCGACCGGTTTTTGCGCACCGTCGCCATGTTGAACTGAAAGTTGTTGTAGAAGATATCGGGATGGGCTGCGTAGTAGTTGCGCCGGTTCACCGGGCCATTGACCTTCCGCACGAGCCCAATATCAGCCAAGCGGCGTACCGATACCGAGATTGGCCCCTTCGAGTGGCCGAGCCGCTCCACCATAGCATCAAGCGACACCGGCGCATCCTGCGTGAGCAGCAGCCCAACGATGAGCCCTTCCAGCCGCTTGAGTCCGTACGACTCGTAAATGTTACCGAACTCTTGAATCAGCTCCCGCTCGACGGGGGAAGGGGGTCTGGACTCACTCATGACAGGCAGTGGCAATCGGGACGAAAGGGCACAAGGGCGCTCGGCGCTGGAGCCGGCGGGCACGCTTGTCAACTGAGGCATCACGGCGAAGGTTGCACTCAACCCTCCATACACCGGCCGTGGCGCCACCAACAGCGGCCACTGCCTCTTGTGAAAACCCCGTTAAGCCACCTCTTCTTGGATCCTACTATAACACGATGCGTCATAACAGTAGATCTCAATGACGCGCTGCGTTATGAACACGTCATAGAACGACTTCTCGGGCCTTCATGGGACGTCTGATTAAACGATATGATAACCGGAAGCTGTACGACACCGAGGCTAGCTCCTACGTGTCGCTCAGCGACGTGGCCGACCTCGTCCGACGTGGTGTCACCGTGCGGATCGAGGACAATGCCACGGGCCGGGATCTGACCGCACAGACGCTCACGCAGATTATCCTGGAGGAGGGAAAAGAGGGCAAACATATCATTCCGTCGGATCTGCTGCACGACCTATTGCGGCAGAGCAGCCAAGCGATTGACAGCGGCTTTGAGCAGCTCAAACACAGCATGGATGAAATCATCCATAGCTCCGTGAACCAGCTTAACCGGCTCGTTGAAACGCCCAGAGCTCGTGAGCTAAGAGCGCTCCGCCAGCAGGTACAGGAGCTTGAGGCCCAGCTGGCTGTGCTCATCGGCGAGGTCGACGCGGCTCGCAGACCGTCGGAAGACCGCCCGTCTAACGGATCGGATCCCCCGACGGACACCGACCACTAACTCGCATACAACCACAGAGGAGGATTATCATGGCTGACACCAAAACTCAGAAGAAGAACCCGTTCGAAGACATGCAGAAGGAGTTGGCTGACCGCGGCCGCGACGTATGGCTTGCCGGCCTCGGCGCGCTGGCCACCGTGGAAGAGGAAGGCTCCAAGCTCTTTGCCCGTCTTGTAGAGCGTGGGAAGGAGTACGAAAACCTAAGTGCCAAGCAGGTGAAGGAGCTTACCGAGCGCGTCAGCGAGCAGCAGAAGAAAGCCATTGAGCAGGCCGAGGAGACCACTACCGCTGCACAATCGGCCGTGGCTAACACGATGGACAAGGCGCTGGAACGGTTTGGCGTTCCGACGCGGTCGGAAGTGACCGACCTGTCGGAGAAGGTCGACCTGTTGTCGAAGCAGATCGATACGCTCTCCAAGAACTTGGAAGAGCAGACGCAGTAAGGCGCATGTGAGTTCGTTTCAGGGAGCCTCGTACGTCGGGGCTCCCTTTTATTTTTAGCCGCGGATCCCTGACGGCACGAAGTTGGTGCGCAAATGGGAAGGTCGGAACCGCTTCCGGCCTATGCGTTCCACGTATTGAGACTGCCTAGACAACCGCAGTGATTGCATGAGCCGTTTGACGAATAAGCCACCGCTCAGGATTGGCCTCGCCTGTGCGGGCGGTGTCATCGAGGGTGCCATCTACGAAATCGGCGCGCTGAACGCCCTCGAAGAGGCGATCAACGGCGTGTGTTTGCACGAGTTGGACATGTACGTGGGCGTGAGCTCCGGCGGGCTCATCAGCGCCCTGCTGGCGAATGGCGTGCCCGCCCGCACGCTACGTCAGGCGATCGTGTCGCAGGCCGAGCCGCCACTCAACATCGATCCTAGCGTGCTCTTTACCCCTGCCTACCGCGAATACGCCGGGCGCTTGAGCCGGCTGCCGGGCACACTCGCCCAAACGATCGGCCAGTACGCCGTCAATCCGGGCGACCTGTCACTCGCCGGCCTGCTGGTAAACCTCGGCGCTACCATTCCGACGGGGCTGTTCACCAATGCGCCGCTGCAGCGCTTTTTGGCGCGCGCCTTCTCCACCGGCGGGCGCACAGATGACTTTCGCCGCCTCCGCCCCGCCCTCCGCATCATTGCCATGCACCTCGACTCGGCGGAGGTTGCGGCGTTCGGGGGTTCGGGGTATGACGACGTGCCCATTTCGAAAGCCATTCAGGCCAGCACCGCCCTGCCCGGCCTCTACTGCCCCGTCGAAATCAACAGCCAGCACTATATCGACGGCGTGGCGCGGCGTACGGTGCATGCCAGCGTAGCCCTCGACGCGGGCGTGGACCTGCTCTTTTGTATCAACCCCATCGTGCCGGTGAATGTGCAGTTGGAGCAAAAGATGGATGGCCTGCGCATGCAGAGTCTCATCGACGGCGGGTTGCCCGCCGTGCTCTCCCAGACATTCCGCGCTATCGTCGATTCGCGGATGAAGACCGGGTTCAAGAAGTACGCGCACACGCATCCCGACGCCGACCTGCTGCTGGTTGAGCCCGAGTACGAGGAGCCGGATCTCTTCTTCTCGAACATCTTCAGCTTCTCGAACCGGCACGACGTGGCCGAGCGCGCTTACCAGGCCACTCGCGATCACCTGCTTGCCCAAGCGGATACGCTGCAGCCTATGCTTCAACGTCGCGGGCTCGACCTACGTCTCGATGTGCTTCGTGACCCGACCCGCACCCTGTTCGGTGACGACGATGGCGAACACCCGCCCGCACACCACACGCGGTTCTTCGAGCAAACCGATCACGTGCTAGAGCGCCTTGATCAAGTCCTTGACCGCGTCTCCACCGACACGAACGGGGCCGTGTGAGCGGGAGAAACGGGGAAGCAACAGACGAGGGTGCCTCCTTCGGCTCTTCGTTTTCCCGATTCCTCGGCTCTTTGCCCACTCATGCCCCCACTCGCTATTCGCAACGCACCCCTCACCGTTCTTACGTCTTCCGGCCGAAGACGGCGAGGACGAAGCCGATCACGAAAAGCGGGAGCCACAGGAACCAGGCGCCGCCGCTGACAGCCGCCCACGTGCCCGCGAGGATGCACGAGCCCGCGAGGATGCTGCTCCGCAGCCCGGCGAGCGGGTTCTCGGGCGTCCGGTCGCTGAGCGATTCTTCGAGGTAGCCATAGCCCGACGCCAGCAGCTTCGGCAACTGCACGGCCATGTCTACCATCTCCGGCGCATTGGCCAGTAGCTCCCGCCCCAGCGCCCGCGGATCGAACCGCTTCTGGAAGATGTCTGTCGTGTGCTTCTGCGAGAGCGCGATCACGTCGAGGGCCGGCTCCAGCGTACGGCCAACGCCCTCGAACGTGACGAGCGCCTTCACCATCAGCGTCATCTCGACGGGGAAGAAGACGCGGTAGCGCGCGCCGAGGCTGAGCGACTCCAGGATCATCTGCGCGATGCTGAGATCGCCGTGACCGCTCTGCATGGAGAAGTGGCGGATCATGTCCGACACGGCGCGGCGGAAGCCTTCGGGATCGCCTCCTTCGCCAATGCGGGCCATCTGCAACAGGTAGCGCGCGGCGTTGTCCTCATCGCCCCGCACGAGCGCGTAGAAGTAGTACAGCATGCGGCGGCGCACGCGCGGCCCAAAGCGCCCCACCATCCCGAGATCGATGAACCCGATGCGGATGGGGCCGCCGGGCAGGATGAGTAGGTTGCCAGCGTGCAGATCGGCGTGGAAGAAGCCGTCCTGGTACAGCATGCGGATGATCGCGGCCGCGCCCAAGTCCACGACGCGTTCCCGCTCATCGGCGCTCAGAGCGAGCGACGCGGGCGAGCCGGGCCGGATGCCGTCCAGGTACTCCATCGTGAGCACGTCGTCCGAGCTCAGGTCGCGATAGATCGTCGGAAAGACGACGCCGGGCATGTCCTGGAAGTTGGTCGC
>CAYFQN010000172.1:0-6823 GCA_964345285.1 uncultured Rhodothermales bacterium
GTCGACGGCATCTGCTGGGTCAGGCCGTACAGATCGGCGTATCGCGGATCGTCCGTCTCCAGGTACTTAATGAAGTCGAGGTTGCCGAAGAGGATGTTGTTCAAAAAGTCCAGGTTCGTGTAATCGCGCCGGTAGCCGTTCGTGACGTAGAGGTCGTGGTAGCCGTCGAGGTCGAAGTCGGCGAAGAGGGCGGCCCAGCTCCAGTCCGTGTTTGAGACGCCGGCGAGCTGGCCGATCTCGCTGTACACCGTGTCGGCCCGGCCCAGGTGCAGCATGTTGCGCATGAACTGGTAGTGATATCCGCGCGAGAGCATGTCGCGGTAAAACCGGTAATCCTGCGGCCCCTTCAGGATCTTCTGCCGATAGTGATCCTCGGCCAGCATGTCGAGCGTGTAGATATCGAGCCGGCCGTCGTTGTTGATGTCGGCGATGTCGGCGCCCATCGACGAGTAGGATGTGTGGTCGAGCCGCGCACGGATCTCTTCGGAGAATGTCCCGTCGCCTTGATTGATGTAGAGGTAATCGTCCTCGATGTAATCGTTGGCCACGTAAAGGTCGGGCCAGCCGTCGCGGTTTAGGTCGCTCACCGTCGCGCTCAGTCCATAGCCGATGGCGTTCCCGATGATGCCGGCTTCGTCACTCACGTCGGTGAACGACCCCACGCCTGTGCCGAACTCGGATCCGGCATCGTTGCGAAAGAGCTTGTCGCCGGCGAAGGAGTCGTTCTGCTCGCGGGCCGTATCCAGCTCGAACCGCCCGATGAACCGTTTCGTGGGGTGGTTGAGCAGGTAGAGGTCGAGGTCGCCATCGCGGTCGTAGTCGAAGAACGTGGCGTGGGTCGAATGGGCAGGGTCATCGACCCCGTACGCAGCAGCCTGCTCGGTGAAGCGCGGGGTTCCGTCGGCGTCCGCGCCCTGATTGATATACAGCTTATTCCGGCGCTGATCGGGGTTGTCTATCCACCCGGACCGGCACACGTAGATGTCGAGCCGGCCATCGCCGTTCACATCGGCCATGGTGACGCCCGTCGTCCAGCCGTCCGGCCCCACTACCCCCGCTTGCGTCGAGACGTCGCGAAACCGGAACCCGCCTTCATTCAGGTAGAGGCGGTTTTCCGTCATGTTGCCCGTAAAAAACAGATCGGGCCGGTCGTCGCTGTTCACGTCGCCGATGGCCACACCGCCGCCGTTGTACAGGTACTCGTAGGCGAGTACGTTGACCGAGTCATTCTCGATGACGGGATTTGCGAACCGCACTCCCGTGGAATCCGGTGGGAGGTCAGTAAAGAGGGGCGCATCCGTATCCGACCCGGATCCGGCGCAGCCCGTGAGGAGCAAGCTACACAAGATGAGGAGCGCGAAGTAAAGGGGCCGCATGAGACTAAAGCAGGGAAGTACGTATCGACACCGAACGAGATGACCCTGCGGAGACGAGCCGTGAGCCGCGGGCGAGCTACGCGGGGACCGCTGGGGCGTCTCCTATTCCAGAGTTCTGCGGAAGTTTGGCAGCGCATTCCACAAATAGATCCGGCCACCGGGATGAACCGACGGCCGGACATAGGGCACTGTATGCCCGGGTTGCCTATATCGAGGCAGTGCCTTCCACGGCCCACCAGAGGCGGGTGGACATCTGATTGGGCTGCGTAGCGCCAGCCTCATAGTTGGTACCGTTCACGAATTGTTCGCTGTTTGGGTATTCGAGCCGACTCGGAATCTGGCCGCTCGTGATGTTGCCGGGATAGTTCACCGGGTCGATCTCATCAGGGAACCCGGTGCGGCGCAGCTCGGCCCATGCTTCGTAGCCGTTGAGGAAGAGCGCGACCCACTTCTGCTCGATGACCTCTTCCAGCGTCGGGTCGCGGTCGGGCAGGCTGCTTAGGTAGGTCTGGATGTCAGCATCAGCAATCTCCGGAGCGCCATAAAGAGTGAGGTGCTCCATCGCGGCCTCGATGCCCTCTTCGTAGTGTTGCTGCGCTCCCGACGTGCCCCATCCGCGGAGCGCCGCTTCGGCGAGCAGGAATTTCACTTCGGCAAAGGTCATCCACAGCGACGGTGAATCATAGCGCACCATATAGGCCCGGTTGGGCTGGGCAAAAACGAATCGATCGTCAGGGAGCTCATCTTCTTGCAGGCCATTTTGCAGCCCTTGCAGGTCGGCCGGGTCGTCGCTCACCAATTCGTCGATGTCGGTGTACTGGGCGGCGAAGATGCTCGTGCGGGGATCCACGACGTTGCTGACGCCGGCATTGCCTTTCAGCACGTCCATGAAGGTCTGGCTCATGTGGAAGCCATGACCGCCGTTCGGGAAGTCGTTGAACACTTCGCCCACGCCGTACCGGTCGCCATTGCTTTCGGCGTGGATGGTGTACGCGATATCGTCGTTGCTCTCCATGACCCCGCTGCTAATCGCGTCTTCCACGGCGCTCTGGGCCTGCCCAGGAGCAACCTCCGACATCCGCATGCCGATGCGCAGGATGAGCGAGTTGGCGAACCGCTGCCACTTCGCAATGTCGCCAGCAAACAGCAGGTCCTGCGTGGCGTCGAGCGTCGGGGCCCCGGCGTCCAGGAGCCCTCGTGCCTCCTGCAGGTCGCCAACCATGGCCGGGTAGATCTCCTCGACTGCGTCATACTCTGGATTCTGGACATCCGCTGTCAGCCCTTTACCGGCCTGCTCGTACGGGATATTGCCGTAGAGGTCCGTCATCCGCTGCATGAAGTAGACCCGCAGGATGCGCGTCATGGCGTTGAGGTTAACCAGGTCTGGGTTCTCCTCCGGGTTCGTCTTGGCGAGCACGTCTTCAATGTTGCGAATCACCGTCCACTGCCGATCCCAGTGCGCGCTCATGTACGCTGAGTTGCGAGTATACCGGCACCCCGACCACGCTGTGAAGGTGCTGGCCACATGCTGGACGATACACTCAGCATGAATCAGGTTGGCGCGCCAGGCCTCGTAGCGGTTTGGCACGATGTCGAGCGGCAGGTTGGCAAACTGGAGCGCAGGCTCCATGCTGGTGGCCTGGGTCGGATTATCGTTGAGGTCGGTCACGCCCGTCAGGTTGTCACACCCAACCGCCGCGAGCGAGAGGAGCAGAACAACGAGGAGGGTGAGGGTCTTCGATCGCATAGCGAGTTGTCGAGGTCTGTATGACGGCAACACGAGGAGGAGTAGCGGGCACGCGGTACGCCTTAGAAGCGGATCCGCAGGTCCATGCCGAAGGTGCGAGTAACGGGCAGGCTGGCGTGCTCCAGGCCGTGATCGTTCCCAGTGGTGTACGACGCACTTGGATCCACATTCGGCACGTTGTCGTGGATCAGCCACGTGTTCCGGCTGGTCAGCGCGATCTGGGCCGACTGCACGGGCACCGAAGCCACGTTGAGCACCGACTGCGGTAGGTTGTAGCTCAGCCGCACCTGCCGGAGCCGGACGTAGCTGGCGTCGTAGACGAACGGCTCTGCGATGTTGCCGCCGATGAAGCCGTAGTACGTCTGCGGTTCAACGGCTACGTCATTCGGTCGCGTCGAGACGATGTCTCCGTCTTCGTTCCGCTCGGTTACAATCACCCCATTGCCGACGACGTAGCCCAGCTCCCGGCCGGGCAGCGTATCCATATGCCGCCCCGTGCCGTAGGCTTGTGCGTTGGTGAGCGAGTAGATTTCACCGCCCCAACTCATGTCAATGAGCGTGTTGAGGACGAAGTTTTTCCAACGCAGCGTGTTGGTCCATCCGGCTTGCCAGTCGCGCTCTTGATTGCCAATCGGCTCAATCTCACCGGGCACCGGGAGGCCATCCTCGCCAAAGACAATCTCGCCACTGGGCGTGCGGGTGTAGGTGGGCCCCACGATCTGCCCGTACGGTTCACCCGGCCGGGCTTGAATCGTGACGATCCGCGAGCGGCTCTCACCGAGCGTGAAGGAGTCTACTTGGTCGGCCAGTTCCACAACCTCATTGACGTTACGCGTGAAGTTGGCCCGCGAGCTCCAACTCAGGTCGGAGCCCTGCAGGATGGTTCCACGCAGTTGCAGCTCCAGCCCCTGATTGCGGATGTTGCCCGCGTTAATGCGGCGCCCCGTGAAGCCGGTGGTGTTGGACACGCCCACGCTCAAGATCTGGTTAAACGAGCTCTCGCGGTACCACGTCATGTCCAGACCCAACCGGCCATTGAAGAACTGCAGGCCGGTCCCGAACTCGAGCGTCTCTTTCTGCTCCGGCTTCAGGTCGAGCGGCGGAATCGTCGTCTGCGTCAAACTACCCCGCGCCACCGAGCCACCGTTTTTCGCCGGATGAGCACCAACCAAGCCGTACGTCACATTCAGCTGGTACGGATCGGTGTCGGCGCCCACGCGGCCCCACGCGGCCCGGAGTGACCCGCTCGATAACACGTCGGGCAGGCCGTCGAAGACTTCGGTGAAGATGAAGCTGGAGTTCACCGACGGGTAAAAGTACGAGTTGTTGTCTTCGGGCAGCGTGGACGACCAGTCGTTGCGGCCGGTCAACTCCAGGTACAGGTAGTCGCGGTAGTTGAACCGCGCCGCACCGAAGGCCGAGTTCACCTGCTTCTCGCTGAACCCGTAGCCGCCGCCCTGCTGGTCGCCGCGGGTGTTGCCCAGGGTGAGCAGGCCAGGAAGGATAAACTCACTGCCGTTGGCCGATACGGTTTCGTTCTGTTCGTAGCGAATGTTGCCGCCCAGCGTCAGGTCGACCCCAACATCTGCTGTCAGGTCGTGCGCGGCCTGCAGGAGAAGGTTGGCGTTGTCCTCGCGGCGGCGCGTGTTGGTTTCTGAGATGCGCCCTGGCTGGAACCACGGCGTGCCCGATGGCTCGGCAAACGTGCGGTCGAGCACATAATAATCGGTACCGATACGTGCCTGCAGCGAGATTTGATCGGTGAAGCCGTAGCGAGCTAGCGCGAAGCCCTGCAGCCGCCGCTGATCGTCGTCGCGCTTGAACTCGCGCGTGCCCCAATACGGATTGGGTCGGAACGGACTCGTGCTCCACGCGCGGTGGCTGCCATCTTCCGCTTTGTGGGGGTCGAGCGTGCGCACGTCGAGTGTGGTCGGCATGTAAGTCAACGACAGCATTGGGTTGGCCGGGTTGTCCGATAGCTCCGGGCGGAATTGGGCCCCTTCGATGGTGTAGTTCAGCTTGCCGTCCATGAACAGGTTGCCGACTTCGCCGGCCCCGCGCAGATTCATCGTGGTCCGCTCCATGTTGGTGGCGGGGATGATGTAGCCGTCGTCCATCCGTGAGAGCGACATCCGGACGTCGTACTCCGACCCGCCGCGCGCAATGGCAACCGAGTGCTCTTGGCGGACGCCCGTGTCGTAGAAATTTTCAAAGTTATTGCGCTGCGCCACGTACGGCCGCATCTCACCATCGAACTGCACGGCTTGGTCGACCTCGCTGATGCGGGGCCCCCAACTGCTGAACGACGTTTCAAGTGCTTCTTGGGCTGTGGTTGGCGCCTCACCCAGCGTTCCCTGTCCATACTCGTACTGGAACTCGTCGAAGACCGAGGTAATCGTTTCGGCCTGGATGCTGCCCGTATAATCCACGCTGAACGTCTCGCCGGCCCGCACGTCTCCCCCTTTCGTCTGGATGAGGACGACGCCGTTCTGTGCCCGCGAGCCATAGAGCGCCGCGGCTGAAGCGCCCTTCAGCACCGAGATGGACTCGATGTCTTCAGGGTTAAGCTTCGAGAGCGCATCGCCCCCGTCAAAGCCCCCCCACAGCGAGGCGTTGCCCTCCTGCACGTTACGGATGGGCACACCATCGACCACGAACAGCGGATTGTTGCCCGCCAGGTTGGCATTGCCGCGGATGGTGATGCGGGTCGACCCGCCCGGCCCCGTCGGCGGCGCCTCGACATTGACGCCCGAGACGAGCCCTTGCAACGATTCACCCAAGTTGTTCGTCCGCGCCTCGGCCAGTTCCGAGCCGTCCACCTGCTCCACCGAGTAACCCAGCCCACGCCGCTGTTGCTCAATGCCGAAGGCGGTGACCACCACGCCCTCCAGTGCCTGCACCTCCTCTTCGAGTTCAATGGTCAACTCGGACCGGCCCTCAAGCGGGACGCTCTTCTGCTGAAAACCGACAAATGTAAAAACCAGCGTAGCCTGCGGATTGCTCACCGTCAGCGTGAACTCACCGTTCGGGTTCGTCGTGGTACCATTCTGGGTCCCTTCCTCAACGATGTTCACACCGGGAAGGGGCACCCCTTCGGTCGCGTCGACGACGGTGCCCTCGACCTCAACGTTCTGCGCGAGGGCCGGCGCAGCCCCTGCAACAAGAAGCAGCAGGAGCGCAGCAGCACCGGCGATCAGAGGAAACGGCCTGACGTGGAGATGAGGTAGCACATTGTACCGGCTAAGCATGTCTCTTCTCTGGCGGCTCGTGGAAAGAATGTCGAAGAAAGCGATGTGGTCGATTGTAGAGGTGCCTTTAACCGTGTGGGTCCCACCAGGCACAACCGTTTGCCCAATGGGAGCTCTTCCTGCGCGATGTGATGGAGAGGACCAGCGCGGCCGCTGCCCCTACCACAGCGTGGTGCGTTCATTATTGAACAGTTATTAATATAGTCTTCTTTTGAACGATCACAAGCGTTTTTCCCTGGAACCGCTTCCTATTTACCTCAACCCCGCGGAGCGAGGGCATTTGGCTTCTACCCGCACCACCTTGATCTTTACGTGTAGCCCAACCAGGGCGTACGGTATTGTCGATTATTCGCAGGCTTCCATGTCCTCCATCAACTGGATACACAGCCACAACGCCCGCGGCACGTGAAAGCAGCCTTTGTACGGCGCGCCCTTGAACCGGTGGGTCACAT
>CAYFQN010000173.1:0-6808 GCA_964345285.1 uncultured Rhodothermales bacterium
CCCCATCCGAAGCAGCCCCATCCGAAGCAGCCCCATCCGAAGCAGCCCCATCCGAGGTTGCGTGGACTGGCGCCTCCGTGTCCTGGGGGGCGATTTCGGGGGTGGCACGGGGCGACTCGTCGTCCGCGGCAGCATCATCCGGGGGAGCGGCCGCGCGTCGTTCATCCTCGAGCCGCTGCACGTGCTCGCGGAGCGCATCGCGTTCCTCGCGCAGGACGCACATCATGGATGTGATGTCGTACACGCTCGACGTCCCTGGCTCCTCCTCAAGGGCTTGACGGTCAGCCAACAACTCGCGCAGCCGGGCGCGCAGCCGGGCTTCTGAGGCCAACAACTCGCGCAGCCGGGCGCGCAGCCGGGCTTCTGGGCCGCTGCGCCGCTCGGTAGGCATGACGTCGTCTTCAGAGACCGTGGACGCAACGGCGCCGTCTCCCAATGGGGCTCCCTCCAGGTCAGACGGAGTCGGCGACGAATGGAACGCTATGGCAAAAGAGGGCGCTTCGGATGTTCCGAAATGGATCTCGATCGAGGACATAAGAGGTGACGTCGGTGATGGAGTGCAGTGCTTCTCACGTGAGGTAAACGATCTCTATCGTTCTTTTGCTGAGTTATCGGGCGGGCAGCCTCCGACTTAAGCGCGAGCATGGCGCCGAGCCCCCGTGTTTTTCCGCCCTGCCGGTGTGCTGGCGTGGTCTGTTCCGTCATGGCAAGCACCGGCGCCATGGCCAGCGAAGCAGCCAGCACAGAGAACAAGTGTGTGGTTGGGGCGGGACCTTTACCGATCGAAGGGCTGCGACGTAGCGGGCGCTACGCCTTCCAGTTTGGGGCGGAAGCTGTAAGGCGGCCACGGCCCCGTCAGCTGTAGGGTTAGTCCAGCCGTCTCGAAACGCGCATTGGCTTCCTGGACCCGATCCTGGAGTGCGGCAGCGTTCTCAATCAGCACGGCCCAGTTGAACACCATCGACTCATCCGCGGCGGCGTGGAGGCTCTGCTGTATGTCAAGCACCCGCATGTCGGCAGCGACGCGGTCGACCGCCTCCTGCAGCGACTCCGCGGTGCCGGCCATCCAGTCATCCACCGACTCACGCGCTCGCTGCTCCTGCAGGCGGCGCTTCAGGTAAGCCGAGCCGGACGGCTCTTCATCGCCCTCCTGATCGTCGGCACCGGCCGCGAGATGGTCGGCCGCCCGGTCGCGATCGAGAAAGCCCTTGATAGCCCACTCGTCGGCCGTGTCCACGCGGTTCAGGAAGGCGTCGAGTTCAGCCCGATGCACGGCGACCGTTTCTGTCAGGCGGTCTACCGACGAGAACAGGGTGCCGAAGCGGGCCGGATAGACCGGCCCCTCATCCATCACGGCTTCCACGACGTGCTCGTGCGTTATGGCACGCGGGCCGACCCAACTCAGGGTTTCCATGTTGCGTTGGGCGTCCGGCCCCGTCCATGCGGCTTGGTCCACGACGTCGACGATCGCAACGAGCGTCTCGTCGAGGGCCAGTGACTGGACCGGCGCTTCGGTGATGCCTTCGGGGGCTGCCGGCTCGGCGGCCGTCCGCAACAAACCGTACAGGTACAGCGCCTGATCATCGGTCAGCGGGATGTCGGATGGGGTGTCGTTACTCATGGTGTGCGGCGGAAGCGGTGCGACGGGTTCGCTGGCGGTTCATGGTCTCGACGGCCGTCTCAAGGTGGGCCTGCGTGATTTGGACGCCTGACGGCAGCGCGTCGTCGGCCTCGGCTCGGGCGGCTCGGATGGCGGGACGGATGGCTTCGAGCGCGGCCCGGCGGCACACGGCCTCCAGGTCGGCGCCCGAGAACCCATCGGTGGCAGCGACCACCGCCTCAAGGTCGACCGCGTTGGCCGTCGGCTTATCACGCAGGTGTACGTGCAGGATGGCCCGCCGTGCCTCGGCATTAGGACGGGGCACGGCGATAAGGTCATCGAAGCGGCCGGGGCGCAACAGAGCCGGGTCGATGCGGTCGACACGATTTGTGGCAGCCATGACGACGACGTCGTGCAGCTCCTCGATGCCATCCATCTCCACGAGAAACTGTGCCAGTACGCGATCTGACACGCCGGCGCTCTCGGTGCCCTGGCCCCGCAAGGGAGCGAGGGCGTCGATCTCGTCGAAGAAGACGATGCATGGTGCCGCAGCGCGCGCCTTGCGGAAGATCTCCTGCACTTTCTGCTCCGACTCGCCCACGAATTTCGAGAGCAGTTCGGCGCCCTTGACGGAGATGAAGTTCGACTGCGTCTCGGTGGCCAGTGCACGCGCCAGCAGCGTTTTGCCACAGCCGGGTGGGCCGACGAGCATCAGGCCGCGCGGAGGCGCCACGCCAGCTTCGGCGAACAGATCCGGGTGCTGGAGCGGCCACTCGACCGCCTCCTGGAGGCGCTCGCATACGTGCTCCAGCCCGCCAATGGCCGACCAGCGGACGTCCGGCACTTCGGTGAACACCTCACGCAGGGCCGACGCCTTGACCTCGCGGCGAGCTGCCTGAAAGTCGCGCACGCCGATCTGGATGGTGCGCACCTCGTCATAGGACAGTGCATTGCGGCCGAGCCCGAAGTCGGGGAGTGTGCGGCGCAGAGCCGCCATGGCCGCCTCGCGGCAGAGCGCCTCCAGGTCGGCGCCTACGAAACCGTGTGTCGTCTCGGCCAGCTGCTCCAGGTCCACCTCAGCGGCCAGAGGCATGCCCCGGCTGTGAACCTTCAGGATCTGCTGGCGCCCTCGCCGGTCCGGGATGGGAATGGTGATCTCGCGGTCGAAGCGGCCGGCGCGGCGCAGGGCCGGGTCGATGGCATTGGGCCGATTGGTGGCCGCAATCACGACAACGCCCTTGCGCGGCTCAAGCCCGTCCATCAGGGTGAGCAGTGTCGCGACGATGCGTTTTTCGACGTCGCCCTCGACATCGGCCCGACGCGGAGCGAGCGCGTCGATCTCGTCCAGAAAGACGATGCTGGGCGCCTGCCGAGCGGCACGTTCGAAGACCTGGCGGAGCTGCGCCTCGCTCTCGCCGTAGAGCTTACGAACGACCTCTGGCCCACTGATAGCGAAGAAGGCCGCCTCCGTTTCAGCGGCCACGGTGCGGGCCAGGAGCGTTTTGCCCGTGCCGGGCGGTCCGGCTAGCAGCACGCCCTTCGGGGCGTCGATGCCGAGGCGCTGAAAGACATCGGGCGCACGCAGCGGCAGTTCGATCATCTCGCGGACGCGCTGCAATGGCCCGTCGAGCCCGCCGATGTCTTCGTAGGTCGACCGCCGAGCCGTGGCTGCCGGCTCGGCCTCGCGCTCCTCGATGACGAGCGTAGTGCTCGGCACGATGCGCACCACGCCTTCAGGCTGCACCGTGCCGACGGTGAAGTCCATCCAGCGATTGCCGAACAGGTCGACGCGCACCTGGTCGCCGGCCTGCACGGGGCGGCCATCCACGCGGCGCCCGATGTAGCTGAGGTCCCGGTCGCTGGGGGCCGCCTCGACGGGCCGAAGCGCAACGCGCTGGGCCTCGGCCGCCTGTACCACCGAGACGGTTACGTTGTCGTGCACGCCGACGTGGGCGTTCTGGCGTAGCACGCCATCCATAAAAATAGCACCCTGTCCGCGCGCTTCTACGGGCGCCGGCAGCACACGCGCCACGGCGCGGCGCTCGCCCTCGATGGCGACGATGTCGCCCAGCTCGGCGCCGAGCGTAGCAATGTCGCTCGGGTCGATGCGCACGATGGCGCGCCCGGCGTCTTCGCGCGACGCCTCGGCCACCGTGCGCCGTGTGGCGTCCTCGGCACTAGCTTCCGGTCTGTCGTCCGTCACACCAGACACTTGATCTTGACGATTCCGTTGTTGGCTTGCACGGTCTGGACCTCGGTAGCTACACGCGGCAGCAGGACCTCGGTGGCGTACTGGCGATCGTCCGTCGCAGCCGCTATGGCCAGCACATCGTCGGTCAGTTGCACGTCGATGTCGCGCGCCGCAATGCCCGGCATCTCAGCGACAACGAGCACGTGGTCGTCCTCGTCGAAGATGTCGACAGGCGGCGTCTGACGCTCTTGGATGGGCACCTCCCGCTCGGTCGAGGGCCCCGTATCGGGCGACGCCGACGCGGAGGGGCGGCGCGAGATATCCTCCGGGCGCACAGGCGCATCGCGGGTGGCATCCTGGGCCGTGCGGATCCGGATGTCGACGATGGCCTGTGGTCCATCATCGGAGCCCATCGTCGTCGACCATTGTTGGCCCTGCTCAGCCAAGTTACTGAGCTTTTCTACAGCTGCGCCGAGTTCGTCGAATAACCGCCCGATCCCAAACGTCTCATCGGGCTGCTTCTTTCCGTCGTTGGCCATACGTTTCGGTGCAATGAATGAGCGAGGTCGGGCGTCGCCGCTCACGCGGCTGCACGGGACGTTTACATCTCGACCTGGGCGAACGTGTAGGGCGCCGTGTGGTCGGTGTAGTTGAACACGAAGTGTTCATCGAACTGCGCGGCGGCGGTGTGGATGGCATCTTCCAACTCGTCGATGCGGTTGCGCTCGACGAGGCAAGTGATACGCGCCACCTCGGATTCGTTGCGACACGAATCGATGTAAAGCTGATCGCTCACCGTGCCCACATGTTCCTCGACGGTTGCGCGATGCGCTGCACGTTCGGACTCCAGCACGGAGCTGAACAACTCGCCGAGGTGCATCTTCTCCTGGCGCGTCGGGCTGCGATCGCCGTCACGGAAGTACTGATCGCGGGTCGCGCGCAGTTCATCGTTGTGCGTCACAAAGTACTGGAATATGTCGTCCACCTTCCAGGCCACGCGTACCTGCACCTCCACGCGGTTACGCAACTGCTGCATCGTGTGCCCCAGTTCGTCCTCGTGGGCGCGCAGGAAGGCACGCACCGCAGCGGCACAGTCGGCGATGGAGCCGAAGGCCATCGGTAGCAGATCAATCTGCCGATCGACGAGCGCATCAATAGCGTCGTGGTGGGCCTTCAGATTGCGGCGGCGCGGGCGCACGCGGCTGTCCGACAAGCTGCTGGCGATGACCGCTAGGTCGCCCTCCTCGATGGCGTAGAGAGGCTGCTTCTGGATGCCGCGCAGGTTGGTCGTGCCAAGGGCGCCGGCTTGCGTGATGGCGTACAAGTACTTCGGCGATGCGTCTTGCGAGGTGGTGGGCATGGTCAGGCGGAATACGTGATCGATGGGTGATGGTCGGGCGCGGGCGATGCATACACCGGACTCAGTAGCGGTACTCGAAGCCCCCGGCGTCGGGCGCCTCGGGCGACGACGCCCCGGTGCCCTCAATGTGGGCTTTTAGCGCAGCAGACTCCTGCTCAATCCGCTCGATGCGGCGCGTGCAACGGGCCACCTGCTCGCTCAAGGCGTCCCGGATGCGGCTCTGACGGACGCGTGCCATCTGCAAGGCAGCGAGTTCAACGTACACCTTGTGCTCGCTGTCGCGGCGTTGGACACGCAAGCTGGAGGGCGGCCGCAGCGAGGGCGCACGCGGATGGGACCTCGAGCCCAGTCGCTGATTGTCATTTGTAGGGGCCGGCTCGTTCATGACACAATCGGATTCAGTAATGAGAGAAGGTGGGCGGATCAGCCACCGAGGACGGCCTCGATGGCGCGGTTAACCTGCTGCCGGACGGCGGCCTCGTCCTGCTGCGCACGGACCGTCCGGCTGGGACGCAGCACATCGACGCAGACGTCGCGGAAGAAGTCGCTCTGCGGGTCGATGTCGGCCTCATTCTGTGCGAACACGCGCGCTAGCATGATGGAGGCGCGCACGGACGGGCCCTGCGATCCGTCCATGCGGGCCCGGATGGTGCGCACGATGTCCACAAGATGCTCGGCTGCCGTGGCGCTGATGTCTGACCGCGACCGCGCGATCTGCACCTCAGTCTCGCGATTGGGATGGCTCAACTCGACAGTCACCAGCCGATCCAGCAGGGCACTCTGCGTATCATGCGTGCCGGCATATTCGGCCGTGTTCGAGGTAAAAATGGCCCGGAAGTTTGGATGAACGCGGATATAATCTTCGCCGGTGCCGCCGCGACGGGGCAGATTGAGGATGCGCTCTTCCAGGATGCTGAGCAAGACGTTGTTGGCTTCCGCTTGCGACCGCGTGAACTCGTCGTAGATGAGCGTGTATCCCTCACGGCATGCCTTCGCGAGGCGCTTCTCTTGCCAGACCTTGGTCACCTGCTCGCTCGTCTTGAGCACCGAACGGATAAAGTTGTCGACGACCTTCGACTTGCGGTATCCGATTTCCCCCCCCACCAAATCGGAGCGGCCGAACTCATTGTCGCCGTGTAGAAGCACGGCGGGCTGGTCCAACTGCGAAGCGATGTGGAAGGCCAGGCTCGTTTTCCCCGTCCCGGCAATGCCCGTCAGGTGCACGGGGTACCCTGCATGCAAGTAAGCGAGGCAGCGTTTATTGACGCGCTCGATGGCGTCCGTTACGACGAAGGCGTTACTCGGCTCGGGGATGAAGACCCCATGGCCTCGTTGGGCGCGTTGGGCGGCGGGCAGGCTAGCGCTGGCGGCGGGGGTGCTAGCGTCGGTGTGCTCCATAAGCGGCATTAGCAGCAGTGCGGGCGGATCGGGTGCGGGCGGGGCAAGGACGGGCGGGGCAAGGACGGGCGGGCCCTGGATGCATGGCCATTAAAGTGTGTGGGTCGCTTCTTCACCGCGCTCAAGGCGCAGAATACATGCCATCGGCTGGCCCTCGCACACCACGCTGGGGCCGCAGTGAGCGCCGTGGTTCCCTCAAGGAATGGGGCGAGTAAAAAGGAGCGAAACGCAACCGAGCCGAATGGACTGACTCGTACTG
>CAYFQN010000174.1:0-6784 GCA_964345285.1 uncultured Rhodothermales bacterium
AGCACCGTGTAGCGGCCATTGGGGCTGGTGGCCGTGCCGTACTGCGTACCGGTCGGCTGGTGGGTGGCAATGACGTTGGCGCCCGGGAGGGGTTCGCCGGTCTCATCGACCACCTGGCCAGTAATGGAAGCGGTGGTGCCTTGCGCAAAGGCGTTGCTCAATGGGAGGAGCGCCAGTAGGGCAAGCGCACACCCAATCGTAGCAAGTCGTTTCATGGGGCTGGGGGGGTTGTCCGAAAAGGGGATGCAATAAAAAAGCCGACGTCACTGCACGGGGCAGGCGTCGGCACAGGGTGTGTAGTGGGGCGAGGCGGGAGCCGGGAGCCAGGCCCGAGCAGCCCGGTCGGAAATACGATGCACGTCTGCACGATGCGCATCTGCGCTGTCCGGCGAACCAAACAGCATGCGAGGTGCAAAGACCGATACGCTCGTGAGATCGTCCACTACAAGCAATAAGTCGTCGTAGATGCTGACTAACTGGTCACAACATATACGTCAGCCTACAAGATGTCTGTGTAGAAACTGCGTATTAGCCGCCATCATCTCTTGAATTACGGGTTCGTTAAAAGGCGGAAGGTATGGCGCTGGGGATAGCTATCGGTCAACAAACAGCTATTGGCCAATAAAAAAGCGCCGCCCCCGGCTGAGGAGGCGGCGCTGACAGTGCGGCTTCTACCGATGGGGGCTAGAAGGTATACCGCACGCCCAGCTGCATCTGCCACTGCGAGCTGTACGTCGAGCCCGTGCGCAGGATGTCTTGGGCTTCCTCTTGGCTGATGGCGCCATTGAAGAACGTGTTGCCCTCACTGTCCGTGGCGGTGTCGACGATCGCGCCGGCGCGGTAGACCGGCGTGTAGTCCCCATTCTCGGCATCCACAAACTCCTGAAAGGAGAGCGGGGCGAACTGACCGAAGCCGACGTAGCGCTGGCCCCAGTCCGTGCCGAAGATGTCCCCGAGCATGCTCGAGAAGTTGAAGATGTCAGCCGTGATCTCGATCCGCTGCTGGCGGCCAACGACGTCGCCGAAGATGCCCAGCTTAACGTTGAGGTCAAGGACGCCTTCCCACGGCGTGCGGTCGGCGTTGCGCTCGGCATACTGACCGCGCCGCGCGCTCAGGTAGTCGCTCTCTGCAATGAACTGATCGAGGGCGGCGGCCTGCTGCTCCGGCGAGATCGTGATGCCGTTCACCACGGCCGGCTCAAACGTGAGCGCGGTCGCTGTGCGGGGCACGTACAGCAGCGAGTTCGGGTCGCCGTTTTCCAAAATCATCTCGTCGCTGTCGTCAATCACGTAGGAGAAGGGCCGGCCGGACTGCCCGTCGTAGACGAGCGTGACCGACGCCGCGAAGTTACTCAGGAACTCCTGTGAGTACGTCAGGCGCCCGAGCACGCGGTGGCCCGCCGAAAAGTCGGACCGCGACAGCTCCAGGTTGTTGGCGCCGTTGACGTGCTCCACGCCATCCCACAGCGAGTTGATCTGCGACGAGGTGCCGTCGTTGATCACGTAGGCGTCGCCGTACGAGTACGACGCGTCGACCTTCAGACGGTTGTTGTCGACGAGGACGTTTTCGAACGCGTTCTGCACGCGCGCCGAGATGTTGTAGGAGTACCCCCGGTCCGTATTCCCTACACGATGGATGTTCGTGTATCGGTCGTCAATGAGCTGGGACTCATTGTCGAAGTTCTCGGGGATCCAGATCGGCCGATTGTCCGGGCCGTCCAGTGTACCGTTGGCCGGCTTCAGGTTGATGTTCGTCACGTTGATGTTCTTGAGCGTATTGGTGTACTGGCCTTCCAGCGTACCAATCCAGCCGCCCGGAAGCTGCTGGTCGAGACCCAGTGAGTACCGCAGGAAGCGCGGCAGCTTGTAGTCTTCCTCGAACATCTCCAGCCGGCCGCTCGGAATCAGGTCGGCATTCGTGCGCGTCTCCGACACGTCAGCGACCGTGAGACCGTCCGCCGGGTCGGGCCGAAACTCGTTGGCGCCGAAGTTAGCCACCTCACCGGCGCGGACGCCGTTGTTGAGGTACATACCCCCGGGCCACACGAACGGCTGACGGCTCGTGAAGACGCCCACGCCACCGCGGACCTGCGTCGTCTGGTCGCCAAAAGCATCCCAGTTGAAGCCGAAGCGCGGCGCCCAGTGCGGCGACGGATCCGGCACCTCGCCCGGCAGCGCGCCATTGAGCCGGTGGAACTGGCGGATCTGCGGAAGGGTGGTGTTGTACGGGTTGATCTCGGCCGGCACATTGTCAGCGCCGCCGAAGAACTCGGCCACCTGCGCATCGCCTGCGTTGGCATAGCGCGGATCATCCAGCAGCTGCGGGATGTCGACGCGAATGCCACCCGTGACGCGCAGCCGATCGTTCACCTGCCACTCGTCCTGGATGTAGACGCCATAGATGGCTGCGCGGAAGGCGCCGGCCGCGTTCGTGGCGTCGCCGATCTCCTCGTCGACCAGCGAGAAGCCGCGCAGCACGAACGAGTTCGGTGGCGTCGGGTTGGGGCCGAACGCGGCACAGTCGGCAATGCCGCCGCGTGCGCTTGGATCCAGCGACGCACAAGCGGCTTGCTTAAACTCGTCGATGCCGGTGCCGTTGTCGTTCTGGTCGCTGAAGAAGTACCAGCCGTAGTTGAACGGGATGAACTTGTTGCTGATGTCGTAAAACTCGTTGTGCGTGCCGATGGTGAGCGTGTGATCGCCAAGGAACGCGTTGAAGTTATTCGTCAGCGTGAAGATCTCCTGGCTCAGGAAGTTGACCGTCGAGAACGGCTCACCGCCGATGTTGATGTCGGCCGCGCCGTCATCGATATCTACCGTCGGGAACGGCGTGCTCAGGTTCGTGTCGCGGTCGTCCTCCACATTCTTGTAGCTGACGATCAGCTTGTTGGCGAAGCGCGTGCCGAATGTGCTGTTGAGCTCCAGCGCGCCAATCTGTGTGGTGTTCGGGAAGACCTCGTTGCGGCTGGAGAAGCTGAGGTCGTTGTCGTCGCTCCGGAAGGCATCCACGTTGTCCGAGGTGCTGTAGCTGTAGCGCGCGCTCGCCCGATGGTTCGGGCTGATGTTCCAGTCCAGCTTGCCGAGGAACTTGTCACTCTGCAGTTCGCCAATCTTATCGCCGAAGGCGCCCGGCTGGTAGTCCGGAAACGCCTGGGTCATAAAGTCCAGCAGGTTGCTTTGGAGCGCATTGGCGTCCGTGATCGTGGCGCTGTTCTGCCGGAAATCGTTGAAGCCTACAAACGGCTGGGGCGTATCGCTGCGCAGGATGTCGAAGTTGGCGAAGAAGAACAGCTTATCCTGGACGATTGGACCGCCGAGGCGTCCCACGTACCGGTTGTTCGTAAAGGCCGGAAAGGAGCCAGTGGGCAGGCTCTCGGCAAAGTTCTCGTCGCGCCGCAGGAAGGCCACCGAGCCTTTGAACTCGTTGGTACCGCTCCGCGTCACGGCGTTGATGGCGCCGCCGCCGAAGAAGCTCTGAGTGACGTCGAACGGCGAGATGTCGATCTGAAACTGCTCGATGGCATCGATGCTGATGGGCGTCGCGCCGGTTTGGCCGCCATCGGTGCCCTGCGCGGCGAGGCCGAACACGTCGTTGCTGATGGCGCCGTCGATGAAGACGGAGTTGTACCGGTTGTTCTGCCCGGCGATCGAGATGGACGAGCCGTCGTCATCGTCGTTACCCACGATGGCCAGCGGCGAGAGGCGCACGAAGTCGGCCAGTTCACGGCCCACCGCCGGCGCGTTGTCGATGTCCTCCTCCGAGACATTGGACGACAGTCCAGTGCGCTCGCGGTTGAACACGCCCTGCTCGGCGATGACCTGGATCTCGTCCAGCTCTTGCGTCGCCGAGGCGAGTTCAAAGTCAATACGACGCTGCTCGCCAAGGTTGAGGCGGATGTTGGTTTCGCGTGCGCTTTGGTAGCCCACGAAGGAGGCGGTCACCGTGTAGGGACCGCCCACGCGCACGTTCGGCAGCACGTAGTTACCGTCGGCGTTGGTGGCCGTGCCGTACTGGGAGCCCGAGGGCTGGTGGACGGCGATGACGTTGGCGCCCGGAAGCGGCTCACCGGCGTCGTCGACGACCGAGCCGCGGATGGTGGCCGTCGTCACGCCCTGTGCGAAGGTCGCCGGGGCGGCAAGGCCCAGAAGCAACAGCAAGATGGGAATGGTAGCACGGCGTTTCATGGTAGGTTCGGGTATTGGTCACAAAGGATTGCGAAGAAGACGTCGCCAGCCGGCAGGGGCCGCACGGAACGCAGGAGAGGCGCCGTAGCGGGTGATCGGGGACTCCCCCGAGGCACACCTCCCCGAGGCACCAGCCAACATATCGGCAACGGACGGTAGCATCCATTGAGAAATGATGCATAACAATTGTTTAATAGGCGGCCAACGGGCACTACATCACGTCACGGCGAGCGCGTGCCATACGCCGCAGCGACGCTCTGAAAAATCGTAACCATTTGGCGACTGATCTGGGATATAATGACCTCGTTGCATGTTTTTTACATCCGCTCGCAAGGCGGCCCAGAGCGGGCACGAACAGGGACCTGCACGAACAGGGACCTGCACGAAGGGCCATCGTGCAGCGGATCACGCCCTCTGTTAGCATCCGGGCGCGCAACCCACCCCGGTCGACGAGCGCGGGGATGAGGTCGTCGCCGTGCCCGGTCAGGCGGACGAGGCGTTTGCACGGCTGGCATAGCCGGATGCCCCGCAGCCGCACCACACCGATCGTAAGTTCGATGCGCACGAGGTCGTTGAGCGGGACGCCGCGCGTGAGCAGATTGCGCCGGCTCTCGGACGGTTCAAGCGTGACCCCGGTAGCGTCTTCCATCGCGGCGTGGCCCCGGCCAGCGTGAGAAGCTTCTGTCGCTCGTGAGGTAGCGATCGCCCTTGAGGCCGCGCCCAGGCACGGCGCGCACGGCGTCGCGCGGTTCCATCGGTGCGCCCGCCTCCGGAGCGGTGAAGATGCGAACGAGGGTGCCGGACCAGGCCATAGCGTAGAGAAGTGCAAAGAAAAACGCCGAGCCGTACGCAGACGACCCGGCGTGGAACGACGAGCGAGCAGGGCATATCACGCGGCGACCGGCTCGGCGTGGGTGATTCGCGTGCCCAGCACTTCGAGGAACTGAGCGATCCACGCGGGATGCGCCGGCCAGGCCGGTGCCGTGACGAGGGTGCCATCGGTGACGGCGTCGGTCATCTCGATGTCGGCATACGTGCCGCCGGCGAGTTCCACCTCGGGGGCGCAGGCCGGATACGCCGAGACGCGCTTGCCGTCGATGACGCCGGCCGCGGCCAGGAGCTGCGCGCCGTGGCAAATGGCGGCAATCGGCTTGTCGTGGTCGGCAAAGTGCTGCACGATCTCCACGACGCGGTCGTTCAGGCGGATGTACTCCGGCGCGCGGCCGCCTGGGATCACCAAAGCGTCGTACACTGCCGGGTCGATGTCATCGAAGGTCGCATTGAGGGCGAAGTGGTGCCCCGGCGTCTCGGCGTATGTCTGGTCGCCCACGAAGTCGTGAATGGCCGTTTTCACCGACTCGCCGCTCGTCTTGTCCGGGCAGATGGCGTGCACGGTGTGGCCCACGGCCTGCAGGGATTGAAAGGGCACCATGACCTCGTAGTCTTCTACGAAGTCGCCCACGATCATTAACAGTTTCTTACCAGCCATGGTGAGTACCTCCTTGTTGTACGTGGATTGTTGATGGGGTCGTCGTCGAGGGTGCGATCGGTAGGGACTGCAGAGGAAACAGTACGCACGGGGTCCTACCTCTATGGATGCCCCCCGGCAATGTTGCCACGGCAGGGGCGCCTGCCTGAGTGCGGCCGCGTACGGGGCCGGCGAAGCGGTTCTGCACGCTATCGTCCGCTGCCGATCTGTGCGTCGATGCTGTACTTGCCGGGTCCGACAAGGAGCAGGCTCAGGAACGCGAGGCCGTATAGGAGCGCCATTTCAGGGCCGCCGTCGATGACGCCTGTAATGTGGGAGAGCGAGGCGACCGCCATGTTCAGGACGAGCAGCAGCGCGGCCGGCCGAGTCGCTACGCCGACGACGATGAGCAGCGCTGCTACAAATTCTGCAACCGCAGCCATAAAGCCCCAGAAGGTTGGGAAGATGGAAATGCCAAAAATGCCCTCCATGACGCCACCCAGGCCTGCCCACCGCTCTGGGCCCCCGGTGATTTTACCTAATCCGTGCCCGAAAGCCATGTAGAGCCCAAAGCTAGCACGCAGTACGAGAAGACCAACGTCGTGGTATTTGTCCAACGAATTCATCATGACGAGATAGGGGAAGGTAAATCAGTCAGGGCAGACGGTGCATGAATCGCTAACATAACAAAATGGGACGACCCGGGCGAACCGGGGTCGTCCCTGAATGCAAGGAGGTTGCAACGGGCTAATCGATGGTCCACGTGTCGCCGGCGTGGAGGAGCGCGTCGAGGTCGCCTTCGCCCTTGCGCTCGGTGATGCCGTCGATCTGCGTGTGGAGCAGCTCCTCGTACGTCGGCCGCTCCTCGCGGTAGATGACGCCGAAGGGCCGCGGCAGCTCCTCCTGCCAGAAGAGGCGCCCGACAAGGTTTGCCAGTTCGGCGTTCGTCTCGTCGTACACCACGCAGTCGTCGGCCGACCACCGGCCGGTCGTGAGGTCGATGGCCTGGAGCGTCAGCCCGTCAAGGCGGAGGCCCCTGTCGCCGCCGGCATAGGTGAGCGGCTTTCCGTCGTCGAGGAAGAGGGCGCGCTCGGGCTTCGTCTCCTTCTCGGTGAATTCGAAGAAGGCGCC
>CAYFQN010000175.1:0-6772 GCA_964345285.1 uncultured Rhodothermales bacterium
TCGACGAGGCCTCCCGCATGATGGCGGATGAAGGGATCGCCGCAGGACTCGTACGGATGCGCATCGAGGTGGCAGACAATCCCGGCACGGCCATCATCGATGCGGCCCGTGAGTACGACGCCGTGGTCATTGGAGAGACCGAGCCGTCGGTGGCTGATGTCATGTTTGGCAGCGTGCCCGAGCAGATTGCCCACGAGGCGTCTATTCCCGTAATGGTCGTTCGTCGTCGGGATGGCGATGCGTAAATGTGCCTTGAAGTAAATGTGCGAGTAGATCGGCACGTACAGCGTTTACCCCGCGCGATAGGTTCACGCGCGGTGGCGTGCCGCTAGTGTCAGGCAAGGAGGCCGGGGCGAGTTGTGTCATGGGATGCTCGCCGGAAAACGGGTCAGACGAGTCGGGCGACGCGCACGCCGCCAGCCCCGGCATGGCCATCAGCCCAACAGCACGTCCCATCGAAGACATCATCTGCATGAGACCACCCGGCCAATAATCAGAGGCGACACCTGCGCGTCACCATTCGTGGAGGCCGGTCGGGTTCCTTGTCTCCAGCTGACGATGGCGGAGCACGCGAGCATGCAACTTGATGGGGCGTCTTCGGGTATGTGACGCGCACCGGGCGCGTGCCCCCAACCGTACGAATCTGCAAAGCCCCCTATGTCAATCCGCCAATCACTATTCGCGCTGCTCCTTCTCGTCACCGTCGCTGGATGCGCCGCCTCGCAGCCGGCTACGGCGCCGTCCGACGCGCCGCCCGAGGAGACGGCGACCGCGCCACCCTCAAACGCTACCAGCGAGCCCGACCAGCAGAACTCGGCGCCGCCGGATGAGCAAGCGCCTGCCGCAGCCGACTCCGCATCAGCAGCTGATGCATCCGCCGGCGCAGCGGCCCAGGATTGGTTCCATCGCGACGCAGAGGAGGGCACACCTGGAATGAGCACGGACCGCGCCTATCGCACGCTGCTCGCGGACCGATCGCCGAGCGACACGGTTGTCGTTGCCATCATCGACTCGGGCGTCGACATCGCGCACGAAGACCTACGGCCCATCGTCTGGACGAATGAGGACGAGGTGCCTAACAACGGCGTGGACGATGACAACAATGGGTACGTGGACGACCGGCACGGCTGGAACTTCATCGGCGGGCCGAATGGTGAGAACGTCCAATACGACACGTACGAGGTGACGCGCCTCTACCGCTCGCTGGGTGACCGGTTTGCCGACGTGGATTCGGCCTCCGTGGCCGCCTCAGAGCGTGAGGCCTACACGCGGTACCAGCGCATCAAGTCCGATTTCGAATCCGAGCAGGCGGAGGCGCAGCAGCAGATGCAGAACGTCCGGCCGGCCTACCAAGCCATGGAGGCCTCCTCGGCGGCGCTCAAGAATTACTTGCAGACGGACACGCTCAGCCAGGACGCCGTGTCTGCCATCAACACGCCGCGCGCCGACATCCAGCGGGCGCGCGACATCCTGATGTACTTCTACCAGCAGGGCATCGCGCCGGCCGATCTCACAGAGTACTACGAATACCTGGAGACGCAGCTGCAGTACCACTACAACCCAGACTTTAACCCCCGCCCAATCGTTGGCGATGATTACAGCGACAAGACGGAGCGGACATACGGCAACAACGACGTGACAGGGCCCGACGCGTCTCATGGCACGCACGTGGCTGGCATCGTGGGCGCCGTGCGCGGCAATGGCATCGGCATGGACGGCGTGGCCACCGGCGTGCGCATCATGGCGGTCCGCGCCGTGCCGAATGGCGATGAACGCGATAAGGACGTGGCCAACGCGATCCGCTACGCCGTAGACAACGGCGCCGACATCATCAATATGAGCTTTGGTAAAGGCTACTCGCCGTACAAAGCGGTCGTGGATGCCGCCGTGCAGCACGCCGACTCGATGGGGGTGCTCATGGTTCACGCCGCAGGCAACGACGGCGCGAACATCGACGCGACGGACAGCTTTCCGACGCGCCGCTACGCCGGTGGAGGCGAGGCCCGTCTCTGGCTCGAAGTGGGCGCCTCATCGCCCGACGCGGGTGACGCGCTTCCCGCATCGTTCAGTAACTACGGGGCGGAGACCGTCGACGTATTTGCACCGGGCGCATCGATCTACTCAACGGTGCCGGGGAACGGCTACGAGCAGAATGACGGCACGAGCTTCGCCGCGCCCATGGCCACGGGCCTCGCCGCCCTCCTGATGGCCTATCATCCGGAGCTGACGGCCGAGCAGGTACGCGCGCTGGTGTTAGACACCAGCACACCGTACGGGGACATGACCGTCACGGTGCCGGGGGGAGATCGTACGGCGCCGTTCGCGTCGCTGTCTCGTACGGGCGCAGTAATCAACGCGTACGCTGCGTTGGAGCGCGCCGCCGCAATGAGTAACTAGACACACCGTGGGGCACGCTCAGCCCTGGGCAACGGGGGCGCCATCTCCTGATAGCGTGCTGGCTTGCGTGCTTGACGTGGGACCGGCCGTAACGGCAGCGTGCTCGTCCACCTCAAAGGCGGCCACAAGAGATCCGAGCTCGTCGGTAAGCTGGCTGAGCATATCGCTGCCGCGGGCAATTTGGTCGAGTCCTTCCGCTGTTTCACCCGTCACGGACGAGATGCTCTCGATGCTGCGTGAGATCTGTTCGCTGGTCGTGGACTGCTCCTCGGTGGCCGCCGCAATCTGCGTGACGCGGTCAACGACTTCTTCGACGCGCTCCACAATGCCATTGAGCGCTTCGCCTGCCCCACGAGCCATCGTTTGGCCCGACTCGACCTTCTCGGTGCCCTGGCGCATGCTGTGCACGGCGCGCTTTGTCTCGGTCTGCACCTGCTCGATCATCTCGGAGATCTCTTGCGTGGCCTGTGAGGTGCGCTCGGCCAGCTGCCGCACCTCATCGGCCACGACGGCGAAGCCCTTGCCGTGCTCGCCGGCGCGCGCCGCCTCGATGGCCGCGTTGAGCGCGAGCAGGTTCGTCTGGTCGGCAATCTCGTCGATGGTTGCGACGATCTCGCCGATGCGGTCGCTGGAGTCTCCAAGCCGCTCGACCGTCTGGGCCGACTCGGAAACGAACGTAGCAATCTCCTCCATGCTACGCACGGTTTGTTGCACGACGTCCCGCCCCTCACGCGCTACCTCGCCGCTCGTCGTGGCCACGTTGTTGGTCTGCGTAGCGTTTTCGGCGTTTTCCAGGATGGTGCGCGTCATTTGCTCGACGGCGACCGCTACCTCGTTGGCCTGGGCCGACTGCTCCTGCGCGCCAGCGGCCAGCTCATCGGTTGAGGCGGTGATCTCCATGGACGTCTCGGCGGTCGACACGGCAGCGTCCTTGACGTTCGCAATCAAGCCGCTCAGGTTGCGCACCATATCCGCGATCCGCCGCTTCAGATGCTCGATCTCGTCGTCCTCGCCGGTCGTCTCGATGGTAACGGTGAAGTCGCCGTCCGCCAGACGATCCACCACCTCGATGATCTCCGAGGTCTCCGTTTCCAGCCGGTCATTCTGCTCGCGCATGGACTCGGCGGCGATCTGCTGGCTGATCAGCAGTGCGACAAGGTCAGACGCGTTCTCGAGAAACATCTCGTCCAGGTCGGTGAACGTGCCGTCGCCTTCCTTCTCGGTCAAGTAGAGGTTCCCGATGGTTTCGCCACGGTAAACGATAGGCGTCGCCAACAGATCGTGCATCGGGGGGTGCCCCTCGGGGAAGCCACCAGATGCCGGATGATCTTTCATCTCTTCCATCCGCACCGTCTCCTGCTGGCGCTGGACGTGGCCGAGTAGGCCCTTGCCTTCAGGAAGATGCGGAATGCGTGCGATCTCCTCGTCCGACATACCGTCCGTCATGAACTTGGCGATGTTGCCATCGTCACCGAACACGCTGACGGCGGCATACCTCGCCCCGATGCTGCCGCGGATTTCCGTCAAGAACTTCTGCAGAGCGCCGTCAAGATCGTTCTCTTCGCTGATGCGCTTCATCATTGTCATGATCGACTGGAGCTCGTCGACGCTGCGCATCACCTTGTCACTCATGGTCTTGATGGCGGCGCCCAACTCGCTCACTTCACCGGCCCCGTCCATGCCGGCGGGCTCGTATGCGCCGGAGCCCACTTCCATGAACGCACGCACAGACTGCGTGATGTCGTTGATAGGGCGGGCCACGAGGCGCAGCCAGAATAGAAACAGCACAAAGTAGATGCTGCCTGTAACGGCAAGACCGAGACCCTTTGCCATCCACGGCGCACCTGTGGCAACGAGAACGCTCACCGTAGCGCTCGGGACGACGAGCAGAACGAGGCTGATCCACACGCAGGTGATCAGTGTTTGACGGCGAATCCAGTTCATCACGGTACTATGCCATTGAGCAGAGACGGGAGGGAAAACCGATCAGCAAACGAAGGGAGGTAGACACCGCAAATTATCGGCCAATATACGCTCGGCTTAAGCCAACGATGGTCGTTTGTAACGCCTGGTTGAGGGTTCCATTCCTTCCGCGCGACGTGCGTCGATTTTGGAAAAAGGACGCCCTGCCTGTTTCAAGCGAGGCACGGTGAGACAGGTACGACACACCCGGGGTGTGTCATGATGGTGCCCGAGAGTCGATTGGTACGCTTCCGCCAGAAGGGTAACTCGTTGAGGATCAGATGCTTGGTGAGGTGGGCAAGGAAGCAGGTACGTGCCTTGCATTCTCTGGGCGAGCCGCCCTATCCGCCTTCGCTTGCACGCTATAGAACGACGCGCTATGCCTCCCCCAGCTATCCTGATCGTTGAAGACCATCCCATGGTGCGAGACCTGCTCGCGTATCGCCTGAGCAAGGCCTACGCCGTGCAGACCGCGTCGAACGGTCAAGAGGCGTTCGACTACCTGCAGCAAGCCCACGCCGGTGGTACGCTCCCCGACCTCATCCTCTCTGACATCGAGATGCCGGAACTAAATGGGATTAATTTACGCCGCGCTTTGCTGGACGACCGTGATCTGCGCCTCATTCCCTTTCTCTTTCTGACCGCCAACGTCGATAAGTACATACCCCATCTGGAAGAACTGGCGAAGGTAGAGGGGTGTATCGCGAAGCCGTTCGCGATGCGCGACGTGCTGGTACAGATCAATCAGGCGCTCCGCTCGGCTCAAGAGGAGCGATCACGAACGAAGCACACCCCTGATCGGGATGCGTCCGAGCGGAGCGGTCCGCTGTGTCCCAGTGAGCCCAACGCTACACATCCCGCCCAGGCGAATACGCATCGCCCCAATCGCCCCAATCGCCCCAATCGCCCCAATCGCTGTGGGAGCAACGGCGAATAGGCAGGCGGTGGCTCTATTGCTGTGCCTGCGATGCCCTGCTGAGCGGACGCCCCGTGAGGCGGACCGGAGCGCTGAGCGTATCCACCAGGAGTTGAAAGCGGCCGGGCTCCACGACGGGGTCGGCGTCGCGGCCGATGAAGCTGAAATCGTCGCGTGTGAGCGTGAAGGTGAGGGTCTGCTCCTCCCCCGGTGCGAGGTCGACCTTCGCGAAGCGCTTGAGTTTGCGGACGGCGGGCGTAACGCTCGCCACCTCATCGCGCAGGTAGAGTTGCACCACGTCTTTCCCGGCGCGCGGCCCGGTGTTGGTCACCGTCACCTGCACGTCCACCGTGCTGCCATCCTGGAGCGCTGCGGTTGACATTAGCGAGTCGCTCACGGTCAGATTGCTGTAGGCGAACGTGGTGTACGAGCTGCCGTGACCAAACGGGAAAAGGGGATCGGCGCCGCCCGTGCCAAAGTTGGCAGCCAGGCGTTCGCTCGTTTTGTGATCGTAGAGCGCGTAGCCGGTAGGGCGACGCGGATAGGTGTAGGGTAGATGGCCGGACGGGTTCACGTCGCCGTACAGCACCTCGGCAAGGGCTTGCCCACCCTCGGTGCCCGGGTTGTACGCGGTGACAATGGCACCGGCGCCTTCGTGCGCGTCGCCCAGCGTGCGCGGGCGGCCCTGTATGAGGACGAGTACCACGGGCGTCCCCGTCGCAGCGATTTCGCGAAGAAGCGTGCGCTGCGCCTCAGGCAGCATCAGCGAGCGCGTCAGGTTGCCGGCGTTCTCAGCGTAGGCGCCCTCGCCGAGGGCCACGATGGCTACGTCAGCGTTCTGCGCCGCCGCGGCAGCCTCGGCGATGCGGTTGGGTTGGGTAAGCGTCGCGCCGGGCATGTACGTCATCCGGTTACTGCCCACGCGCTCGCGGACAGCCTCCATCAGCGTGGGCCGGCCGGCGTGGAAGAACTCTTGCGCCTTGCCGCCGCCCTGCCACGTGTACGTCCACCCGTTGTTGAGCGACTGCATCGAGTGCGCTGTGGGACCGGTGACGAGCACGCGCTGGTCGGCGGAGAGCGGCAGGAGGCCATTCGTGTTGCGGAGCAGCGTGACCGACTCGCGGGCCGCCTGCAGCGCCACGCGGCGGTCGCGTTCGCTGCCCACCTCGTCGACCAGGGATAGCCCCGCCAGCGGATCCTCAAACAGGCCGAGGGCGAACTTGAGTCGCAGGATGCGGCGCACCGAGGCGTCGATCCGCGACTCCGGAATCTCGCCGTCCTCCACCAGCGCCGTCAGGTGCTCGAAGAACGACACGTCCGAGGGCACCATGCTCATGTCGATGCCGGCCTCGATGGCCATCTTCGTGGCCTCGCGTTCGTCGGCTGCGATGCTATGAAGTGAGATCAGCTTCTTGATGTCGAGCCAGTCGGTCACGATGAGGCCCTCGAAGCCCAGCTCCTCACGCAGCACGTCGGTGAGCAGGTAGCGGCTGGCGT
>CAYFQN010000176.1:0-6658 GCA_964345285.1 uncultured Rhodothermales bacterium
TCTAGTCAGCCCCTGATTTCTCTTCGTCCGATTGGATTTTCCACAACGCCTTCCTGGATATGAAACGGCTGGTACCGCTCGCCCTGATTGCTTTTCTTTGCGTGATGGGCACGGCCCCATTGGCCCAGGGGCAAGACCTGAACCCGCGCTTCGGGCTGGGCTTCAACACATCGATCAGTACCGAAGATGGCGTAGGCATTGGGATGCGGCTGCGCGGCTCGGCACCGGTCAACCGCGACCTCTCGTTCGCCATCGACCTTGGGCTAACGGGCTTCATCTTCGAAGGACGCGACGAAGCGACGTACCTGCTCGACCCGCAGATCTCTGCCATCGTCTCCGTGCCCGACACGCGGCCCGATCGGCTCACATACTTCATGGGCGGGTTCGGCGCGTACCTGCCCTTCAGCGAAAACCGTAGCCACCGCGACGCCGCACCTACGCTCCACTTCGGGATCGGCCGCGTCCACTCGCTGACCGAGACCTCTGTTTTCTACGAAGTGAATCCGGGCCTCATCATCGGTCAAGAGCGCGTCGGTCTCCTTCTCCCCATCCGGGCCGGCGTCATCTTTTGAGTTAGGGGTTGGGAGTTGAGGGGTGGCGAATCGCCCGCCATGCGCACATTGCTACGCGGTTTTTAAGCGACGCGGCGGAGTATGGATTGCAGTCGCTCGTGGTCCTCATCCAGCAGGCGACTGAGGGCGCGGCCGGCATCGACGAGCGCGTCTTCGCCGCCCATGTCCCCGCCGTGCGCCGTGCGCACCTGGCGAAGCGCAGCGACCAGCAGGTCATCGACGGGCACGGCCGGGTCGGGGCTCTGTACCAGCGTGCGCATGTAGTCGTACGGCGCGCCGAGCGCCTGCACTTCGTCGGACTCGCAAGCCCGCACAAAGTCGTGGATGTCGGGCGGGTGCGGCGGCAAGGTCTGGCGTACCGTGCCATCCGCATCGGCGCAGGCCAGCACTTGCGCGCGGAACGTAGTGCGCAGCAACTCCTGGATCTGGGGGTACTCCTCGGCCAGTTCGGCCTTCGTCTTGCCCAGTGCCACAGGCTGGCGGCTCGATTCGTAGCTCCCGTGCTCCACGTGGCTCACCAGCCCGTACAGCGTCGTGCCGTTGTCGTGCTCGACGGCCACCCACGTGCCGAACGCCGGCGCGTCGGCCTCGCGATGCACTTCCGCCGTAAACTGGCGCGTGCTGGATTCGATGATTTCGGCGATAGGGTCAGCCATTTTCGAGTTTCGATTTACTGGGCTTCTCGCTACGTTTTGCTTTATTTTGCTTTTCGTCTCCAACCGTTTCGTATCTCCGAAAAGAGCGTCACTCCCGTGTGACGGGCCGCGGGCGACTCCCGCAGTAAAACGGGAATCTAGCAGGCAGGGCCCCCTCTGCGGATTCCCGATCACGTCGGGGATGACGTCCTCAGTACTTCAGAGAGAACCATTTACGCGGGGCGAGTTAGGATCTCAACGGGCGGTCACTTCAGCAACACACGGTCACTTCAGCAACACAATCGTCAATCGACCTTCGAATATCCACAATGGCTAGACGCGGGGGCGGCGCTTGGAGCGCTGCTTGCCCGACCCGTTCGTGGGCAAGTCGGCGTGCTGCATAGCGCGCTCGATCATCCGGTAGAACTGGTCGCGCTCGGGCCCACGGATCACGGCGTGCTCGTGGGCCTCAGATAGAATCATCGGGTAGCCGTCGCCCTTCTGGCATTCGCTAAGGACGACGCTGTGCAGCCGGTCGAGCAGGTCGGGGTCGTCGGCCACCCACTCGGGCATCTCGACGCGGCCGATCTCGCCATGGCCGCCCCATGCCGAGGGAATGTGCACGTAGAAGTAGCAGATCTTGTTGCCCTCGGGATACTCGCGCTGGATGTGCGACGCAGAGGAAAACGTCGCCGACCGCTCGCCCGGGTCCAGCACGTGCGCGAACAGCTGCCGATCGATCAGCCCATCGAGCCCCAATTCGGGCAGGCGGTCGATCAGGTCGGCATCGGCCCGGTCGCTCTCCAGAAAAAACTGGAGCAGGTGGATAACCTCCGTGTTGCCTGGCAGGCTGATATATGAGCAGAGCGGCAACTGATCGGCGCGGAAGTCTTGCAGCAGGCTCGTGTACTGGGCGACGAGTTGATCTTCGAGCTCGCGGTTGCGCATCCCACGAATCATCCAGCGAATGAGCGTGCCATCGGCCAGGGCCACGAGCGGGCGGCCCGGCCGCCGCGCGCCGCGCGCCGTGCTGAGGAGCTCTCGCAACTCGTAATGATCGCGGATGGCGGAGACGACCTCCGGTGTCATCGACGCGAGCACCTCGTCGAACAGACCTTCTAGCTGGCGCTCGCGGTACCGAAACCACGGCGTCGTATCCAAGAGCGGCTCTTCTGTGGTGCCGTACTGAAACGCGATCTGGCTCACATTAATGAGGTAGCACGTCGGCTCCACGTGGCGATCCGGGTAGACCTGCGAGCCATCGGTGGCGACGACCGTGATGGGCGTCGGCCGGTCGGGGGCGGTCCGCATGACGGTCGGGTCCTCGCGCATCGCCGCGACGAGTTGGCGCGGCTCGGCCTGGTCGACCGCCTCGCGCAACGCCGTCCACTGCGGTCCGGCCGCCGCGAGCGCCTCTCGGGCCACCGTGCGCTGAGTGCGGCGGCGCGCCTGGATGTCCGCCTGGTAGGCGTTGAACGCCGCCATCTCCTCTTGCAATTGGTTGACGTCAAGCATAGTGCAGTGGCATCGTGCGTCTCGTGCAACAAATGAATCCGACTCCTTGCGAAGCGCGGTAAGTCTTCTGTATGGTCGATGGTGCCCTGTTGGTTCGTAATTCGTAAGGTACGAGCCGGCCGTCGTGAATTAAACATCGAACTGCTCCCCCATGTCTCAACCTGACCGGACGCGCGCCACACTCGGTGTGGCTGTTGACCTCGTCATGCTGGCGCTCATTGCGGCCAACCTGGCGCTCATCATCTTCGACTGGATGTTCTTGAACGCCGGCTTCCAACACGTGCTACAGCAGTACGTGCCGGCGTTTTACGTGTGGTATGACACGACCATCCACGCCCACTTCTTCTACATCGACCTCGCGTTCGTGAGTGTCTTCCTGTTGGAGATCGGTGTGCGGTGGGGCCTCGCCATTTGGCGGCAGACATATCACCGCTGGTTCTTCTACCCGTTCATCCACTGGTACGACGTCCTCGGCTGCATCCCGATTAGCTCCTTCCGCTTCCTGCGCGTCCTGCGCGTCTTCGCCATCATCCCTAAGATCCAGCGGACGGGACTGATCGATTTGAAGAAGACATACGCTTACCAGAGCTACCTGAAGTATCGGAATATTCTCATCGAAGAGATCACCGACCGGGTGACGGTCAACATTCTAAACGGGATTCAGGACGGCGTGCGGAAGGGCAACCCGATCACCGAGCGCATCGTGCGCGATGTGATTCAGCCGCAACAGGAAGCGCTGGCGACGGCGTTCGCCCATCGCGTGCAGGAAGCCGCGGCCACCAGCTACGAGCCCTACCGCGATACCTTCCGCGCCTACGTCGATGAGCGCGTGCAGGAGGCGGTCGACCAGAACCAGGAGATCGGGATCATCGGGCAGATCCCCGGCGTGGGGCGCCCGATTCGTTCGCTGCTGCAGGGCGCCATCAGCGACATCACGTTCCACGTCGTGGATGACATGCTGCACGACGTCGCCGCGCTGAACAACGACCAGCTCATCGCAGAGATCACGGAGCGCTCCTCGGATGCGCTCGTCCGCGGCAAGTACGACGAGCAGCTGAACGCCATCCTGCAAGAGATCATCATCGACTCGCTGGAGCTGATCAAGGAACACGTGCAGATTCAGCAGTGGAAGGTAGAGGCAATCGCTGACACACCGTCTCCCGCCTGACCAATACGCATCACCCGTGGCCGGCCTGTACGTCCACATTCCGTTCCGCACCACGCCGTGCCTGTACGACGACTCGCCCATCGTGCTGGCGCGCCCCCCGTACGGATCTACCTTGCACGCCCTGCAATGGGAACTGCGCGACCTGGCCGATCGGTTTGCCGAGCCCACCCGCACAATCTACGTCGGCGGCGGACGGCCGTCACTGCTGGACGCCGACGCGCTGCGGGCGCTGCTCCGCACCATCCGCGAGCACTTCGACGCGGCGGCGCTGGAGGAAGTCACGCTCGAACTCAATCCCGCCGATGCGACGGCCGACTTTCTGGAGGCCGTCCGCGCGATGGGCATCAACCGCCTCAGCGTGGAAGTGATGTCATTCTTTGCGGACGACCTCGCCGCACTGCAGGCGCCCCACACGGCAGACCAGGCGGAGGCGGCGTTGGAGGCGATCCAGCACGCCGGTTTCGAGCGGTTCTCCGTCGACCTGCTGTTTGGCTGGGCCGCGCTCGACCCGATCCACTGGAAGGCCAACGTGCAGAAGGCTATCCGCCTGGGCGCACCGCATCTGGCCATCATGGAGTGCACCGGCGAGCAGTTGGCCGAAGCCAGCGATGATGCACGCACCGACCAGTACCGGTTTGCGATGGACTTCTTGCCGGATCAGGGCTTTGAGCACTACGAGGTATCGCACTTTGCCCGGCCCGGCCAGCGTGGCCTTCACAACGCGCGGCACTGGGACCACAGTAACTACCTAGGCGTGGGACCGTCGGCGCACTCGTTTTGGTGGGACACCCTGCCCGCACACCGGTGGCGCAACGTGGGCAACCTGCCGCACTATGAGGCGCTCCTCCGCCAGCACCACCGGCCGCTCGCACAAACGACGCCGTTACAGCTCCCTGCTTTGGCTGATGAATACGTGATGCTCCGCCTTCGCACAGCCGACGGCCTCGACCTCGACACACTGGACGCGCGCTACGGCGTGGACCTCGTCGCGCAAAAAGCCGACACGCTGGCGCAGTTGGAAGACGCCGGCTATCTTGCCTTCGTCACCGACCGGCGCATCCAGCTCACGCCGCAGGGCGTACTGGTCTGTGATGCCGTAACCCACAAACTGCTGCCGAACTGACTTCCCGGACAACTCCCTCCCCGGCTCCCTCCCATGGCGCTTAACACGCTCACGATCCGCCCCGCGCAGACTGACGCCGACCTTGACGCAGCCCGTGCGCTGTTTCGGGCATACGCCGGGTCGCTCGACTTCGACCTGTGCTTTCAGGACTTTGAGGCCGAGTTGGATGCCTTGCCGGGCGACTACGCGCCGCCCCAAGGTGCTCTTCTACTCGCTGAGGTCGACGACACCGTCGCCGGCTGCGTCGCGCTTCGCCCGATGGACGCGGACGGCGTCTGTGAGATGAAGCGCTTGTACGTTCGGCCGCCCTTCCGTCGCGACGGCGTAGGCCGCGCACTGGCCTCGGCGATTGTCGACCAAGCAAAGGCGTTGGGCTATGGCAGCATGCGCCTCGACACCGTAGCGTCGATGACGGCTGCGCGCCGGCTGTACGCATCGCTCGGTTTTGAGGAACGCGATGCGTACTATCACAACCCGCTCCCCAACGTCGTATACATGGAGCTTGGCCTCTGACCCCTGTCTGCAGCGACGTGTACCCCCCTCATCCCTGCGCTGAGTAATGAACCGCTTCGTCTTTTCCGCGCTGCTGTTGGCTGCCGCGCTCTTCGCAGGCTGCGGCGCCGATGAGCCCGACAATGTGATCAACACGGGCACCGAGTTCACCAAAGAGGGGACCCTCTCGTTCATCACGCCCACCGACTCGGTAATCCGCACGATCGACATCGAGATTGCCGAGACGGATGCCGAACGCAACCAGGGCCTGATGCACCGCCGGTCGATGGGATTCGACCGTGGGATGCTGTTCCTGTTCGACCGGGCCGATGAATCAGGGTTCTGGATGAAGAACACACCCATGCCGCTCGACATCGTGTTCGTAGGTCCGGACTCACAGGTGGTATCCATTGCTAAGCGCACGACGCCGTTCTCCGAGGCAACGATCTATCCCGCCGCGCCGAAGCAGTTCGTCGTCGAGGTTCGAGCTGGCTTTGCGGACCGCTTCGGCATCGAAGAAGGCACCCGTATCCGATGGCAGCGCGCCAGCGAATAATCCGTTTGCCACTCCATTTCGCCACCACATTTCGCACTGTCCCAATGGCCGTTCGCATCACGCTTCCACTCCTTCTGACCGCTCTGCTCCTTGCAACCAGCGCCTGTGGGAATGGCGCCGAGCCCGCTGACGAGCCGGAACCCGTCAACATCCCGTTCGACAAGGAGGGCACGCTGAGCGTGCTGCAATCAGGCGACACGCTGGTCACCGTCGATATCGAGATCGCGGAGACCGACTCGGCGCGGACGCGCGGCCTGATGCAGCGCACCTCGCTGCCCGACCAAAGCGGGATGCTCTTCCTCTTCCCTAACGAGCAGCCGCGCAGCTTCTGGATGGCCAATACGCCGCTCGCGCTCGACATCCTCTTCGCCAACGCCGACTCGCAGATCGTCTCTATCGCTAAGTACACGACGCCGTTCTCACAAGACAACGTGCGCTCGGGCGATCCGGCGCAGTACGTGCTGGAGATGCCTGCCGGCTTTGCCGACTCGTACGGCGTGCTCGAAGGCGACCGCCTCACCTGGCAGCGCACCGACTGACGTCCGAACGTCGCCGCTCATCCCGGTTTTCCAAACGGCCGGGCAGCGCCCTGTCTTG
>CAYFQN010000177.1:0-6624 GCA_964345285.1 uncultured Rhodothermales bacterium
GAACCCCTAACCCACAACCCTTAACCTATGGATACGTCTCAGCGTCATTTGCTTCTCATCCTCGACGGCTATGGTATCGCGGAGGACCCGGCTGTGAGCGCCATCGAGCAGGCCGATCAGCCCTTCCTCGACGCGCTGTTCGCCACCTACCCGCACGCCACGCTACAGGCGTCGGGCGAGGCCGTGGGACTGCCGGACGGGCAGATGGGCAACTCGGAGGTTGGGCACATGAACCTCGGGGCGGGCCGGGTCGTGTACCAGGATATCACGCGCATCAGCAAGGCCATCCGCGAGGGTTCGTTCTTCGAGAACGCGGTGCTACTGCAGGCTGCGCACCACGCCAAGGAGAATGATTCCGTGCTGCACCTGATGGGCTGCTTCTCGGATGGCGGCGTGCATAGCCATCTGGATCACGTATATGGCCTGCTGGAACTGGCGAAGCGCGAAGGGCTGGCCCCCAATCAGGTGTGCGTCCACGCCTTCACGGACGGCCGCGACACGGACCCGCACGGCGGCGTCGAGTACGTCCGGCAATTTCAGGAGAAGGCTGCCGAGATCGGCGGCGGGCGTATCGTGTCCATGGTCGGGCGTTACTACGCGATGGACCGCGACGAGCGCTGGGCGCGCACCGAGAAGGCATATCGCCTGCTCACGGACGGAACGGGCGCGGCGTTCGATGATCCGATTGAAGCGCTGGAAGCGAGCTATGCCGACGACGTGACCGACGAATTCGTCGGGCCCCGCCGCGTCGATTACGAAGGCGCCACGTACGACAGCCGGGTGGGCGATGGCGACGCCGTCATCTTCTTCAACTTCCGGGCCGACCGCGCGCGCCAGCTCACCCGCGCCTTCACCGACGCCAACTTCGACGGCTTTGAGCGTGAGATGCCCGACAACCTCTGCTACGTCACGATGACGACGTACGAAAAGGAGTTCGACTTGCCCGTCGCATTCACCAAACTCGATCTGAAAGATACGCTGGGTGAGATCATCAGCCGGCGCGGTGGGCAGCAGCTGCGCGTAGCCGAGACAGAGAAGTACGCGCACGTCACCTACTTCTTCAGCGGCGGCCGCGAGGAGCCGTTCGAGGGCGAGAGTCGCATCCTCGTCCCCTCTCCGAACGTGGCCACGTACGATTTGCAGCCTGAGATGAGCGCGCCAGAGGTCGCTGATCGGGCGGCAAAGGCCATGCGCGAGACGGCGTACAATCTCGTCGTACTCAACTTTGCCAACCCCGACATGGTAGGCCACACGGGCGATTTCGACGCCGCCGTGAAGGCCATCGAAGCGGTCGACGCCGGGACGAAGACGGTCGTGGAGGCGGCCCGGGAGGCTGGCTACTCCATCAGCATCATCGCCGACCACGGCAACGCCGACAAGATGCGGAACCCAGACAGCTCGCCACATACGGCGCACACGACGGCGCTCGTGCCACACCTCATCATCAAAGACGGCTTCGACGGGCCGGTCCAAGACGGCAAGCTGGGCGACATCGCGCCGACGATCCTCGCTCTGCTTGGCGAAGCCCTTCCCGCCGCGATGGACGGCAACGTGCTCGTCGCCCACGAGGACTTGCCTGCCCCAACAGCGTAGTCATTCGCCGATGCGCAGATACGGGCCGCCCATCAGCGAATGTCAATGGTATAGGGCAGGCGGGCCTGGGCCGAGCCGCTGGTGCGAACGAGGTCGCGGAGTGAGCGCTGCTGATCGATCAAGCGCTGCTCGAACCCGGAAAGCGTCAGCGACTCCCATGCGCCCGCCGCCTGAGCATAGAGCGACTCGTTGAAGCGTTGAAAGAAGGTCTTCGGGCGCGGCAGGGTGCGGACCCGGTACGTGCCCTCTGCCAGTCCGGCGCGCTCCGCGGCGATCTCAACAGCCGTTTCGAGGCCGCCAAGTACATCAACAAGTCCGACCTGGTGTGCGGCAGCACCGCTCCACACACGGCCTTGGGCAATCTCGTTCACCTCCTCCACGCTCATGTTGCGGCTGTTGGCCACCTTTTCCAGGAAGGCCTGGTACGTGTCGTCGATGAAGCCCTCGAGCAGGGCGCGCTCTTCCTCTGAGAACGCTGTCACACCTGTAAACATATCGGCGTACGGGCTGGTCTGCACGCCGTCGAACGTGATGCCGAGCTTATTTTCGAAGAGACCGCTCGCATCGAAAAAGACGCCAAAGACGCCAATGGAGCCCGTCACGGTAAGTGGGTCGGCCACGATGGAGTCGGCTGCGGTGGCCATCCAGTAGCCGCCGGAGGCTGCCGTCCCGCCCATGGAAACGATAACGGGTTTCTGCTGAGCCGTGCGCTGGATGGCGCGCCACATCGCATCCGAGGCGGACGCCGAGCCGCCGGGCGAGTTAATGCGCACCACGACGGCGTCCGTGCGGTCGCTCTCGCGAGCCGACGCCATCGACTCCGCGAACGATTCGGAGCCGAGCATGGGTGCCGAGCTAAACATGTCGTCCGTGTCGCCCGAGACGATCTGGCCTTGGGCATACACCACGGCGATTTCACCCTCGGAGCCGCTCGACAGGCCAGCGCTGGAGGCTGAGACGCGGGCATAATCACCGAGTGAAATGGTTGGGAGGTCCGCTCCTGCCTCCGCCCCAATCCGAGCCCGAACGATATCCATCACCTCGTCGTCGAACAGTAAGCCATCGATGAGGCCGGCATCCAGTGCGCCGCGGGCCGTGAGCGTGGCCGCCTCATCCGCTACGCGTTCAAGTGCCGCGGGGGATTGGCCGCGGCTCGCGGAGACAGCGCGGAGGAACGTGCTATTGGTCGTGTCGAGAAGCGCGCTGAGTTGCTCACGATTCTCCTCCGAGAGGTTGTCTCGCAAGAAGGGCTCTACGGCGCTCTTGTACGACCCGGCCCGGATAATTTGCGGCTCAACGTCTAGCTTCTCGAGCGCGCCGGTGAAGAAGGCCAGCTCCGTGGCGAACCCGTTGAACTCGAAAAAGCCTTCTGGCGCTGCAAAAACGCTGTCCGCCGCGCTGTTGAGGTAGTAGTCGCGCTCGCTCGAGTAGTATTCGCCGCTCGACGCGATAAGCGGTTTTCCGCTTTCCTTAAACGTATCTAGCTCCCGCCGAATTTCTTGCAGCGTCGCCCAGGGGGCTGTAACGCCGTGTGCTCGGATGAGCACCGCCTCGATGCGCGTGTCGGCTGCGGCTTTGCGGAGCGCCTGCTTCACATCGCGGAGATCGTAGCGGGGTTGGTCGAAGAAGGCTTCGGCGAACGAGTCGCGCGCAACGCGCTCGGGAACGGGCCCACTCACGTCCAGCGTCAGCACCGAGCCAGGGGAAACGGGCGGTTCAGGGTCGGCTGAGAGGGCAAACGCGAAGAAAAAGAAGAACAGGAAGAGCAGCACCACCCCGAAGGCCAGTAAGGTGCCCAAGACGCTAGCGAGAAGCGTAGAAAGGAAACGCATGTGCATGCGGTGGAAGAGGTGAGCAGGAAAAACATCGTGCCGGCACAAGGTCAGCAAACGCTACAAGGTGCACTGACCACGGGAGTGTGACGACAGCAGCCCTTACACACTCAGCATGTCAATCCGTTTCGCACGGACACTGCCTCAGGAGAGCGGCCGGTCGGATCAGCGAGCACTGTCTATCAGAGTAGACGGCCCGACGCGCCTGAAGGAGGAACGATCCACTTAGCCGCGCTGATACTCCGGTCGGGCGCCCTGGCACGATTTCCGACCGGTTATGTGCTGAGCGAAGGAGGCCTGCGCGCTCACCGTCACCCTGTGTATCTCCAGAACACAATTGTGAGGTGGATGACTATGACGATCCGCGAGTACACACGGCCAGCCGGGCTGGCTCTGCTCATTGCAGCGGGATGGCTGTTGCTGGCGCCTTGGACGGCTGAGGGACAGGACCGGTCGCGCGCTCGGTCGAACAGTAAGAAAGAAGCAACCGCCGAACGGAGCCGCTCGGCCCAGCAAAAGCGCCCCCCATCATCGCGGGCGGCGCAGCGATCGGCGTCATCGCGACGCGGGCAGCAAGGCCGCGGTCGCCGAGCCGCTCCACATCGGTCTGGGCGGCGCGGCGGCAAGAGCACGCAGCGCTCAACGCAGCGCCGCAAAGCCGGTGCTGGGCCGGAGCAGGCGGCGGCCACGGCACGAGGCCGCACACAGCGCGTTCGGCAGCGGTCCGCTCGTCACCGTCGAGCCCAGCCAGCATCCCCTAGGCGCCGACCTGCCAGGCGGGCGGCCGACCACAGGCCAAAGCCCTATCGTCCGGCGCCCTACCGGTCGAAGCACGCCCGCCCGACGGACTATTATGCCAGCCATCGCCTGGGGGGCGTGTCGATCGATGTCGACATTGACATCGCGTGGCCTTGGCCGAAGCGGCATCGCCGGGCCTGGAAGCCGCACTACCGGTATCGCCAGATCGTAACCGTGAACGCTGCGTGGGCTCGCCGGCGCCATGCGGCCCGGATCGACATACGCACGCAGTACCACCATCGTGTGCTGCGGGCGGGTCCACGCCGCGCGGACGTCGTCATCATCATCGATGCCATCGAATTGTACGCCGGAGGTCGCTACCTCGGCGTGGTTGATCGGATTCCGCGCCACCTGCGCCGCGTAAAGGCGACGATCTACCGAGATGGCTACACGCGGTTCGACCGCAACCTGTTTGTGGTCGGCACGCCCCGTCTTGGGTTCGAGCTCATCGCCACTCGCTCGTACGGTCGTCCCCTGCTCGGCGCGTACCATCGCGGCGATTGGTTAAAAGCCGGCCGCCTCGATTTCTACACCGGCGAAGTCGTCCCAGTGCGGCGCAGCCGGCTCTTCCGGCCGCACGCGTTCAACGGGCTGGCGCCCATCTCGCTACTCCCGGATCGCGCGGCCTGGCGGTTCGACGTCGGCATCGGGGCCCTCAGCGCGTACCCGTACCGCCACGATGACGGGCATGACGGATACCAGGGGTACGATGACGGGGCTGGCCGCGGGGTCGAGCGGTATGAATACGACGAGGACGACTGGTACGATGAGCGCTACTTCGGGCCATCGTCTGGGGGCGATGGCCGCCCGTCGGTCCGTGGGCTCGATCCGCTGCGGCGTTCGTACGACGACACGGTGCGCCTGCCGGGCGGCGGGCAGGTGACGATGGCGCGCGAGGTGCGCCTGGAGCGCGTCCGGTAACGCAGGCCGAAGTCAACGAGGTTGCAACAACGTAGGCCGTGCAGGCGGCGCGTACGGCATCTTCCTATGCACGTGGCCTACGGTTTGAAACTAGCCTGCGGCTCTTCGGTACGCTCTACCATGCATGGCGGCGCTGCACACCGGACGCGCAGTTGCACCGTGCACGCGATGCCAGCACCACCGCAGCTCGGGCGATTCACTGACAATTCGGGGAATCGCCCGCCGCATGTTGGTCCGATGTTTGGAGCTAGATGATTGTGCACGATATCCTGCCGTAGGGCCGCGATGCGCCCTGTTCGCAAGGCTTTGGGTAACCCTGTGAACGAGTGTGAGTACTTCAGACCAACCATTTGACAGTGACCGTGACGAAACGGCAGCTCCGCCGCTGTCCGAACGGGAGCGCTGCATCCTCGGCCTGATTGTGCAAAACTTTATCGAAACGGCTGGCCCCGTCGGCTCGCGGTCGCTCGTGCGGAAGTACAACATCGACCTCAGTCCCGCCTCCATCCGCAACACGATGAGCGACCTGGAGGAGATGGGCTACCTCGATCATCCGTACACCTCCGCTGGCCGGATGCCGACTGAACTCGGCTACCGCACGTTCGTGGACGAACTGATGCAGAAGCCTGAGCTGTCAGACGCCGAGCGGCAGATGCTGCGGCTCCGCCTCGCGCAGCTTATTCAGGATACCGACGAGATGCTGCGCGAAAGCTCTCGCCTGCTCAGCCAGCTGACGGATTTACTGGGCATCGCTCTCAGCCCCCGGCTTTCAACGGGCGTAATGGAGCGGCTAGACGTGGTGCCGCTTACCGGCGAGCGCCTCATGTTCGTGCTCAGCGTGCGCGGCGGCATGGTGAAAACCATCGTCGTCGAGTTTGAGTCGGACATTGACCGCTCCGACCTCGACCGGGTCGTGTCCATCCTGAATGAGCGGCTGGCTGGCCTCACACTGCGCGAGATTCGTGAAACCCATGAGGAGCGCGTACAAGACATTGACGACCAGACGGGCATCGTGCGGCTCGTTTTGGAGAAGTCGCCTCGCCTCTTCAGCGAGCCGGCCGAGGGCCGGTTACGCCACGGCGGGACGCAAAACATTTTGCGACAGCCTGAATTCCAGGAGCCCGATCACGTGCGCCACCTCATGGAGGTGATCGAAGACGAGACGCTCGTGGTGAAAGTCCTGGAAGGCCTGCTAGACCCCGACGCCCCGAGCGTTGGGCAGGCGTTCATCAGCATTGGCAGCGAGAGCCGGTCCGAAGAAGTGGACCCGTACTCAATTGTCGTGTCCCCGTACCAACTGGGCGACAGCGTCGGCACACTGGGCGTCATCGGTCCGACACGGATGAACTACGGCCGCGTGGTGGCGCTCGTCGAAGGCATGGCGACGCTGCTTAACCGGCCGGCGGAGGCGGCGTGATGACCAAACGACCACTGACTTATGAACGATCGCACTGAAGATGCCAAGCGGCTTGAAGATGCC
>CAYFQN010000178.1:0-6560 GCA_964345285.1 uncultured Rhodothermales bacterium
CGCCCCACCACACGCCCGACTTTACCATCGACGAGAGCGGGATGCCGCTCGGCGTCCGTGCGCTCACAAGCCTAACGGTCGATTACATGCAGGTTCACTCCGCCAACTAGCGCAGGCGGACATGGCGCCGTGAACCCGAACGCGTCGTCTGCGGTTTACGGGGCACCGTCTCCGATTGCCACGCCGCTCCGCTGATGCCCTCTCTCGACGCCCCATTTCGCGATCTCGTCGATCTGCTGCGTGGGCGCCGCATCGTGGTGCTGAGCGGTGCCGGGTGCAGCACCGAGTCCGGCATCCCTGACTACCGCGGGCCCGAGACGCGGCACACCGCGCGCACCCCAATCCGCTATAACCAATTCGTAGGTAGCGCGGCGATGCAACGCCACTACTGGGCGCGCAGCGCGATCGGCTGGTCGTCCTTCGCCGCCGCCGAACCCAACGACGGGCACCGCGCCCTGGCAAGCCTCGAGGCCTCCGGACAGGTGCGCGGCATCATCACGCAGAACGTGGACCGCCTGCACCACGCCGCCGGCAGCACACGGGTGGTGGAACTGCACGGCGCGCTGGAGGAGGTCGTCTGCCTCGCCTGCCGTGCCATTGAGCACCGGCCCGCCTTTCAGCAGCGGCTCCTCGCGCTGAACCCCGGCTGGACGGACCGCGGCGGCGCCCTCGCTCCGGACGGCGATGCCGAGCTCTCGCACGAGGCCACCCGCTCGTTCGCTGTGCCCGCCTGCTGCCGGTGCGAGGGCGTGCTCAAACCGAACGTCATCTTCTTCGGCGAAAACGTGCCGGCGCCATGGGTCGATGAGGCGTGGACCCTGCTCGACGAGGGCGATGCACTGCTCGTCGCCGGCTCGTCACTGACGGTCTACTCCGGCTTCCGCTTCGTGCGCCGCGCCGCCGAGCGCGGACACCCAATTGGCATCGTCAATCTCGGCGAGACGCGTGGTGACGATCTGGCCGACGTCCGCGTCGATGCCAAGACGGGCGACGTGCTGCCCCGGCTCGCCCACGCCCTCAGTCGGCACGCGGCGCAGCGCAACGGCTTCCAACCAACTTCCGCTTTTTCTTGAAGATGTCGGTAAGGAAGAACGGACCGACCTACAGGGAGTCAGAACACATAGCCATCTGCCAGCGGGTTTGCTAATTCGTGCCCGCTTCCCCACCGGCTCACCCATGGGGCGGGCCCGGATCTCTACCGGAGCGACGATCCGCGTCGCCGATGATTGCATCGCTCCCGCCTGCCCAACCCCGCACACCTCGCCCCCAATGCCCACGCGTCCCACCACCGACATCGACACGGCCATCGTTGGGAGTGGCTTTGCCGGATTGGGCGCGGCGATCCGGCTCAAGCAGGAGGGCGTCGAGGACTTCGTCGTCTTCGAGCGCGCCGACGAGGTCGGGGGCGTCTGGCGCGCGAACCGCTACCCAGGTTGTGCCTGCGACACGGCCTCGCACCTGTATTCGTTCTCCTTCGCCCCAAAGCCGGACTGGAGCCGGCGCTTTGCGAAGCGGGATGAGATCCTAGCCTACTTGAAGCAGTGCGCCACCGACTTCGGGGTGCGCCCGCACCTGCGATTCGGCCATCGCGTCGAGCGCGCAGCGTGGGACGATGAGGCGAGGCGATGGATAGTGGATACGAGCCACGGACGGTTTGCGGCGCGCGTACTGGTATCCGGCGTCGGGGCGCATTCCGAGCCGCGCGTGCCCGACCTGCCCGGGCAAGAGCGCTTTGCCGGGCGCGCGTTCCACTCGTCGCACTGGCCCGCCGACTTCGACCCGTCTGGGCAGCGCGTGGCGGTCGTAGGCACGGGGGCCTCGGCTGTGCAGCTCGTGCCGGCGCTGCAGCCCGTGGTGGAGCATCTGACGCTCTTCCAGCGCACCGCGCCGTGGGTCGTCCCACACGGCGACGGCATGATTTCGGGGCGCATCCAGCGGCTTTTCGCGCGCTTTCCGCGGCTCCTGCGGGCGTGGCGGTATGTGCTTCACGCTATCCGTGAAGCATCTGGGATGATGTTCTGGTACCCAGGCGTGGCGCGTCTCGTGGAATATCTGGTGCGCTTCCACCTCCGCCGGCAGGTGCAAGACCCGGCCTTGCGCGACGTGCTCACGCCCGATTACCTGCTGGGCTGCAAGCGCATCCTCCACTCTGACCACTACTACCCAGCCCTCACCCAACCCAACGTGACCGTCGTGGATGGGGCGGCGCAGGCCGTACACCCCGACGCCGTATCCGGCCCGGAGGATGGCACGGCGCCGCATACGGCTGACGCCCTCATCTATTGCACCGGGTTTCACTCGACGGAGATGCCGTTTGCGCGCTCTGTGTACGGGCGCGACGGGACCTCACTGCATGCATACTGGGGCGGCTCGCCGCGAGCCTACCTGGGCGCCACGGTCACGGGCTTTCCAAACCTGTTTCTGCTACGCGGCCCCAACACGGGCCTCGGGCACAACGCGATCTTACCCATGATTGAGGCGCAGATCGAGCACCTCCTCGGCGCCTTGCAGTTCATGGACGCGTTCGGCGCCGCAGCCGTCGAGCCGCACGCAGCAGCGCAGGCGCGCTTCGTGCGCGAGGTCGACCAGATGGCCGAAGGCACCGTCTGGACAAGCGGCGGATGCGACAGCTGGTACCTCGATGGGTCGGGCCGGAACGCCGTGCTCTGGCCGGGCTCGGTGCGCGCCTTTCGCCAGCGCGTGGTCGACTTCGACCCCGAGGCGTACCGCACCATTCGCCCACGCGTCGCCCCCCGAGAGGAGCTGGTCAGCCGCTAGCGCCGCTCGAAGTACCAGAGGCCGCCGCTGTCGCCGCCCGTGATGACATCCTCGTCACCGTCGCCGTCCCAATCCGTGAACGCGGGCGTGGCGAGGCGCGGCGCGCTGAGCTGTAGTGAATCGGCCGGTGTGAAGATAGGGGAGGAGGCTGTGCCTGTGTTGCGGTGCAGCACAAGGCCCTGATCGCGCGAGCCGATGACCAGGTCGAGGTCGCCATCGCCATCCACATCGGCGAGGGCTGGAGCGCTGCGGTGGCCTACGTCGATGTCGTTGAACGTTTCGGCCGCCAACGTGAACTGCGGTTCCTGCGGCGTGCCGTCGTTGCGGAAGAAGTTCAGCGTCCCGTCCGACTCGCCCACGAACAGGTCGAGGTCGCCATCCGCGTCGATGTCACCGAGGGCCGGCGTGCTGTTGCTGCCGCGCGGAAGCGAGACGAACTGCGGGTTTACGGCCTCGAAGCCATCGCCCGTGCTGCGGTAGTAAGCGATGGTGCCCTTCCACGTGCCCAAGAGCAGATCGGCCCGGCCGTCGCCGTTCAAGTCGCCGAGCGCCGGGGCGTAGTGGTAGCCCTCGGGCAGATCGAGCAGCCCGTCTTGCTGGAGCACCGGATCACCGGCGGTGCCCTCGTTCATGAAGCGGTAGACGAGCGATGTGCTCGTGCTGTCGGGGTCGATCTTGTTGGCCAGCAGCAGATCGTCCGTGCCGTCGCCGTCAAGGTCGCCCACGGCGGGGATGCTCTCGCTGCCCGCGTCGATGCTGTAGACGAACCGCGCCGTCCGGTGGCGGAAGGCGCCGTCATCGCCCCGCTCGTAGAAGTGGAAGTTGTCGGCCAGCGTGGTGTTGGCGCTGTACGCCCCGCCGAGCACGCCGACGAACAGATCGAGCGTGCCGTCCTGCCCCCAGTCGGCCAGCGTGGGCGCGTTGTAGCCGCTCGTGCTGATGGGATCGCTCAGCGGGAAGGGGCGCGGCTCGGATTGTAGGCGCGGACTCTCGCAGGAGCCCGTATTCTCGATAAGCAGCAGGCTGGGCTCGAAGAAATCGCCCCAGAAGAGGTCCTCGTCGCCGTCGCTGTCGATGTCGGCAAAGGTGAGTGTGTTGGCGCCGTGCAGCGTGCCGATCTGGCCCACGATCTCGATGCCTTCGAAGCGCTCAGTGATCAGCTCGAACCGCGGCACGCCCCCAGCTGATGCGTCCTCCGCGGCTTCGTAGCGCATCACCGTGCCATCGAGCCGGCCGATGAACAAGTCGAGCCGGTTGTTGCAGTCCATGTCGGTGACGTTGGGGATATTTTGCCGGTCTGAGAAGATGGGTTCGCCGCTCACGGCGCGCAGCGTGTCCGTCGCCAGTTCGAACGACGGCTGCGTCGCGCTCCCCGTGTTGCGGTAGTAGCGGATGTGGCTGAACGGCTCCTCGGCCAGCAGATCCGGGTCGCCGTCCTGATCCATGTCAGCGAACCGGAACCACTCGCCCACCGACAGATCGCGGTACCGATCGGTGCGCCATGTTAGTTCGGGCGCACCGGGCGATCCCGTGTTCTCGAAGAACATGACCTCGTCGGTCCGCTCTTGCACGAAGAGATCTGCATCACCATCCCCGTCGATGTCCACAAACTGGGGACGCGGCACGTTGAGGCCGCCGAGGAACGGGTGATCGTACGGCGTGCCGTCGGCGTCGCGCACGGTGAACGGCGTCACGTCGCGCACGAACGGCCGGTCGGCATCGCCCGACGACTGGGCCGAACGCGACCCGCTGCACCCGGCCGCGACGAGCCCCGCCGCGACGAGGCCGAGCAGCGTGATGGACAAGAGCGCGTGGCGACGGTCAAGCATGGCGGAGCGGTGATGACGAAAGGAAGGAATCGAGGAGGCGGAGCATCGAGGAGAGGAAGAAACGCTCATCGTCTCTCCGATTCCTCGTCTCATCGTCTCATATCCGGAGCTACCACATCGCCGGCGTGCCGACACCCGTCGGGTACGCGCCGACTTCGATCACCTTCTCGATGGTACCCGTCTCTGTATCGATCACCGTAACGGTGCCCGGCAGATTGCTGGACGCGCTCGACATTTGCGGCGGCTGGTAGGTCCCGTCGCGGTTGTTGTTCGACACGTACAGGTAGCGGCCATCGGGCGAGAGGGTGGCGCCGTGCGGCTCGGCAAGGCCATTACCTTCGATTACGCGCTCTACGCTCCGCGTCTCTACGTTCAGCACCGTAATCGTGTGCGCCCGCTTGTTGCCGAAGTAGACGCGCTCGCCGTCCAGCGCGAACACGGGATGCCACGGCTGAGCGTTGACGGCGATCGTATCGGTCACCGCAGGGTTGGCCGGGTCGCTCAGGTCGAACACGAGGACCTGGCCCGACACCTGACCGGTGGCGACCATCGTGGTGCCATCCGGCGAGATGGCGAACTGGACGAATGTCTGCGTAGCACCACCCATCCGCATGAGATTGGTGGACGCCGACGCGCTCATCGGAACGGCCATGAGTTGGTTCTCGGCGAGGCTGGCGACATAGGCGTACCGGCCATCCGGCGCGGCGGTGAGGGCATGCGGACGCGGGAAGAACGTATCCACCTCGTTCTGCATCGTCATGTTGGAGCGCTGGACAAGCATGATGCTGGATGGCGGGTTCACCGCACTCATCGAGCGGCCGACGAGCAGCACGTCGTCGGTGGGGTGGAGCGCGAGCAGCCCCGGCACGTCCATCTCCGCCTGCCCGACGAGCTCGTTCGCGCGGTTGAATTTGAGCACGCGGTTCTCGCCGATCAGTGAGACGTACCAGTGCGAGCCGTCCGGTTCCACAGCCACGTGGTGCGGCTTCGCGTTGGGGGAGAAGCCGAACGCTTGCAGATCGACGGTGTCAATGATCTCATGGGTTTCCGTGTCGATCACCGACACGGTGGCCGCGCCCTGGTTGCACACGTACAGGTGCGGCGCGGCATCCGGCGCCTGCCCCATAGCCGGAGTGGATGCCATCGTTAGAACAGCGAACAGTAGTAGCGTAAGAAGGCGGCGCATGGGCATGCAGCGTAGAAAATCAAGGGGATGGTGAGGAGAAATGCAGAGGCGCCGCACCGCCACCTGCTGGTGGCCGGCGGCGCCCCGCGGTGTCCGTCTCAACGTGGTCGGGCAGCGGTTATTACATCTCCGGCGTGGACTTCCGCAGGAGGAACAGCCCCTCTTGCATGCTGCTCACGGCGATGACGCCGCTCTGGAAGAAGGGATAGTTGCTCCACGTGCCTGCGAAACCAGCCGCGTCTTCGCCGAACGGCTCGGTATCGAAGTAGCCGACCTCAACCGGGTTGGCCGGGTCGCTCACGTCGAGGACGCGCAGGCCGCTCACGTAGTTGGACTGGTACATCACGTCGCCCTTCACGTACAGGTTGTGATCGGATGCCGGGTTGCCCAGGAAGAACTCGCGGACGAGCTGCGGATCGTCAAGGTCCGAAACGTCCCAGATGAGCGTCCGCGTGCTGTCGGCGGTGCCATTGATCTCGTCCAGCTCATCGTTCTGGAAGAAGTAGCGGTGGTCTTCCGTGAACCAGCCCTGGTGGACGTAGGCATGATCCGGGTAGGAGCCGGTCGAGAGCGCCACCGGATTCTCCTTGTCCGTCACGTCAGCGATGCTGATGGCCGTCTCATTCGCGCCGATGCAAATCTCTTGGCCCTGGTGCTCGGCGTCCGGCCCGTCGTACACGACGCACTGCGCATCGTGCGTGTAACCCGTGCCCGTGCGGCCCGTCGATGGATCGGCGAAGCAGCCAGCGAACGTCGGCTGGGTCGGG
>CAYFQN010000179.1:0-4088 GCA_964345285.1 uncultured Rhodothermales bacterium
CCTCAGGACGAGTCGCCGCCGCAGGGCGAGCCACAACCGGCCGCCCGCACGGCGCCGTCGCAACCGGCGCCCCCCCGGCCGGCCGCCCGAACGGATTATCAAGTCGAAGCCGGGCCGAGCGCCGCCGAGTTGGAGGATCAGTACGACGGGCGTATCGAGGTCATGGAGATGGACCGCATGCGGCAGATCACGGCCGAGCACATGGTCCGCTCGAAGGCCACGTCGGCGCACGTCACCTCGTTCGCCGAGGCGGACGTCACGGGCCTCGTCAAATTCCGCGAGCGCCACAAGGCGTCGTTCCAGGAGCAGGAGGGCATCAAGCTCACGTTCACGCCGTTCTTCGTGAAGGCGGCCGTCGATGCGCTCCGCGAGCACCCGGTGCTCAACGCCTCCGTGGAGGGCGACAAGATCGTGATGAAGAAGTACTTCAACATCGGTATTGCCGTGGCCATCGGGCAGAAGGGCCTGCTGGCGCCGGTCATTCGCAACGCGGGCGACAAAAACATCATCGGGCTGGCCCGCGCGGCTGCCGATCTGGCGGAGCGGGCCCGCAACAAGGCGCTCCAGCCCGACGAGCTACAGGGTGGCACGTTCACCGTCACGAACATCGGCTCCCTCGGCTCGCTCATGGGCACGCCGATCATCAACCAGCCGCAGGTCGGCATCCTGGCGACGGGTGCGATCAAGAAGAAGCCCGTCGTCGTTGAAGACCCCGAACTGGGTGACGTCATCGCGGTGCGGCACATCATGTACGTGTCGCTCTCATACGACCACCGCATCATCGACGGGGCGATGGGAGCCAGCTACCTCCAGTCGTACGTCGACGCGCTGGAGGACTACAGCGAAGACATGGAGATCATGGACGTGTAAGCGCTGAGCGTCCACACGACGCCCCTTTTGAAGTCCGTTATTGAAAATAGTTCGGATAAGCCCTTGATTGGTAGGACCATCCCTATCGATTAAGGGCTTGTGCGTTGGGTGCCCCTTGCGCACATGGCCTCGGGTGTTCTCTGTGTCCAACCTCTGCCTGTGCCCATGTCCAACGAGACTGCCAACCCGGACGGACCGTCCCTCGACCTGTCGCTGCGCGAGTTGCGGCGGCATCTGCAATCCTTCTATCAGGACTACCTCGATGGGAAGAGCGAGGAGACGATCGGCACGTACCGCCGCTCGCTCAACACATTCGAGAAGTGGTTCGTGCGCCAGCAGGGCAGCTTCCAGTTCACGGAGGACGATATCCGCGCGTACAAGACGTACCTGATGGAAGAGCGCGAGCTGAGCCAGGTGTCGGTGAGCACGTACCTCACAGCCATCCGCCGCCTCTGCCAGTACCTCACCGACGCCGGGTTTTTGGAGGAGAATCCTGCCAAGGCTGTAAAGGGCAATCGCCGCCCGGACACGCACTCGCGCGCTGTCCTTACGGAGACCGACATCGACAAGCTGCTCGGCGTGCTGGATGACGCATCGCAGATCGACAAGCGCGACCAGGCCATGATCTATCTCATGCTGTTCGCCGGCCTGAGTGAGATCGAGATCGTCCGGGCCGACATTGAGGACCTGGAGCAGACGCTGATGGGCTGGTTTCTGCGCGTGCAGGGGAAGGGGCGCACCGTGAAGGACCAGCAGGCGCCCATCGATCCGCCCGTGCTGGAGCGCATCCAGGCGTATCTCGACACCCGCGGCCGGATGAAGCCCGAGGACCCGCTGTTCGTTTCTCACGGGCACCGCTCGGCCGGGCAGCGGCTCAACACGCGCTCGGTGCGCAGCCGCATCAACGGGCACCTGAAGGCGGCGGGCATCAAGCGGAAGGGGGTGACGCCGCACAGTCTGACGCACACGGCGGCGCTCATCTGGCTGAACCAGGGCATGCCGCTGGAGCAAGTGAAGGAGCGCATGCGCCATGGCACGCTGGATACGACCATGATCTACTTCAAGAAGCAGGGCCTCCTCAAACGCGACCCGGAGGAGTTAAAAGAGCTGGAGGGATAGCTTAGGCCAGATCGATGGCTTAGCGTGGTGGTACCATCTATTCGCACTCTAGGACGATCAACAAGGCCAGAAGACCCATTTGGGAACGAGACGACCTCCTTCCTGGACCCGGTGTATGTACTCCAAACGGATGTGAGTAGCCCATGGAGTCGTCATCTAACGATCGGCCACAGTCCGCTGCGACGAAAGGGATGTCACCCGCTTCCTGGTCGTGCATGTTCACGCCGGCTGTACTCGCGCAGGCGGAGGCGCTAACGCCCCGCTGCTTCACAGAGAACATCGCTGCTGGAGGGCCCCGTCCTCTTGCCTCGAGCGCTGGCCCGCTGTCAATCTGACGACGGGATGCGGCTCCCTAGCTCCTGAGCAGTTTGCACCGCTCACCGCTCACCACCCGTCTATGTTCGGGCCTGTCCCGGGATATCCGCCTGGTCACTGGTTTGCGTCGCGCCGCGCGCTGTTTGAGGCCGGCGTGCACCGGCAGCTCCGCGCGGGAATCTGCGGGCGGGACGAGGAGGGCGCTGAGTCAGTCGTTCTCTCGGGCGGCTATACGGACGATGGGGCCGCGGCGATGTGATTCTCTACACGGGCCGGGGTGGGCGCGACCACACAACGGGCGAGCAAGTTGCCGATCAGCGACTGACGGGGGCCAACCGAGCACTAGCGTACAACGTGCACGCCGGGCAGCCCGTCCGCGTCGTTCGGGGTGCGGGCGCCACGTCGAAGTGGGCGCCGGAGGAGGGCTACCGCTACGACGGCCTGTACCGCGTTGACGCGTACTGGAAAGAGCGTGGTGAAGCCGGATATCTCATTTGGCGGTATCAACTCATTCAGCAAAACGCACATAGCGCCCTGAGATAGTTGGGCGATGCTTCGAGGCGCCATGGTCCATCGGTAACGTTCTCCGGGCCGTCCGAGCGCAATCGTAGCGTCAGGTCTCCGTGGCGGTTCAGTACCTGTTGCGAGCGTGAGAAAGGACGGATGGGAGAGCGGAGCCACGGGAGAACCGGGTTGCTTCACTCCCCCTGTGTCGCCATCCGTGCGCACGCTTTCGCAACCCTCACAGCCGCGCGCGCAGGGTGAGCCAGTGCAGCCCGCCAAGCGATGACCACGATTGGTACGCGTAGCTGACGTGCAGCGGGGCCATGGCGAGCCCAAAGCCTGCGCTGAGGCCCGCGGCTTCGAAGCCGTCCGAGAGGCCGAGCTCTTCCCGCCGCCGGTGGTTGTACCCGACGCGAAGCCGGAACGCCTTATGAATGGCGAGTTCGCCGCCGAGCAACACATGCGCCATCACGCGATCGAGCGACGTGCCGCTGGGGAGCGCATCACCTGGCTGATCGAGATCGTACGCCGTGATGGAGAGAAGCAGGGGCAGATAGCGAAGCCGCTTCGTGAGCCCGAGACGCACATCGACCGGCAGGCGGTCCCGCGTCACGCCGAACGAGTCGATCGTGCGGCCGACACGGTTGGCAGACGCGCTGAGCGTGATCTGCTGCGCGGGGATGCGGTAGAGCACGCCGACGTCTACAGCCAGTGCGGTGGCTTGCGCCGTCGCCAGGCGCGAGTGGATGACGTGGAGGCTGGCTCCGTAACGCCAGCGCGATCCAACCGCCCGCGCGCCGCTCACGGTGAGTGCCACGTCGCCCGCGCCAAACGAGCCGATACGCTCGCCAAACTCATTCGCCTCCTCAAACGATCCCCAGCTCAAAAAACGCAAGCCCGCGCCGAAGTCACCCACGCCCTCCACCGAGTGCCCAACGGCCAGAAAGCCCGCGTTAATGTCGGCCAGGTAGTTGAGGTACGAGAGGCTGCCGGATTGGTGCGTGGACGAATCGAGCGCGGCGGGATGGCCAAACAGCGCGTTCACGTCGCCATCGGCCTGTGCGGGGAGGGCATCACCGAGCGCTGCAGCCCGCGCAGAAGGGGCAAACTGCAAGAACGGGAAGCTAGACAGCGCCCCCTGGGCGTGGGCCGGGGTGGACGGCACCATCCACGCGGCACCGACCAGCAGAACTAGGACGGTCCACAACCGAGGGGAGCGGAAAGAGATCATGGGATGGCAATGCAGAAGACAGAACGCACTCGGCAGGGGCGCACTCGGC
>CAYFQN010000179.1:4188-6429 GCA_964345285.1 uncultured Rhodothermales bacterium
CGCACTCGGCAGGGGCGCACTCGGCGAATCACTGGTAGGGACTGTTACAACGTATTGTGTACGTCCGCGTCAAGCAACAGCACAATGAGGCAGGGCGCAACATCTGAGCCGGAAAATCATGGATCAAGACCTGCTCAACCAGTGGACAAAAGGGAACGGATCGGTACGCGCTGCGTGAGATCCACGACGTAATTTTCTGGTAGAAACGGACTCGCAGCCCGCTGGCCTTTAGGGAGCGAGACCTCACGCTGCCGCCGCGGACTGTCTCATCGCACGTAGCAAATACATGTTTGAGTGGCTTAGAGATCTTTTTGGCGACCGCAACAAACGCGAGCTCAACAAGCTGTGGCCCATCGTTGACGAGATCAATGAGGAGTACGAACAGCTCCAGGATCTGACCGACGACGAGCTGCGCGGCAAGACGGACACGTTCCGCGAGACCATCCAAGACGCCGTCGCCGAGATTGAGGCGCGGCAGGACGAGATCCGCGACACGCTGCGGCACGCGCCCTCGGCCCAACAGATCGAGATTGGGGGCGATGGCCAGCCGCCGGACAACCATGAGGCCGCGCTGACGCTCGACGAGCGCGAGATGCTCTACGAAGAGCTGGACGATCTGGAAGACGAGTGGAAGATCGTCGTCAGCGAGACGCTCGACGCGCTGCTGCCTGAGGCGTTTGCCGTCGTGAAGGAGACGTGTCGCCGCATGATTGGCGAGACGTGGACGGCCGGCGGCTCCGAGATCGAGTGGGACATGGTCCCGTACGACGTGCAGCTGCTCGGTGCTGTCGTGCTCCACCAGGGCCGCATCGCCGAAATGAAGACGGGTGAAGGAAAGACGCTCGTCGCCGTCATGCCGCTTTATCTGAATGCACTGGCGGGCCGTGGTGCGCACTTGGTTACGGTGAACCCGTACCTGGCCCAGCGCGATGCCGACTGGATGGCTCCGATCTTTGGATTTCACGGGCTCGACGTGGACTGCGTCGACAAGTATCAGCCGCACTCCACGGAGCGCCGTGCCGCCTACCGGGCGGACATCACGTACGGCACGAACAACGAGTTCGGCTTCGACTACCTGCGCGACAACTCGTTCGTGCAGCGCGAGGAGCAGCTCGTGCAACGCGGCCATCACTACGCCATTGTCGACGAGATCGACTCGGTCTTGATCGACGAGGCGCGGACGCCCCTCATCATCTCGGGCCCGGTGCCCGAGCCGCAGGACGACCAGTTCGCCGCGCTCCGCGATCCGGTCGAAAAGCTCGTGCAGGCGCAGCGCCGCCTCGTCCGCAAGCTCACTAAAGAAGCCGAGGAGCTCCTCAAGGAGAAAGAAAAGGCCAAGGAAGAGGGCGATAAAGGGCGCGCGTCCGAACTCGAAGACGAGGCGGGCCTCCAGCTCTTGCGGGCCACGCGCGGCTTCCCCAAGAACCGCAAGCTCCAGAAGCTCCTGCAGGAGCCGGGTGTGGAGCGGCTCCGCCAGAAGACCGAGTACTTCTACCTGCAGGAGAACGCCAAGCGCATGCCGTTTGTCGACGAGGAGCTCTACTTTGCGCTCGACGAGAAGCAGCGCGCCATCGAGATGACGGAGAAGGGCCGCGAGTACATGGGCCAGATCATGGGCGAAGATGGCGACATGTTCATCCTCGTCGACGTCGGCGAGGAGATTGCGCAGCTTGAGGAAGACATCGAGCAGAAGAAGCGCGAGCTGGAAGAAGAGCTCGCCGCGCAGGACCTGACGGAGGAGAAGCGCGAGAACAAGCGCATGAACGACTTGCGCCTCCTGGAGAAAGAGATGGAGGAGCGCAAGCGGGAGGTGTACAACCAGTACGCCGAGCGCGCCGAGCGGCTGCATGCTATCGAGCAGCTCCTGAAGGCGTACACGCTGTACGAGAAGGGCACCGAGTACATCGTCCAGGACGGCAAGGTGCAGATCGTCGACGAGCACACGGGCCGCGTCATGGAGGGCCGCCGCTACTCCGAGGGGCTGCACCAGGCGCTGGAGGCCAAGGAGCAGGTGGAGGTGCAAGCCGCCACGCAGACGTACGCCACCATCACGCTGCAGAACTTCTTCCGCATGTACAACAAGCTGTCCGGCATGACCGGCACGGCCGAGACGGAGGAGGAGGAGTTCAAGGAGATCTACGAGCTGGACGTCGTCGTCGTGCCGACGAACGAGCCGGTGCGCCGCGACGACAAGGACGACCTCGTCTTCCGCACGAAGCGCGAGAAGTACAACGCGGTACT
>CAYFQN010000180.1:0-6235 GCA_964345285.1 uncultured Rhodothermales bacterium
GCGCTTCCGGCGGCCCGACTGAAGGCAGCAATCCACGGACCGTGGTGGAGCGGCCACAGCCACGAATTGGCCACTACGAGGCGCTTCACGTGCCCGGGATGCCGCAGCGCGTACGACAGGCCGATGGGCCCGCCCCAGTCGTGCACGACCAGGGTGATGCCGCGCAGCCCGAGCCGGTGGATGAGCGCCTCGATGCGAGCCGCCTGCGCAGCCGGCGTGTAGTCCGCGTCCGGCGGCTTATCCGACCGGCCGAACCCGATGTAGTCGGGCGCTACACAGCGGGAGGCCGGCGACAACTGGCGGATGAGGCGCCGGTAGAGAAACGACCACGTCGGGTTGCCGTGAAGCAGCACGATGGGAGGGCCAGATCCTTCATCCACGTAATGCATGCGTCCGGCCTCGGTGCGGACATAGTGCGAGGCAAAGGGGTACAGCGACCGATCCACACGGAAGAGCGGCATGCCGATGCGTGCAAGTGACAGACGGGGGATGCACAGGCGATACGAGGACCCAGCGCTACCCAACCTAACCCGTCCGTGAGCGGCGAACAACCCCTCTCAGCCGACGTTCACCCCCACACCCGATGGCAAACCCGTCACAACGAGGTTTTCCAGACCGCGTACACCACGGTCGTGCCTCCGTCGTCAGCGGAGAGACATGCCGGTCCCTGTTGCGTAGTGCTACCCGTCCATGAGTGAACAGCAAAACGACGGACCCGAGTGGGTGCCGTATCAACCGCCGCCGCCCAGTGGGGCAGAGCGCGCGTGGATGACGATCCGGCGCGCGGCGTTTCCAGTGATCTTTCTACTGTTCGTCGGAGGGCTCGGGGCGGTGCTGTACCTCTCGCCCGAGTGGGAGACGGGCGGCCAGTCGATCCGTCAGTTGATCGGGCTGGACTCGTCCCCCTCGCCTCCCGCTGCGCGTCAGCCGTCGGTGCTGCGCGACACGGCGTCGCGTGCCACGAACCGACCGAGCGACGCGGCACCCGGTGGAGCCGCTGGGGGCGGGGCACTGGGCACGGGGTATGCGGACCTGTCCGTCTACTCCGAGCCGGCTGGCGCGACGGTGTTCATCGACGGCGATTCCATCGGCGCAACGCCGCTCAACCGGTACCCGATCCGGTCGGGCGTGTACATCATCACCGTGGAGCGCGACAGCTTCTTCGCCGCAGACACCGTAGCCGTACTGCGCAACAACCAGGCGCCGACGTATGCGGTGACGCTCAACCCGCGCCCCGAGCTGCCCGACGACGACCTTGCTACACGAGGCCGTGAGGCTTCGCCGTCGGATCCATCACCCGCGGCCGGTCTATCTTCGGGCGCCGACGACGCAGGGCGCCCTGAGCCGGCAGAGCCCGCATCGCCTTCTCCCGCCCCAGCCCCGGAGCCCACAACCGGAACGTTGCAGTTGACTTCGACGCCCCCGGGAGCCCAGGTCGAACTCGACGGCGCTGTGGTTGGGACTACACCGCTCGTCCTGGATGAAGTTGAGGCCGGCACCCACGAGGTCGTGTTCACGCGGTCAGGCCACGAACCGGCGCGCATGAACGTTTCGGTGGCGGCTGGCGAGGCGCGCCAACTGACCGCAGCGCTCACGCCTCAGATGGGGCAGCTTCGTGTGCTGGTACAGCCATGGGGCACCATCTACATCGATGGAGAACTGCGAGAGCGCAACGCCGATGTATGGTATGAAATGCCCATCTCGGCCGGCGAGCACGAGATCGCGGCGGTGCACCCCGCTCTGGGCCGGCAGACGCGCACAGTAACGGTGTCGGCTGGAGAGCAGCTCTCCGTCGTCATCGACCTGCGCGACCCGCCCCCGTCTGCCACGCCAGAGGATACGACGCAGGCCAATTCATCCAACCGCTCCTTTTGATCAGCCATTTCACCACGGGCTCGATCGACGCTGCCTTTGCGTATCAGAGTGTGGTGATTGAGTCGAAAATATAGATCACCCGAGAGTGCGCGTGTCGCGAGAGTGCGCGTGCACTGAGCGACCGTTGCCCATCAACCCGAGCGGTTCAGCGCGCGCCCGCCCCTGGAGCCCCCGTCACTGTGGGACGACACAAAATCATCGACAGGCAGCGCGCTTGCATCGCGCATCCGCCTCCGGGGATGCCGACCGACCGCGGCGTCCCCCTTACAACCGCTGGTTTATCGACGTGGTCTCGTGGCTCGGCCGCGTTGACGGGCCGCGGCGCAACCTGCCAGCGCGCTTCGGAAAGCGGAACTCGGGCTTCCGTCGCTTTCGGCGCTGGGCTCAAAAGGGCCTCTGGGCGCATCGTCGATGAGTTTCGAGACACCGACTTTGGGTATCAGTGCGCGCCCACCGGTATGCCGCAGGACAAGAAAGCAGCGCCGACGCTGGGGGCTCTTCTACAAAACTGCACCTGGCCTGCACGTGTATTGCCAGGGGGTGGTTACCCGCTACAGCAAGACGGTGATCCGCCATCTGGTGATGGTGCAGGTAATCGCTATCCAGGTACTCGCTATCACAGCCCTACCGCTCTAGTTGTCTGCGCGACCTGGCTCGAAGCAGCCACGGATTGGATACTTGGACGCAACGCCAGGGGGAGTGAAAACACGCACACGCCGGACTAACTCATTCGAAGACAACGCTGCTGGGCGGTTCGTCACGCGGTAAGTGTGCCTTGGATCGAGATATGCATCCCTGTGAGTGTAAAGTACAGCGCGAACGAGCGGAAAGTACCACACGATAAAAGCAAAACGCGGTCCCCGCAACAGAGTAAAGGCGAATTGCTTCATTACGGGTATTTGTACAATAGTGTCAGGCTGCAACAGTAAGTCTGGCTACCGAGGCGTTTCTTGATGTATCGGCTCGACTGGTTGCGGTTAGCATCTCCAGGAGGGGCGTCAGTACGGTCGGTGCTCTGTCTCATCTAATTCTCCATCCCCCATGTTGACTGTCCCAGCGCTGTCCCTCAGAGATGTTGCGATGAGCTTGAGTTACCGGATCTTGATAGGAGGTATTTTGATAGTGGGCTTTACTGGGTGGATCGGCGTTGCTCCGGCTGCTGCTCAGAACGAGGTTCCGACATGCGAAGAGGCTATTGAGGAGGGAGAGTCGGCCTATATCAATGGCAACTTTCAAGAGGCCATTAGCCAGGTTTCTGCGTGCCTGGATCGGCAGGACGTCTCGGAAGATCAAGCAGTCACAGCGTACAGACTGCTTGGTCTTTCTCACTTGCGTCTCAACGAGTTACAGCAAGCTCGTCAGGCCATCATCAATATTTTTGGAATCCGACCCGGTTACGAGGCCGATCCAATCAACGATCCTCCGGAATACGTCTCGCTCGTTTCCATCGTGCGGCGGGACGTTCAGCCTGAAGCTCCGCCGGCAGATCAGCCTGCCGATGACGACCGCACGCCCTTCTTCAAACGAACAAGCACATGGTTGTCGTTGATAGGCAGCGTTGCAGTGGGAGGAGTCGTGACGTTTCTCACGCTTGGTCAAGGAGGGGGGGACAACGGCGGAGGGGGAGGATCCACAGGACCTGATCCCTTGCCGCCACCACCGGGCACGCCGTCTGGAAACTAAGGCTCAGGTGCTCTGGCCCCGTCGTTAGGATAAGCAGTAAGTAATGGATCTACCGCTCATGGACATTCTTTCGTACAGTCGAGTCGTGCTGATTGGATTGCTGATGGGCGCCGCGTTATCGTGGGCGGCGCCGATGGCTCAAGCCCAGCAGGTGCCACAGGAAATCGCGTATCAGGGCACGCTCGCCGATGCGGAGGGGAATCCTGTGACTGGCATGGTCGATCTAACCTTCCGAATCTACGATGGCCCTGACGACGGTGCCGTTCAGCTACCGCAAGACGCTCCCTGGGAGAATACGTTTACGGGGATACCGGTGAGCAGCGGCCGCTTTGGCGTGTTGCTTGGTGGTGAGGGCCAGCCTGCACTGCCGGATGCGGTGCTCGACGAGGGCGGTTCGTTGTGGCTAGAAGTGACGGTAGCGGTTGATGGCGGAGCGGAGGAAGCGCTGCCGCGCACGCGGCTGACGAGCACGGCGTTTGCGCGGCGGGCCGAGCAGGCCCAGCGCGTGGCCAACGGCGCGGCGGTGCGTAGCCTGAATGGGTTAACGGATGCGGTTGCGCTGGGCGCAGGGGAAAATGTCACAATCGACCAAGACGGAAGCACCCTGACGATCTCGTCCACTGACCCGGGGATAGCCAACGTAACGAGCGACGGGACACTGACCGGAGAGGGCACGTCTTCCGACCCGCTGGGGCTAGCTGACGGGGCCGTCACACCCGCCAAGCTTGCCAACAGCACAGTCGTTCGCAATCTGGACGTGCGAGATGCAGATGGCGAACTGGTTGCACAACTGTCTGACAGTATTGATGTGCAAGCGGGCGACAATGTGACGCTGAGCGCAGACGCTGCAACCGGCACACTCACGATTTCTGCAACGGCTCCCGACGGAGGGATTTCACGTGTGACGAGCGATGAGACGCTGGCCGGAGAGGGCACGTCTTCCGACCCGCTGAGCCTGGCTGATGAAGCCGTTACGCCTGCCAAGCTCGCCGATGACGCTGTCGTGCGCAGCTTGACCGCACAAGACAGTCAGGGCTTTACCATCACGACGCTCCAAGATAACACGGCTGTCCGTGCTGGCGATCGAATTGTGCTCGGCGAGCAAAGCGGGGCGATTACCATCTCTGTCTCAAGCGATGTGCCAAGTGCCGATGAAGTGCTCACCAGTGTATCGAGCGATGGGACGCTGGCCGGAGATGGGACAGGGGCTAGCCCGCTGAGCTTGGCCAACAACGCGGTCAACAGCGCGAACATCGCATCCGGCGAGGTAAAGAGCGACGACATCGGCCCGGGTGCCGTGGTAGAAGCGAAACTCCTCGACGGGGCGGTGTCCGCACCCAAACTGAGCCCGGCGGTGCCTGGCAACGGCGAGGGTGACAAGGTGCTCGCCTATTCGGATGCCAGCAACGAACTCGTATGGCAAGACCCGGGCATATTCCCCTCCTCTGTCCGTTGGAAGGAAAATATCCGAACGCTGGACGACCCGCTGGTGCTCGTCGAGCGCCTACGCGGGGTGCGCTATAACTGGAAAGAAGACGGCGCGGCCGACGTGGGCGTGATCGCCGAAGAGATCGCAACCGTGCTCCCTGAACTCGTCGCGTTTGACGATGAGGGGCGCCCGCAGGGCGTAGAGTACGCGAAGCTCACAGCAGTGCTTATTGAAGCGTTGAAGAAGCAGCAAGGAGAGCTGGAGGCGGCACAGCAGAGAGCTAAATCCCTGGAAGAGCGTGTGGCCCGCTTGGAGCGAATCCTCCTGCAATCCGAGGACAAGGAAAAGACTGACCTGTCGCACGATTCGCGCCCTCACGAGTGACGCTTCCACACGGTTACCCGACACGCAACCTATTTAGATTTCCAACATCGTACATGTCGACGTCAGATATCCGCTCGTTCGCTGCATTTATCGGTCTCTTGATCACGATTCTGCTCGTGGGCGGGTCAAAAGTGGCCCATGCCCAGCAGGTACCACAAGAGATTACGTACCAAGGCACGCTCGCCGCTTCAGATGGTCCGCTGGTTGGCGACGTCCAGCTAACATTTCAATTCTTTACCAGTGAGAGTGGAGGGAGCCCCGTTGCCGATTGGGGCGAAACCTACACGCGCACGATCGGGGAAGACGCCGGCGGGCGCTTCAGCGTACCGCTAGGAAGCCAGACTGATGGCGGGCTGCCGGATGCGGTGCTCGATGAGGGCGGTCCGTTGTGGCTAGAAGTGACGGTAGCGGTTGATGGCGGAGCGGAGGAAGCGCTGCCGCGCACGCGGCTGACGAGCACGGCGTTTGCGCGGCGGGCCGAGCAGGCCCAGCGCGTGGCCGACGGTGCGGCGGTGCGCCAGCTGAACGTGACCGGCAGCGACGGGACGTCCATTGCGCAGTTGGCAGACAACGTCACAGTGCAGGAAGGCGACAACGTGACGTTGAGCGCAGATGCTGATGCAGGTACACTCACGATCTCGGCAGTGGGCCCCGAAGGCGGGCTGTCGAGTGTCGCGGTGCAACCTCCACTTACCGGCGATGGCACCAGTGAGAACCCCGTCACGCTGGCGGACGGCGCGACAGTGCGCAGCCTGAACGTGACGGACAGCGACGGGACGTCGATTGGTCAGTTGGCCGACGATGTCACGGTGCAAGAGGGCGACAACGTGACGCTGGATGCAGATGCCGATACGGGCACGCTCA